>NZ_JBGUAU010000003.1:0-238832 GCF_041820985.1 Evansella sp. AB-rgal1
AATTTCCAATGTCTCGTTAGCGACTTATATATCATATCAAACAGTATTATTAAAGTCAACATCTTTTTTAAAGTTATTAAAATTAAATAAATTAAATTAAATTTTCGAGACAACTTTTATATAATACCACAAGAGTGATACACTGTGCAATGTTTTTTAAAAATTTCTATTAATCCACAACCTCTTCTATAAAAATGTTAGGTTCATTTACTGTATTAAGCATTGATCCATCAGAGCTTTTTATAATTGGTCTTGTAGGATTATTATTATCAATAAAAACAATTTCCCCGGTTTCACCACTATTTAAACGTACTTTCCTTCCAATTGATAAGCCTGAAATTAAATGAAAGAAATGATCGAAAATTTCGTGGTCAATTTTAACAAAGACATCTTTCTTTAATGCTTCCAATACTTTGTAAGGGGATTGCTTGGTTCTATAATTTCTTTCTGAAGTCATTGCATGATAAATATCACAAACAGCAATTATCTTTGCAAATAAGTGTATTTTATTGCTTTCTAATTTTAGAGGATATCCACTTCCATCAACCCTTTCGTGATGTTGTAATACACCCATTAAGGTTCCTTTTGAAAAACCAGGTACTTCTTCCAACATCTTATAACCTAATATCGTATGATCTTTTACCTCATTATATTCTTCAACAGTTAAGGGAGATTTCTTGTCAAACACACTTAACGTGATTTTTGACATCCCACAATCAGATAATAAACCGGAAAGTCCTAGTTGAATAATTTCACCATTTGTTAAATTTAGTTTTCTCCCCATGCTACTACACAAGATACTCACAGCAACCGCGTGATAGTAGATATAGTCATTTTTAGTACCGTAATGGTGTAACTGGATAAGGTGTTCTCTATTTGGATTGAAATCGTATAGAGGCAAAAAAATCTTTCTGATAGCATAAGCTTCAATTTTCGTACCACCTTGCCAGTTTTTGAACATTCTTTTGTATTGTTGAACTGCACTCAAATAGAGATCTATAAACTCAACAGTTTTATCATTATTATTATCAATTCTTTCCTCTTCATCATTTAACACTTCTTCCGGTTTAAATGAAGTACCATTAACTAGATTTGATTCGACAAACACATGAGAAACAAGAAAAATTTTTAACATACTAATATGTAAATCTGTTAATACAGTTTTCTTTTTTATTAATGGAGAATTAGTTCTTATGTAAACATCATCTAATAGAATACACCCTGGCATTAAATACTTAACGTTAACTTTCATTATATTCTCTCCTTAAAATGAACAGAGTGACGATTTTTTTTAGTATCAATAAAAATTGCTTACTCTTTAATTTTTTTCTGAAAAACGTTAGGATATTTTTTGAAATACTAACTACTATATATATTTTTTTTGCATTATTTACTACAATCCTCTTGCCTCATATCAAAAGAAAAAATTCTGACATCTACTTTTTCCTAAAGGTATTTTCTATAATAAGGGATTAGGAAATTATCCTGGAAAATTGATGCTCATACTCACATCGCAACTTTAGTTATATAGATTATATTGTAGCCGAAAATAAACAGGGATTAATTGAGACTTTTGTATATATATTTTCTATCTTCTAATTGATATTAGAAGATAGAATTTGAAGAAAAAACTGCCCCAATTTAGGCAGTTTTTTTATTACTCTTATTCTTCTATATCATCTTCGGACTCTACATCCACTTCACTTTGAAGATCAATATCTTCAGCAGAAATCTCTTCACTAGCTACTTCCTCTTGTAAAGGAGTATTTTCATCTTCTATTACATCTTCATCATCTGGATCAATATTAACACGCGCTACGGTAGATACTTTTTCTTCTTCGCCAACTCGAATTAGTCTTACCCCTTGTGTATTACGTCCCGTTATAGAGATTCCCTCTACATGCATTCGAATAATTACACCTGCGTTTGTTATTATCATCAAATCATGATCATTACCAACAACTTTTAATGATACAAGATCTCCGTTTTTCTCGGTAATATTACATGTTTTTATACCTTTACCACCACGAGTTTGGAGACGATAATCACCTTCTGGAGTACGTTTACCAAAACCTTTTTCCGTTACGATTAATACATCTAGTCCTTCTACGATAGCATCCATTCCTACAACTTGGTCATCTTCTTGTAATGTTACACCTTTTACACCAGTTGCAGTACGTCCCATTAGTCGGACATCATTTTCGTTAAATCGGATAGACATACCTTTTTTCGTACCAGCAATAATTTCTTTTGTTCCATCAGTTAAACGTACTGCTAATAACTCATCCTCTTCTCTTAGATTAATAGCAAATAACCCGCCACGTCGGATTTTCGAAAAGGCCTGTAACTGCGTTCGTTTCGCAACACCTTGTTTTGTCATAAAGAACAAATAGCGATCTTCATCAAATTCATCAACAGGAATTACGGTACTAATATATTCATCTTTTTCAATTTGAAGAAGATTAATAATTGGTATTCCTTTTGCTGTACGGTTAAAGTTTGGAATTTCATATCCCTTTAAGCGATACACCTTCCCTTTGTTTGAGAAGAAAAGGAGGTGATCGTGGGAATTTGTGATGAATAAATGCTGCACAAAATCATCATCATGTGTTCCCATTCCTTGTACTCCTCGTCCTCCACGTTTTTGATTACGGTATGTGGATAAAGGAATACGTTTAATATAACCATTGTGAGAAATAGTGATAACAACATTTTGTCTTGGAATAAGATCCTCGTCCTCCATGCTATCTTCACCAACGGTAATAACTGTTCGGCGATCATCACTATAACGGTCACGGATATCAACTAATTCTTCACGGATTATTTGAAGTACTTTTTCATCATCCGCAAGAATTGCTTTTAATTCCGCAATTCTTTCCACTAATTCCTGATACTCTGCCTCAATTTTGTCACGTTCTAAACCTGTTAAACGTTGAAGACGCATATCTAAAATTGCTTGCGCCTGATCATGACTTAATTGAAATTTTTCGATTAACCCTTGACGAGCAATATCTGTTGTTTGAGATCCACGGATTAAGGCAATGATCTCATCAATATGGTCAAGAGCAATACGTAACCCCTCTAAAATATGTGCTCTTGCCTCTGCTTTTTTTAACTCAAAAGCAGTTCTTCGACGAATTACTTCCCTTTGATGCTCAACATAGTGATAAAGTACTTCTTTTAAAGAAAGGACCTTTGGTTGTCCATTCACTAAGGCTAGCATATTTATACCAAAGCTTGATTGAAGTGCCGTTTGTTTATATAAGTTATTTAATAAAACATTCGCATTTATATCACGACGAAGTTCAATAACAATACGCATTCCATTACGGTCAGACTCATCTCGAAGATCCGTAATGCCTTCTATTTTTTTATCACGAACAAGCTCTGCGATTTTTTCGATTAATCGTGCTTTGTTTACTTGGTAAGGAATTTCATTAACGATAATACGTGGTTTTCCATTATGGTCTTCAATTTCTGCTTTCGCTCTAATAGTAATAGAGCCTTTCCCAGTTTCATAAGCTCTGCGTATACCTGAAATACCAACAATTTCCGCTCCAGTAGGGAAATCAGGTCCAGGAATATATTCCATTAACTCAGCGTTTGTAAGATCAGGATTTTCCGTAAGAGCTAACACTCCATCAATAACTTCGCCTAAATGATGAGGAGGTATGTTTGTAGCCATACCTACAGCAATACCTGACGTACCATTTACTAGTAAATTTGGAAAACGTGCAGGTAATACTATTGGTTCCGTTTCAGAACCATCATAGTTTTCTTGATAGTCGATTGTGTCTTTATTGATATCTCTTACAAGTTCCATTGAGATCTTTGACATTCTTGCTTCTGTATAACGCATTGCAGCTGCAGCATCACCGTCAACGGAACCAAAATTTCCATGTCCATCAACTAGCATATAGCGATAGCTAAAGTCTTGTGCCATACGTACCATCGTTTCATAAACAGCAGAATCACCATGTGGATGGTACTTACCGATTACTTCCCCAACAATACGAGCAGACTTTTTATAAGCCTTATCAGAAGTCATACCTAATTCATTCATCGCATAAAGAATTCGACGATGAACTGGTTTTAATCCATCTCTAACATCTGGTAAAGCACGACTAACGATAACACTCATGGCATAATCCATGAAGGATGTTTTCATTTCTTGACTAATATTAATTTCTTTTACTCTCGGTTGATCTTGTTCCGACATTCCTTGTACCTCCGTTCACCTATTTCCAAGCTGCCAAAAGGATTATCCAAAGACACACAATCCCGTTATTAAACGTACATCAACCATGCAGTTATCATACTGCATGGTCTTGATGTGATTTGAAAAAATGTTGAAAAGCTACTAGTGTTTTGTAGTTATATATCTAAATTTTTCACGTATTGAGCATTGGCTTGAATGAAATCTCTGCGAGGTTCCACTTTATCTCCCATTAATGTTTCAAACGTCTCATCAGCAACCATTGCATCCTCAAGTGTTACTTGAAGAGTAGTTCTTGTTCCCGGATCCATCGTGGTTTCCCATAGCTGTGTTGGGTTCATCTCACCTAAACCTTTGTAACGTTGAATACCAGGTTTTGGGTTAGGTGATAGTTCTTTTAAAATTCGATCCATTTCTTTTTCATTATAAGCATAATGCACAGCCTTACCTTGCTGTATTTTATAAAGTGGTGGTTGAGCAATATAAATGTAACCTTCTTCGAGTAAAGGTCTCATATAGCGATAAAAGAATGTAAGTAGTAATGTTCGAATATGAGCTCCATCTACATCCGCATCGGTCATAATAATTGTCTTATGATATCTAGCTTTGGAGATATCAAAGTCTCCGCCTATTCCTGTTCCAAGAGCAGTAATTATAGCTCGTACCTCGTTATTTGATAATATTTTATCTAATCTTGATTTTTCTACATTAATAATTTTCCCTCTTAAAGGCAAAATAGCTTGGAAATGTCGATCACGGCCTTGTTTAGCTGATCCACCTGCTGAATCACCCTCAACGATGTAAAGTTCACTAATAGATGCATCTTTTGAAGAGCAATCTGCCAGTTTTCCTGGTAATGAGCTTATCTCTAATGCAGATTTTCTCCGAGTAAGTTCACGTGCTTTTTTGGCAGCGTCTCGAGCTCTTGAGGCCATAATTCCCTTCTCCACAATTTTTCGAGCAACGTTAGGATTTTCAGCCATAAATTTGGCCATATGCTCTGAAAATAAAGAGTCAGTAATCGTACGAGCTTCACTATTACCTAGTTTTGTTTTCGTTTGACCTTCAAACTGTGGATCCGGAATTTTTACTGAAATAATTGCTGTTAGACCTTCGCGTACATCATCACCAATTAAATTTGGATCAGATTCTCTGAAAAGGCTATTTTTTCTTGCATAATCATTAATTACTCGAGTTAATGCCGTTTTAAATCCCGATTCATGTGTACCGCCTTCATGTGTATTAATGTTATTAGCAAAGGAGTAGATATTACTAGCAAATCCATCATTATATTGCATTGCAATTTCTACGGAGATTCCATCTTTTTCACTTTCAATAAATACAGGTGGTTCATGAATTGGTTCTTTCGTGCGGTTTAAATGCTCAACGAAAGAGGAAATACCACCTTCGTAAAAATATTCTTTACTTTTTCCACCCTCACGCTTATCTGCTATAAAGATACTTAATCCTCTATTTAAAAACGCAAGTTCACGTAATCGATTTGCCAAAATATCAAAATCGAATTCTGTCGTTTCTGTAAAGATCTCATTATCTGGTTTAAAATGAATGATAGTGCCTCGTTTATCTGTTGTACCAACCACTTCAAGATCTCCAGCAGGAACACCTCGTTCAAACTTTTGATAATGAATTTTCCCATCTAAATGAACATTTACTTCTAATGATGTGGAAAGGGCATTTACAACAGAGGCACCTACACCATGTAATCCCCCAGACACTTTGTATCCACCACCACCAAATTTACCACCCGCATGGAGAACTGTCATTATGACTTCTACTGCAGGTCTACCCATTTTTTCATGAATACCAACGGGAATTCCTCGACCATTATCTTCTACAGTGATACTGTTATCTTCTTCTACTGTTACATGAATCGTGTCACAGTAACCACCCATAGCTTCATCAATACTATTATCTACGATTTCCCATACTAAGTGATGCAGTCCACGAGAACTTGTTGAACCTATATACATTCCTGGTCGTTTGCGAACAGCCTCTAAACCTTCTAAAACTTGAATCTGACTTTCATCATATGATTGTTGTTCAATACTCACTTTGTTCACCTACACTTTTCCTTGCATTGCTGCAACAAGTAATATCTTTATGTCTATACCAGAAAACTGGTCAATTTTTTGGTTATTCTTCTTCTAAAACAGCTACTGTTTCAGCCCGTCTTTTGAGGGTGTGAGAGGATATTGGAGACAAATAAACCTCGTTTTCAGTAATAACAATGGATTTGGGGTTGTCTGTTGATATAGAAACTGTTTTACTATTTTTTTCACATAATTCTATAAAACGTTCGTTATCTTGTGACGTTTCTTTGCTATGATAATCTAAAATAGCTACAACTTTGTGAGAACGTAAAACAACATCTCCGCCTAAATGAATAAACATGCCATTCACCTACCCCTATTAATTTTTCCATAATCGACATGATACATCTGAGCTTCCCGAAGAGTCTTATGATCGATTCCTTCCACACTTGTTGTTGTTACAAATGTTTGAACCTTTCCCTGAATCGTATTAAGTAGATGAGATTGCCGATGGTCATCTAATTCAGATAGTACATCATCTAATAGGAGAATAGGATATTCTCCTATTTTCTCGTATATTAATTCAATTTCCGCTAACTTTATAGATAATGCTGTTGTGCGTTGTTGTCCTTGAGATCCAAAAGTATGGATATCTCTTCCATTCACAAGAAATTGCAAATCATCTCGATGCGGTCCAATTAAAGTGGATCCTCGACGTAACTCATTTTCTCTTAGTCGATGAAAATCTGCTTCCAGTTTTATTTTCAGTGTCGACAAATCCATTTCATATGATACATCCAAAGAGGGGATATAGTTCACCTCTAACGTCTCTTTACCTCTACTAATTTCTTTATGAATTGGTTGAGCCCATTGTTGGAGTTTCTCTATAAAAGCAAAGCGCTTATGAATAACGTGACTTGCTGACTCCGTTAATTGCTCCGTCATTACCTCTAGCATTGTTATATCTAGTTTTTGCTTCTTTTGTGAAACATCTTTTAACCATTGATTTCTCTGTTTTAATACTTTGTGATATTGGGATAGATGATAAAGATATATGGAGTGAATCTGACCCATTTCCATATCCAAAAAACGTCTGCGTACTTGTGGACTTCCTTTTACAAGGTTTAGATCTTCCGGTGCAAACATAATGATATTACACGTGCCAATATAATCACTTAATCTTTTTTTCTCTATATGATTTACCTTAACTTTTTTACCTTTATTAGAAAACACCACTTCCATATGAAATGGTCCATTCCTATTTTCAAATTGACCTTCAACTTTGGCGAACGATTGATCCCAACGAATTAAATCTTTATCCTTTGATGTTCGGTGAGATTTGGCCATGGCTAAAACATAAATGGCTTCCATAAGATTGGTCTTTCCTTGGGCATTTTCTCCAATAATAACGTTAATCTTATTCTCAAACTGGAGATTTAAATGGTCATAATTCCGGTAATTTTTAATGGTGATTTGATCAATATACAAGGAAATACCTCAAGATATTTCACCTTTTTCAATAACAATGATACCAAAGTCTTCTAAATAAACCATATCACCAGGATATAATTTTTTTCCTCTTCGATTTTCATCTTCGTTATTAACACGAACCGGATTATCTTGTAAAAACCATTTTGCTGCTCCACCGGTGCTTATAACACCAACCTCTTTTAACAATTGTCCTAAAGTAATGTAATCGTCATGAATCGTTACTTTATGCTCCAAAGGGGGTCACACTCACTTTCTATTCATTTGCATAAATTACCATTTAATGATAAATATCAAAATGACTCAACTTATATTGTACTAAATCTTTTACAATTACGCCAATTTATTATGAAAAACGTCCAATGTTCCATCTATTAGTACAATCAAAGCTAAAAGCTACCGAATATAGGATTCCAATCCGGTAGCTTTATTTTACCCTCTTAAGAGAAATTAATATGTTCTTACTGGTGAGAATAAATGAAGCATATAATCATGCTCCATTGGCTTCATAACGAATGGACTCATAGCTCCAGTAAAATCAATTTTTATTTCAGTTGAGTCGATAACTTTTAGAGCATCAATGATGTTTTTCCCATTAAACGAAATTCTCAATTCCTCACCAGTAAACTCAATACTTTGAACATCCTCCGTAACTTTTCCCACTTCTGGTGTAACGGAAGTAATTTCTAGATTGCTATTATCTAATGTTTTTAAGTTTACTACATTATTCTTTCCATCTCTCGAAAGAAGTAGGGCACGTTCAATTGCTTGCATAAACATTTTCGTGTTTAACTGAACACTTGTTTTTGACTGAGTTGGTATCATGTTTTTTGTGGCAGGATAGTTTCCGTCTAACAAGCGTGAAAAGAATAACAAGTTTTTTGCTTTAAATAAGATTTGGTTTTCCGTAACAATAATATCGATCCATTCTTCATTCTCATCTAAAATCTTACTTAACTCATTTAAGCTTTTCCCTGGTATAACTACGTTAGTAAATGAAAGTTCCGTTGTACTTGTTTCAACCTTAGCGTATCTCATTGCAAGACGATGACTATCTGTTGCTGTACATGTTAGTTTGCCATCTTCAATGGACCAATTCACTCCGGTTAATATTGGTCTCGTTTCAGCAGTAGAAACAGCAAAGACAGTTTGACGAATGATGTTTTTTAACAAGTCTGTTCGTAATTTAAAAACGTTGTCTTCTTCAATCTCCGGTAATCGAGGATATTCTTCAGGATCTAAACCATTAAGGTTAAAAACAGAAGATCCTGATTTTAGTGTTGTTAAAAATTGCTCAGAAACACTAATCTCAATAGTCTCAGCTGGTAGTTTTTTTACAATCTCAGCAAAAAAACGCGCTGGAAGTACAATGCTACCTGTTTCAACTATTTCAACTAACTGAAGTTCATCATCTTCCTTTGGAATAAAAGATTCAATGGATATATCAGAATCACTTCCTGTTAAAGTAACTCCTTCGTCTGTTACATCTATCTTAATTCCAGTTAATACAGGAATTGTCGTACGAGGGGAGATAGCCTTTGATACACTTTGTACACTTTGCACAAAGTGGTCGCGTTGGATAATAAATTTCATTTTAATCTGTCCTCACTTTCAATATAAATTATTATTTCGATATAGTTAAATTTTATCGAAATGAACAGTCATATTTATATATTTATTTAATAAAAGTATAGAAGTACTAGTAATAAGGGGTGTGGAAATGTGGATAACCGTTCGTCACCCCTTTGATACCAATGCCTAGAACCTGTGGATAGAATGTGGATAACCATGTTCCGATTATACACACTTTGCACAATTTAAGATTTCAACTGATCTTTAATTTCTTGTATTTGTCTTTGAAGTTCTGTTTCTGTTGTAAATAATCTCGATATTTTCTCGTGGGCATGAATAACGGTAGTATGATCTCTGCCACCAAATTCATTTCCTATTTTGGGTAAGGAGTTATCCGTTAATTCCCGTGACAAGTACATTGCAATCTGTCGAGGATATGCAACACTTTTTGTTCGTTTCTTTGCCTTTAATTCGTCTACCCGAATATGAAATACTTCCGCGACTGTTTTTTGAATATCTTGTATCGTAATCGTCTTAGGCTTCGAATTAGGTATGATATCCTTCAATGCTACAGCAGCGAGATCAGCATTCATATCTTGGTTAATAAGGGAGGAATAGGCCACTACCCTAATTAAGGCTCCTTCAAGTTCACGAATGTTTGTATCAATTTGATTTGCAATATATAGCATGACTTCATTAGGAATGTCTAAGTTCTCAGCCTTTGCTTTTTTTCGTAGAATTGCAATTCTTGTTTCTAAATCTGGTGGAGTAATATCAGTAATTAATCCCCATTCAAATCGAGAACGTAATCTATCTTCCAGTGTAGGTATTTCTTTTGGAGGACGATCACTTGAAATTACGATTTGTTTTCTTTCCTCATGCAGTGCATTAAATGTATGGAAAAATTCTTCTTGAGTTTGTTCTTTTCCAGCTAAAAATTGAATATCATCTATAAGAAGCACATCCACGTTACGATATTTGTTTCGAAAATGAACGGCTTTATTATCACGAATAGAATTTATAAATTCATTAGTAAATTTCTCAGAAGATAAATAGACAACCTTAGCTCCAGGATTATGATCCATGACGTAATGCCCAATTGCATGCATTAAGTGAGTTTTACCAAGACCAACTCCACCATAAATAAACAGTGGGTTATATGCTTTCGCTGGGGCCTCTGCTACTGCTAATGACGCCGCATGAGCAAAACGAT
Source organism: Evansella sp. AB-rgal1 (assembly GCF_041820985.1). Lineage (NCBI taxonomy): Bacteria > Bacillati > Bacillota > Bacilli > Caryophanales > Bacillaceae > Evansella > Evansella sp. AB-rgal1. Next base: position 10,541 of record NZ_JBGUAU010000003.1, read on the forward strand.
TTCCACTTCCAATAACGAATGTATCAAACGTATATTTTGTATTCAGCATATGTTTGGGTGTATCTTCATTTGTTTCTACAGCTGCTTTTACAGGTGGTTTTATTTTTTCGAGTAACTCTAAATCATCATTTTTATCTTCTTTTGGTAGGATAAAACGAGCTTCTAGTTCTGCTCCAGTTAGCTCATGTAATGTATCAGTGATAATTCGAAAATAGCGATTTTCTAACCAATCACGAGCAAACTCATTAGGAGCAATAACCGTAATGGTATTCGTTCCTTGATCAATGGAATCAGCCTTCGTAAATTTAAACCATGTATCAAAACTTGGTTTACTCACTTTTTCTTCAATCATTTTGAGTGCTTGATCCCATAAGTCATTTAAATTCTCCAACCATTTTCCCTCCTTTACAATGATCTGTTACATAACAAAGACAAGAATTTGAAAAAACCTTCTTTAAAAAGAACGGATTTACAAAACCTTGTATATTATCGAATAAAAATACACGCGAATATTGTGGAAAAAGATATAATAAAGAAGAAATATGATTATACACGTAATTCACAATACTGTGGACAATGTTATTCATAGCGGTGAACAACTATCCACATAATTGTACACAACTGTGGATAGTTTATATTCTACCACATGTTTTCCACTAAAAAAAACAAGATTATGATATCAATTAAAGTCATTGTTGGCAATTATTGATAGAAGTTATCCACATAATTCAACTGGTTGTGTTTAAAATGTATCCACAACACAAGATACTGTGTAAAAGTAGAGAAATTAAATGTGGAAAAATAGAAAAAATTGTAGAAAGTTGTCCACAAAAAGTCGAACTAATAATATTCATTAAAATTTAAAGGGAGTTATCAAGGACGGAGAATTTTAGTTGTACATCTTTAATGGAATGAGATAATAGATTTTTTGCAATGCTGGATTAAAGATAGTGTTTGTTTAAGGGATGAATATCCAGGTGTGTGCTAACTTAGGCAAGTCAAAGAAATATGCTGTTGTTGAGCTGGCCTATTACTAGTTTCATTTGGATTTACGTAGTCGGACGTCTCCATGGAATGTTCTATACTAAGTACGGCATAAAGTATCAATAGATCCAAAATTCTTGTATCGCGTTTTTCCAGACAGCTATGGAGAGCTAACTTTTAATTTGTATTATTTTTGTCTGACGAGTGTAATTTTACTCACACAACACAAAACTCTTTACCAATTAACTAAATAGATTATTGTATTTCACAATGTCTGCCCGGAGGACCTAAATAGTTTTATAAAAAAGAATATGTAATATGCATGTTAAGAAGGGGTTTCTTGGTCTATAAAAAAAATATTCGTAAATCTTGACAATAGGACGTTACTCTCATATAATTTATAAGACTGTCGTTATTGTATATTCCCGCAGGAGGTGTTATAGATGGGTAAACCAACATTTAATCCAAATAACCGTAAGCGCAAAAAAGTTCACGGTTTCCGTGTACGTATGAGTACGAAAAACGGACGTAAAGTCCTTGCAAATCGTCGTCGTAAAGGAAGAAAAGTTCTATCTGCATAATAGGAGACCACTGATAATTCAGTGGTCTTTTTTTTCAAAAGATAAGAAAGTATAACATTTTTGGACTTGGAAAGTTGTCTAGCTCCAGGCGCTATGACCTCGTGTCAAATAACCAGGACGATGAAAAGTAAAAAGCACTTTTTATCGTCCAGAACATTTGCATTTCGGTCATGAAAGGGCGCCTTGCGCTTTTCTCAGGATAGGCAATATCCATACAGGATGGTACTCATATACATAGAGTATTTCATTAAATACTATTAAATAGTTCTAGTAAATGTTAAATAAGGAAATAATGATGTTGTTGTAGCCTAATACATATTTTTTCTTTATAATGGAATTTGGGTTCTATCAACTAGATATAGATTATTGATAGAAGCGTAAGAGGGTGTTATTTGGTGAAAAAAGAGAACCGTTTGAAAAAAAATGAAGATTTTCAGATTATTTTTCAACAAGGGACTTCTGTAGCTAACAGACAATTCGTAGTTTATTACTTAAGAAAAGCAGATCAAGAGTGTGCTCGAATAGGGTTATCAGTTAGTAAAAAGTTAGGCAATGCAGTTACTCGTAATCGTATAAAAAGATTAATGAGGGAAGCATTATCTATACTATTACCGGATATAAGTAAGAACTATGATGTAGTGATTATAGCTAGAAGGCCTACGATTGATATGGAATTACAACAATTTAGAAATTCAATTACTCATGTATTGAAGTTATCTGGTGTGTTAAAAAAAAGAGTGCAAAGATCGCTTTGAGGTGAAGAAGTAAGTGAAATGGTTGTTACTAGGAATTATTCGTTTTTACCAAAAGTTTATTTCTCGTTTTACTCCCGCAAGCTGCCGTTTTTATCCAACCTGTTCTCAATATGGATTCGAAGCAATTAACAGGTTTGGAATCTTCAAAGGTGGATGGCTTACATTTAAGCGGATAATGAAATGTCAACCTTTTCATCCTGGTGGGTTTGATCCAGTACCTGAGAAAAACAGTAAAACAAAAAAATAATTGTATGTTTTCCTGGTCATTCATAAAAGAATGACGTTTTAATATAAATGTTGATAGGAAGGTTAGGAGGACCGAGTGTGGCAAGAAAAATTAGTTTAATATTACTACTAGTAGGTTTAATGTTGGTTATGACCGGTTGTTTCAATATCGATCAACCGATTAATGAGGCGAGAGAAGGAATTTGGGATTCGTATTTTGTATATCCTCTTTCGTGGTTAATGATTACAATTGCTGATGCATTAGGAAATAGTTTTGGACTAGCAATTATTATCGTTACGATTCTGCTTCGTATTTTGATTTTACCTTTAATGATCAAACAAACAAAAAGTACGAAAGCAATGCAAGCAATACAACCTGAAATGCAAAAATTACGTGAAGAATACAGCGCAAAAGATCAACAGACTCAACAAAAATTACAACAAGAAACAATGGCTTTATTCCAAAAACACGGTGTTAATCCGTTAGCTGGTTGTTTACCAATTTTGGTTCAAATGCCTATCTTAATTGCTTTTTATCATGCAATTATAAGAACACCTCAAATTAACCCTGAGGTTGATCCTACTTTTGTTGCAGAGCCACAAATGTTTTTATGGTTTGAACTTGGACAAGCAGATCCTTATTTTATTTTACCTTTAGTCGCAGGGGCAACAACTTTTATTCAACAAAAAATGATGATGATAACAGACAACCCTCAGATGCGAATGATGATGTATCTAATGCCAATTATGATTATTGCTTTTGCAGCATTTTTCCCAGCAGCTCTTGCATTGTACTGGGTAATTGGTAACTTGTTTATGATCGTTCAAACGTATTTTATTACTGGACCTAATGTAGGTAAAGATAAAGAGCCTAAAACAGGGGGAGCGAAAAATAAGTGAGAAAAGTGACTGTATCAGGGAAAACGGTGGAAGAAGCTATTGAATTAGGATTGTCAAAACTTCAAACTACAAGAGAACAAGTAGAAGTGAAAGTAGTTGAAGAACCTCAAAAAGGTTTTTTTGGAATACTAGGTGGAAAACCAGCTGTTGTAGAAGTACAAGTAAAACCTGATCCAATTAAGGAAGCAATTGTATTTTTACGAGATACTATTGATAAAATGGGCGTTTCCGCTAGTGTTGATAAAGAAGAAAGATCTGAAGGTATATTCTTAAATATTACTGGTGTAGATATTGGCGTGCTAATTGGCAAAAGAGGACAGACGTTAGACTCGCTGCAGTATTTAGTAAATTTGGTTGCTAACCGTCAATCTGAAAACTATATTCGTATTTTTCTTGATGCAGAAGGGTATCGCGATAGACGAAAAGAAGCTTTAGAAACTTTAGCCGTTAGACTAAGTAATAAAGCACTTCGAACGAAACGTGAAGTGAGACTAGAGCCGATGAATGCCCATGAGCGTAAAATAATTCATACGACTTTGCAAAATGTTAAAGGGATTTCTACGTATTCTGATGGTGAAGAACCAAATCGCCGCATTGTAGTTGCCCCTAGATAAAAAAACAGTCATAAAAGAATGTAAAGGTGTGCACTAAAAGTCAATTTTGACTTTTAGTGCACACCTTTTTTTGTCTGCACAAAAATATGTATTCTCATAGGTAGTAATTTACCTAGTTTTACGGATTTTGTTTGTATACCATTCGCTTTAGCCCAATCCTTTCACCCCAGGGGTAAAAGTTATACTTATCCACAAAGTGTGAAAACCTGTTTCTTGTAAATATAGATTTGGAAATAAAATTCAACTATCCACATGTGGATAATTATTTCTAGGTGTAAAAAACTATCCATGTGGATGAAAAGTAGTAATATTGCCAATGATGGAAATGAAGATCTGTGTATAAGTTACTTTTTTCAAAGGGAGCTTTGTGGTATTCTATTTATTTGGGAAGATGTATAAGGTTTCCATTGAAAATATAGAATTGAGTGAGGAGGTGTAGTAGATGGAAATGGATACAATTTCAGCAATTTCCACGCCAATGGGAGAGGGAGCAATTGCAATTGTCCGAGTTAGTGGTGAGAAAGCAGTTGAGATCTCAGATCTTATCTATAAAGGAAAAACATCGCTTAGAGAGGTAGAAAGCCATACAATCAATTATGGATATATTGTTGATCCCGATTCAGGTGAAAAAATTGAAGAAGTAATGGTTTCCGTATTGCTAGCACCTAGAACGTTTACTAGAGAAAATATGGTCGAAATAAATTGTCATGGAGGAATCGTATCTGTAAATCGAATTCTTCAATTAGTTATAAATGCAGGAGCAAGACTTGCTGAACCTGGTGAGTTTACAAAGCGTGCCTTTTTAAACGGGCGAATAGACTTGTCACAAGCTGAAGGAGTAATGGACTTAATCCGTGCCAAGACTGATCGTGCTATGAATGTTGCAATGGCACAAGTAGAAGGAAAATTATCAAAAAGAATCCAAAAGCTTCGTCAAGCATTATTAGAAACGGTAGCACATGTGGAAGTAAACATAGATTATCCTGAATATGATGCAGAAGAAATGACGTTGGAAATACTAAAAGAAAAAGCACAGTTTGTAAAAGATGATATAGATAAGTTGCTACAAACAGCACAACAAGGAAAAATTTTGAGAGATGGTCTAGCTACAGTTATTATTGGTAGACCTAATGTAGGGAAATCTTCTCTCCTAAATAGTTTAGTACATGAAAATAAAGCTATTGTTACAGAAATAGCAGGAACAACGCGAGATGTCATTGAAGAATATGTTAATGTAAGAGGAGTTCCTCTTCGTTTATTAGATACTGCAGGAATTCGTGAAACAGAGGATATTGTGGAAAAAATAGGAGTAGAAAGATCTCGAAAAGTTATATCTGATGCAGAGCTAGTTCTTTTAGTATTAAATAATAATGAAGCATTATCAGACTCTGATGAAGAGCTCTTTACAATTAGCGAAGGAAGAGACAGAATCGTCATCATCAATAAAACAGATTTACCACAAGAAATAAATATGGGGCGTGTAAAAGCTCTTATTGGAACGGATCCACTAGTAACAACGTCCTTATTAAAGGATGAAGGAGTGGAAGAATTAGAGGAAGCAATTAAGACATTATTTTTCCAAGGGGGATTAGAGGCTAGTGATTTAACGTATGTCTCCAATTCTAGGCACATTGCTTTATTAAACCAAGCCAAAAAATCAGTAAATGACGCACTTGAAGCAATAGATTATAATATGCCAGTAGATATGATTCAAATAGACATAACAAAAACATGGGAATTATTAGGTGAGGTAATTGGAGATAGTGTACACGAAAGTCTCATTGATCAATTGTTTTCCCAGTTTTGTCTAGGTAAATAAATGGTATGAGTGTAAGTAAAGATGAAAGTAAAATGAATTACCGATAAAGGAGGGGAAATTTATATGAGTTATCACGGTGGAGATTATGATGTAATTGTTATTGGTGCGGGTCACGCAGGTGTAGAAGCAGGTCTTGCAGCAGCAAGAATGGGAGCTAGTACATTAATATTAACATTGAACCTAGATGCGGTAGCATATATGCCTTGTAACCCGTCTGTAGGGGGCCCGGCTAAAGGAATTGTTGTTAGAGAAATTGATGCGCTTGGTGGAGAAATGGGGAAAAATATCGATAAAACCCATATCCAAATGAGAATGCTGAACACAGGGAAAGGTCCTGCTGTTCGAGCTCTTCGTGCACAAGCAGATAAATATCTATATCAGCATGAAATGAAGCAAACGATTGAAGAAACAGATAATTTATTGCTTTGTCAAGGAATGGTGGAACGGTTACTCATTGAAAATGATGAAGTGAAAGGTGTTATTACACAAACAGGAGCGGAGTATCGTGCTGAAGCTGTTGTCATCACGACGGGAACGTATCTTAGAGGAAAGGTTATTATAGGTGATCTTGCGTATGAAAGTGGACCTAATAATCAACAGCCTTCCATAAATCTATCCTATCATTTACAGGAACTTGGGTTCGATTTGGTTCGATTTAAAACTGGAACACCACCACGCGTAAATAGTCAATCCATAGATTATTCGAAAACCGAAATACAACCTGGTGATGATGTACCGAGAGCCTTTTCTTATGAGACAACAAAATTTATTACGGACCAATTACCTTGTTGGTTAACATATACAAGTGAAGAAACACATCAACTAATTAACGATAATCTTCACCGTTCTCCTATGTATTCTGGAATGATTGAAGGAACAGGACCGAGATATTGTCCCTCTATTGAAGATAAAATTGTTCGATTTAACGACAAACCTCGACATCAAATATTTTTAGAGCCTGAAGGACGTAATACAAAGGAAGTATATGTTCAAGGATTATCCACTAGTCTTCCAGAAGATGTTCAAAGAAATATTTTAAAAACAATACCAGGTCTTGAAAATGTTCGAATGATGCGTTCTGGTTATGCAATTGAATATGATGCAATTGTTCCAACACAGTTATGGCCATCTCTTGAAACAAAAAAGATCAAAGGGCTATTTACAGCTGGACAAATAAATGGAACAAGTGGTTATGAAGAGGCAGCAGGACAAGGTGTTATGGCAGGTATTAATGCAGCAAGAAAAGCTCAAAAGAAAGATCCTCTTATTTTGGATCGATCCGAAGCATATATTGGTGTGTTAATTGATGATCTTGTAACAAAAGGAACAAATGAACCTTATCGTTTATTAACTTCTAGAGCAGAATATCGTTTACTTTTACGTCATGATAATGCTGATTTACGATTGACTGAAAAAGGTTATGAGATTGGGTTAATTTCTGAGGAAAGATTCAAAAAGTTTTTAACAAAAAAAGCAAAGATTCAGGAAGAAATTGGACGTCTTGAAGGAACAGTAATTAAAGTAACGGAAGAAACACAGAAAATACTCGAAAAAGCTGGATCTACTCCTTTAAAAGATGCAATGCATGCTAAGGTTTTATTAAAAAGACCAGAAATTTTATATAGACATATAGCTGAAATTGTTCCTCCTGAAAAAGCATTAGAGGAAGATGTAGCAGAGCAAGTCGAAATACAAGTGAAATATGAGGGATATATTACGAAGCAACTAGAACAGGTGCAACGTTTAAAAAAAATGGAAAACAAAAAACTTCCGGAAGATCTGGATTATCATGCAATCAGTGGTTTAGCTATGGAAGCAAGACAAAAGCTATCTGAAGTACGTCCATTATCTGTAGCGCAAGCCTCACGAGTATCTGGGGTCAATCCTTCTGATGTTTCCGTCCTTCTTGTTTATTTGGAACAGGGGAGATTGAAAAGGGTACAGTAAATAACTTGATTAAACGGAACACATGAAAGCATCATAAAAACTATGATGCTTTCTCTCTATCTGTTTTTACATAAGGTGAAAAGGTGGTTAGTACGTTGAATGAACATCAATTTAAAGATGCATTGAAAGAAAAAGGTATTATTTTAACAGATATACAAATGAGTCAATTTGAAAGCTACTATAAGTTATTAGTAAGTTGGAATGAGCGAATGAATTTAACTGCAATTACTGAAAAGCAAGAAGTGTATTTAAAACATTTTTATGATTCCATTTCTGTTGCATTTTATCATAACTTCGGAGAGTCAATAAAAATTGTAGATGTTGGTGCAGGAGCGGGGTTCCCAAGTGTTCCACTTAAAATTTGTTTTCCGAATCTAGAAGTATCAATTGTGGACTCATTAAATAAACGTATCACTTTTTTAAACGCTTTAGCTGAAGAACTTAATTTAGTAAATGTATCTTTCTATCATGATCGTGCAGAGATATTCGGTAGAAATAAAGAGCATAGAGAAATGTATGATATTGTTTTAGCAAGAGCTGTTGCCCGTTTACCAGTATTAGCCGAATTATGTTTACCTCTTGTAAAGAAGAACGGTTTCTTTATTGCAATGAAAGGTGCGGGAGCGAACGAGGAAATAAAAGATGGAGAGAAGGCAATTAAACTCCTAGGCGGAAAAAATGTAGAGGATCATTCATTTAAACTACCTAATGAAGAAAGTGAAAGATCTATTATAATCATAAAAAAGGTAAAAGAAACATCTAATAAGTTTCCTAGGAAGCCAGGTACACCTAATAAACAACCTTTATAATGAAAACAGACTAGAATGTTTCACGTGGAACATTTAAGGTGAATTTTTAAATGAATGGCTTTGTGAAAGGATAAAGTTGCTATATCTATACAATGTTGATTTTTACGGAAGATACGAGATTCCTGTGGGAAACGGGCAAGGCGAGACCCCGTAGGGAGGTAACGACCGAGGAGGCGTGCGGATCACCCTAGGAAAGCGAGCAACCTGAAGTGAAAATCAACATCTACGTTTAACAGAAGCAAATAAAATGGAAAATATCAGAGAATAATAAGTTCATTAGTAAAGGTATCAAATAAAAAAATGATAATAACCTGAAAAAATAGCCAATTCTTCATATATGTGAAAAATGGTGTATAATAGAATAAAACGCTCTACATAGATTTCGAGAAATCAATTCTTATGACTCTTTGTAAATAAATCCTAAATTTGCAGGAATCTATTCATCTATCTCGAACTTTATGAAGGAGGGAGTTTTTCTTAAGGTGGTGTCGGCCATGAAGCAACCATTTACCCGTTTTTTCGGTTTAAATGAGAAAGAAAATGAAGAAGTAGTTAATTCTGAGAAAGAGGAAGTTCATCAAATACCAGTAGAAGAAATTGTACCTAATAGGTACCAACCAAGAACGGTTTTTCAAGATGAGCGAATTGATGAATTAGCACAAACAATTAAAACTCATGGTATCATTCAACCAATTGTTTTAAGAATTAGGGATGATCAGTATGAGATAATTGCTGGGGAAAGACGTTGGAGAGCAGTTAAAAGACTTGGATGGGAAACCATTCCTGCTGTAATTAAGGAGTTCAATGATTCTCAGACAGCATCAGTAGCCCTTATTGAAAATTTACAAAGAGAAGGACTAACTTCTATTGAGGAAGCTATTGCTTATGCAAAACTCTTAGAAATTCATAATTTGACACAAGAAAGTTTAGCTCAAAGGTTAGGAAAAGGACAATCTACCATTGCAAATAAACTTCGTTTGCTTCACTTACCACAAACTGTTCAAGACGCTTTATTAAACAGACAGATAAGTGAGCGACATGCTCGTGCCTTAATAGTCTTAAAAAATGTAGAACAACAAGAGAAATTACTTCAGCGTATTATTAAAGAAGAATTAAACGTGAAACAGACAGAAGAAGCAATTAAAAAGCTACTAGAAGGAAAAGTAGTAAAAAAGAAACCTATTAGAAAAGGTGTTTCTAAAGATATGAGATTGGCTATGAATACAATTCGTAAATCAGTAGACATGGTTGTCCAAACAGGAATGAATGTAGATACATCAGAAGAAGAACACGATGATTATTATCAGTTTACTATTAAAATCCCGAAATAATATTTATAGTTTTATACGACATACTTTAGCATTCGTCATAAGACGAATGCGTTATTTTTGCATTTTTTATCTGATATTACTCTTTATTGAGATAGAACATATTCTACAACGGAATCGAATATGTCGCCAATTGAACAAGTTTTTACTTTTAAACTTGCTAAATTAGTAGATTTTTTTATTTTTTTGTCATATCAATACATTCTAATAGTAAGTTTCATGATAAAATAGAAAGCAGTTCATAAAAATACGCAAGGATATTGAGCGAATGAAGTAAGGTAGGTGACATGATGGGAAGAGTCATAGCCATTGCAAACCAAAAAGGTGGAGTTGGAAAAACAACGACGTCAGTGAATTTAAGTGCGTGTCTCGCTCATTTGGGTAAGAAAACGTTACTAATTGACATTGATCCTCAAGGAAACACAACAAGTGGTGTAGGTATAGATAAAGGTGATGTAGATAATTGTATATATAACGTCTTGGTAGAAGATAAGAGTGCACAAGATGTCATAATTCCAACAAGTGTTGACAATCTTCATATCCTTCCTTCGACAATACAGTTAGCAGGTGCAGAAATAGAGTTAGTTCCTACCATTTCCAGGGAAGTCCGGTTAAAGCGTGCAATTGAGAAGGTAAAAGAGCAATATGATTACGTTGTTATCGATTGTCCCCCTTCACTAGGTCTTTTAACAATTAACTCTTTAACAGCATCTGATTCAGTTTTAATTCCTGTTCAGTGTGAATATTATGCATTAGAAGGACTAAGTCAGCTTCTTAATACGGTAAGGTTAGTACAAAAACACTTAAATCATGAATTAGAAATTGAAGGTGTACTTTTAACTATGTTGGATGCACGAACTAACTTAGGCATTCAAGTAATTGAAGAAGTAAAAAAATATTTCAGAGAAAAAGTTTTTCAAACAATAATTCCAAGAAATGTTCGCTTGGGAGAAGCTCCTAGTCACGGAGAGCCAATTATTACATACGATCCGAAGTCCAGAGGAGCGGAAGTATACGTTGACTTAGCGAAGGAAGTGATGAGTCATGGCTAGAGGCTTAGGAAAAGGAATTAGTGCTTTTTTTCCAGAGGCAGAAAATAATAAAGAGGAACAAGTTCAGGAAATAAAACTTTCTGAACTCAGACCGAATCCCTATCAACCTAGAAAAACATTTACACCAGAAGCTATCTCAGAATTAAAAGAATCGGTAAAACAGCATGGGATTTTGCAACCTATTATTGTTAGAAAAAGTATTAAAGGATATGAAATTGTAGTAGGTGAGAGACGATACCGTGCAGCTACGGAAGCAAATCTAGAAGTTATTCCTGCAGTTGTTCGTGATTTGACAGAAGATCAAATGATGGAGATTGCACTTATTGAAAATCTTCAAAGAGAAGACTTAAATCCTCTTGAGGAAGCAAAAGCATACCAAAAACTAATGGAACACCTTCAAGTAACACAAGAAGAACTATCAAAAAGACTTGGAAAAAGCCGTCCACACATAGCTAATCATGTTCGGTTATTGCAATTACCGGAACTTACTCAACAGTTTATTGCTGAAGGTAAGGTTAGTATGGGGCATGGTCGTGCTTTATTAGGATTAAATAACAAAGATCAAATTCCACAGATCACTCAAAGATTAATCAAAGAAAGACTGAGTGTTAGACAACTAGAAGAATTGGTTCAACAATTAAACAAAAATGTTTCACGTGAAACAAAACCAAAAAAATCGTTGTCACCATTCCTTCGAGAAAGAGAGTCATCCTTAAAAGAGTACTTTGGTACGAATGTCCAGATAAAAAAAGGAAAGAAAAAGGGCAGGATTGAAATTGAATTTTTCTCGGATGAAGATTTAGAAAGAATTTTACATCTTATAAATGAAGAAGAGGAAATTTAACAAGGATGGCCATCCATAAGATGGTCATTTTTTTCTGAAGGTTTTTTACTGATAATTGTCTAAGGGGAGAAAGTAATGGTATTACTAGGAACGTTAGTAAATGGTCTTGCAATTATATTAGGTGCATGGCTTGGAATAAAGTTAAGGCATTTCTCAGAAAGTATGAAAGATACTGTAATGAAAGCAATTGGGCTAGCGGTTGTTGTATTAGGATTTACAATGGCATTAAAAGGGGAACAATTTTTAGTTGTAATAGTTAGTTTAGCTTTAGGTGGTGTATTAGGGGAGCGATGGAATCTAGAGGGTAAGCTAAACGAGTTAGGTAACTGGATGGAAAAGAAAATGAAAAAGAATTCAGAAGGCAAACTTGCAGAGGGTTTTGTTGCAGCTACCTTATTATTTGTAGTAGGGGCTATGGCGATCATTGGTGCGCTTGATAGCGGGTTTAGAAATGATCACTCAGTTCTGTATACAAAATCAGTATTGGATGGCTTTTCCTCTATAGTTTTTGCAGCTACGTTAGGTATAGGAGTAATGTTTTCTGCAATACCAGTAATAGTATATCAAGGTGCAATTGCCTTATCAGCTACCTTTATCGTACAACTGATTCCTGAACAAGTTCTTGAACAATTTATAAGTGCAATAACAGCAGTTGGTGGTATTATGATTATAGGTATTGGACTTAATTTGCTAGGTATACCAAAAATAAGGATAGCAAATTTATTACCAGCTATATTTATAACAGTAATACTGGTAATTATTCTACATTTTATCCCTACTATTTAACAAAAAAGACGAGTTATCACTATCTGTGATGAAAGAAATCTCGTCTTTTAATTTTGACTATGTTAAAGCATAGTGATAATTTTGTGGATGATGATTTTTACAGAAGGTGCGAGCATCTTAGGGCAAAAGTGAGTGAACTGCAGTAAAAATCAACATCAGCGTTTATCATAGCCTAAGTTTTTTGTACATCGAATACATAAAACGACTTGAATCAAACCAAAATGATAAATACATCTACCATGATGTTTAGTGTATAAAATGAGAGCTACTACATTTGTTATTATATTTAGTAGTATATGATAGGGAGATTAGTTATAGAATTGAGACTTACATTGATCTAGTAAAATTTGTCCATATATGGCCGACTATAAAAGAATATGTTTCAAATGAAATTTTCTCTCTTAAGTGATGTTGTTAACCAATTAGGATTTGTTTCTCTCCAACGGGCAGAACGTGCAATAGCACGCGAGATAATATCTGCCATATCCATAACTATCGATAGCCTTGTATTTTGAAGCACCATCATTTCCATAAAACCATTCACATTAACAATCCCCGTGATATGTATATCTCCAACAGATGGTAATTTCTTGTTTACTGCTGTTCCTGGTTGTAAGGGGCCATCTGCCACTGTCATATATCCAACACTTTGTGATCGTCCTAAACAAGCGTCAATCGCTAAAATAAACGGATCTTCATAGTTCTCTTGAATAATAGCTAATGTTTCATCTAGGTTTTTTGCATGCACAGGTTCATTGAGGGTTCCATAAATCGGAAATTGGTTAAAAGCTCGTTCTAATAACTTTGTTCCTATTAATGGTCCTAAACTATCTCCTGTAGATCTATCAGTTCCAATACATAGAATAATAATTTGTTGTTCTAGATTTTTTGGCAATAATGTATATATTTTTTTCGCCATTAAACTAGTAACTATAGGCTGTTTCATATGAACACGAAATGGATTATTTCTTTTTTGTGAAAAAAGTTGTCCAGAAACCATCATACAACCCTCATTTCTTAAATAATAGTAACAGTATACGGAAACTTTTTTTAATCTATACATCAAATATGAAAAAAAGAGAGGGAACGAGATGTGGCTATCAGGTTTAAAATGGATGTTTTTGATAATAGGAACGATGATTGGAGCGGGATATGCTTCAGGAAGGGAGCTATGGCAGTTTTTTGGCTCTGAAAGTACGTTGGCAATTGTTTTGTTTTCCATTTTATTTTTCATATGTTGTTATGTAATTATGAAAATAAGTTATGAGAAGCAGTCAAAACACTATATTCCAATATTACGAGAGTTAATGGGTGTTAAGCTAACTGGCGTATATGATGGAATGATAATTCTTTATTTATTCTCCACAACCGTTATAATGATTGCTGGTGGTGGAGCTACGTTAGAGGCGATTCATATTCCATATTGGTATGGAGTTGTTATCATTTCTAGTTTGTTAGTTTTGTTATTCATTTGGGGGATAAATGGAATGACTTCGATGAATGCAATGATAATCCCGATACTAATAACATTTTTAGTTGGCACGTTAGTAGTATTTCAGTTTACCACTGGTTTTTCCATAGAAATGGAGGCATCTCACCAAAGAAACTGGCCTGCGGCATTTACTTTTACGGCTTTAAATATATTACCTTTAGTAGCCGTGATAGCTGCAATAGGACATAAAATAAAACATAAAGGTGAAATGTTAATTGCAAGTTTAGGAAGTGCTGTTATTCTTGGTTCTATATCGTTATTATACAACGATTCTTTGCTAAAAGTAGCTAATGAAGTAATGCTATATGAAATACCTTTGTTTGCAATTTTAAAACACTACCCATACTTCATGGTTTTAGTAATGTCAGGGTTATTGTGGGCTGCAATATATACAACAGCAGCGTCTGGTATTTTAGGTTTATGTACCCGGTTATCTGAATATACAAAACTTCCATTTTGGCTGCTTTCATTCTGTTTGCTTTTGTTTATGATTCCACTAACGACAATCGGTTTTTCAAAGCTTATATCAATCTTATATCCTCTCTATGGTGTCTTAAATTTATATATATTAGCATCTATTCTCCTACATCCTATCGCTCACAGGTTTGATAATCATTCTGTTGGCTAAGATAGGCAACTAGCACTAGACTAATTAGATGTAGTATAATCACTACAAAGAAACGATAGGGGTAGATTCGTATGGGAGAAAAAACATTTAATCTACATGATAAAGTAGAAATGAAGAAACCTCACCCGTGCGGTGAAAATAAGTGGGAAATTATTCGCTTAGGGATGGATATTCGAATCAAATGTTGTAAGTGCGATCATAGTGTAATGTTGCCAAGGAAAGAGTTCACAAAAAAAATGAAGCGAGTAATAGAATATCATGGAGACAAGTAATACTGTATCAACAAATATATCAGCATGCCCACTTAATTGTTGGGATACTTGTAGTTTTCAAGTGAAAATAAAAGATAAAAAAATCGAGAAAGTATCTGGCAATAAGGAACATCCCATAACAAAAGGAAAAATTTGCAATCGAGGAGTCATGCTTGTAAATAAAACAAATGACCCAAATAGAGTACAATTCCCCTTAAAAAAGATTAAAGGAAAATGGGAAATAATTTCATGGGAACAAGCCTTACTTGAAATAGCATTCAAAATGGAACAAGCAAAAGATTCTCATGGACCAACCTCTATATTACACAGTCATGATTATGCAAATAATGGCTTATTAAAAAGTGTAGATGAACGTTTTTTTCGTGCATTCGGAGGATATACGAAAGTCGAGGGGAGCTTATGTTGGGGAGCTGGAATAGAAGCCCAAATACGGGATTTTGGTAATAGTGCATCTCACTCTCCAGCCGATATTCTAAACAGTCGTAACGTTGTAATATGGGGCCGTAATGTGTCGCGAACGAACATCCATTTATATAAATACTTACTAGAAGTTAAGAAAAAAGGAACGCAAATTATTGTTATTGACCCTATTAAAAATAAAACGGCTAAAATTGCTGATTCTTTTATACCATTACGTCCTGGATCTGATGGATATTTGGCGGCAGCAATCATGAAGGTGATTCTAGATAAAAAATGGGAGAATCAAAGTTTTATAGAAAACCATTCTATAGGCTTTGAAACCCTTTATGAAGAACTAAATAAATATGAGATAGATGATATTTTAGCTAAAACTGGTGTAGAGAGAAAAATAGTAGAAGAATTAGCAAAAATTTATGTTGAAGGTCCAACTTCCACATATTTAGGCTTAGGTATGCAACGGTATAAAAATGGGGGAAATACGATACGCCTTATTGATGCGTTAGCAGCTATTAGCGGAAATATTGGCATACCAGGTGGTGGAGTCAACTATGGGAATTTGCCTGTTGGACAATCATTTGATGTAAGTGAGTTAGCTTTGCGAGATAGACAAGCGGAGATACGAAATTTCACGCGCATGAATCAAGGTTCTAAAATACTTCATGTTACTGATCCACCAATTAAAGTAGCTTTTGTTAGTAGGAGCAATCCACTTACACAACTTCCAGATACGAATGTAGCAAAGAAAGCTTTTGGAAGAGTGGAAACAGTGGTAGTAATGGACCACTATATGACAGATACTGCCCAATTAGCAAATTATTTGTTACCGACTACAACCGTTTTTGAAGAAGAAGATATATATTATGCATCTATGTATCATAGTTATGCAAACTATGGACCTAAATTAGTAGAACCACCAGGTGAAGCAAAGTCTGATTTATGGATTTGGACGGAGTTAGCAAAGTTATTAGGCTTTGGAGAGGACTTTCGTTACACAATAGAAGAATGGTTTCTTTTAGGAACAAAAAGATTACGCGATAAAGGGTTTGATTTGGATAAATTAAAAGAAATAGGGTTTCTTAAATTACCAGTGGAAGACATTCCTTGGAGAAACTATTTATTTCAAACTCCTTCAGAAAAATATGAGTTTTACTCAAACAAAGCAGAGGGTGAAGGGGAAGAACCAACTATTTTTGTGGAACATCCAAATGAGGAAACCATGAAAAGCAAGCGAGAGAAGAGATATCCGTATCGATTATTATCGTTACATCCATTGCAATCAAATCATTCCCAACATTATCCTTTACTTAATAAATCTACATGCAATAAAGTAAATGTATCAGAAAATATCGCAAAGAGATACGATTTGAAAAACGGAGATAAGGTGACAGTGAAAAACGACCTAGGATCCTTAGTTGGAATAGTTCATATAGACTCTGGTATTTACGACGATACAATAAATATTGATGAAGGACAATGGGATAAATTCGGTGGCAGTGTTAATGTTCTTACACCAAGTGGCCAATCTGATATGGGAAAGGGGAGTATTCAGTATGAATGCTTCGTCTCTATAGAAAAAAAGGATGGAAGAGGTAAGCTCGAGTGAAACTATATCATTTTGAGTTTGCCTTATTTGTGTTTTAAATCAAACCATAATTTATGAAAGAGCGATAACAGTGAGACATCAGTTTCAGTGGAATCAGAGCATAGGCCAGATTACGTAGGTGCTTGTACATAAGGGAGTTCGGCATTTCCCAATAGGAACGCGATCAGGTTGCAGCGAATGAAATAAAACCAACAAAGTTAGACTAGTAGGTAAGTTTTAAGTACGACAAACTTGCATATATTCTTGGTGTATTTACAAGAAGATGTGTCCTTGCGCTTTTTCATTACAATAACTATAATTGATAAGGATATATAATACGGAATAAAATGTAATTAGATAAAGGGGCAATTTAAATGGCTTTAACAACAGGAATTGTAGGCTTACCGAATGTAGGGAAGTCTACATTATTTAATGCAATAACACAAGCAGGTGCTGAATCAGCAAACTACCCATTTTGTACAATTGATCCGAATGTAGGGATTGTTGAAGTTCCTGATCATCGTTTAGATAAGCTAACAGAACTTGTGGAGCCGAAAAAAACAGTTCCAACTGCATTTGAGTTCACTGATATTGCAGGAATTGTAGAGGGTGCAAGTAAAGGGGAAGGATTGGGAAACAAGTTTTTATCTCATATTCGCCAAGTAGATGCTATTTCTCATGTCGTTCGTTGTTTTGTAGATGACAATATCACTCACGTGTCAGGTAGTGTTGATCCTATTCGAGATATTCAAATTATCAATTTAGAATTAATTCTTGCAGACTTAGAGTCTGTGGAAAAGCGAATTGGACGAGTTGGCAAAATGGCAAAGCAAAAAGACAAAGAATCAATGGCTGAGTTGGAAGTACTAGAGAAGCTTCAACAAGCTTTTGAAGAGGAAAAGCCAGCTAGAAGTGTTGAATTGTCTACAGATCAGATGAAAATCGCAAAAGGACTTCATTTATTAACGATGAAACCTGTTTTATATGCGGCAAACGTCAGTGAAGATGAAATATTAGATGCTGATTCTAACCCATATGTTCAAAAAGTGAAGGATTTTGCTGCAGGAGAAGGATCTGAAGTAATAGTAGTTTGTGCGAAAATTGAATCAGAGATTGCCGAATTAGATGGAGAAGAAAAAGAAGAGTTTTTAAAAGAACTAGGAATTGAAGAATCTGGTTTAGATCAGTTAATTAAAGCTGCATACACTTTGTTAGGCTTAGAAACATATTTTACGGCTGGAAAACAAGAAGTACGTGCATGGACAATACGCAAAGGTACAAAAGCACCACAAGCTGCAGGGGTTATTCATACAGACTTTGAGCGCGGCTTTATCCGAGCTGAAGTAGTTTCTTATGATGATTTAATTCAAACTGGATCCATGTCAGTTGCAAAAGAAAATGGGAAAGTAAGATTAGAAGGTAAAGAGTACATTGTTCAAGATGGAGACGTTATTCATTTTAGATTTAATGTTTAATGTATAATTTCGATAGAAAGTTGGTAGGAGGACAACTCCTGTCAACTTTTTTTCTATAATAGTCTATTTATTAGTTATTAATTTCAAATAATGATCGTTAAAAATATTATCAAAAAAGAAATTCTCGTATGTTCTTGTGTATCTATGTCTATTCTGCTATAATTGACAATTGCGAGCAATAACAGATTAATTTTGCTCCTTGCTCCTCATTTAGGGGGGCCTTAGACCAAAAGGAGGTGACTATACATGCGCAAGTACGAAATTATGTACATTGTACGTCCAAATCTTGAAGAAGCTGCAACGAAAGAAGTTGTTGAGCGTTTCAATACGATTTTAACGGACAATGGCGCTGAAGTTGAAAAAGTTGAGGAAAAAGGTAAGCGTCGTTTAGCTTACGAAATCAATGACTTTAAAGAGGGTTACTACGTTTTATTAAACGTAAATGCTCCAATTCAAGCTATTGATGAATTCAATCGACTAGTTCGAATCAACGACAACATTTTACGCCATATTGTCGTTCGTGAAGAAGAATAGGTTATAGATATAGATTAGTTTCGGGGAGGAATTCGGATGATTAACCGAGTTGTTTTAGTCGGCCGCTTAACAAAAGATCCTGAATTACGTTATACAGCGAATGGGACTGCTGTTGCATCCTTTACACTTGCTGTAAATCGCCCATTTTCGAATCAACAAGGTGAACGTGAAGCGGACTTCATTAATTGTGTAATTTGGAGAAAACCAGCTGAAAACGTTGCAAATTACTTGAAAAAGGGTAGTCTTGCTGGCGTTGATGGTCGCATTCAATCACGTAGCTTTGATAATAATGAAGGGCGCAGAGTTTTTGTAACAGAAGTTGTTGCTGATAGCGTTCAATTCTTAGAGCCACGTGGAGCATCTGGTGGTTCAGGTGGAAATCGGGACCAATTTGGTGGCGGTGGTTATGGACAAGGCAATAATGGTTATCAAAATCCTCCGAATCAAGGATCTGGTCAAGGCAGCCAAGGTTTTCAAGGAAATCAAGGGAGCCAAGGTAATTCAGGTTACCAAGGAAACCAGGGAAATCAAGGTGGCATGAATGATGATCCGTTTGCTAATGATGGCAAACCGATTGACATTAATGATGATGATCTACCATTTTAATCTTAAATATTAAATGTATATAAATATAAATAAGAAAAAGAAGGAGGGGTTCTCATGGCACGTCGTGGTCGTCCAAAACGTCGTAAAGTTTGTTACTTCACTGTAAACAAAATTACAAAAATTGACTATAAAGACACTGACTTATTGAAGAAGTTTATTTCTGAACGTGGAAAAATTCTTCCTCGTCGTGTGACGGGTACATCAGCTAAGTACCAACGTCAATTAACTCGTGCAATTAAACGTTCACGTACAATGGCATTATTGCCGTACGTAACAGAATAATAAAAGAACTCTCAGTAGTGACGGAGCTGCTGAGAGTTTTTTTTATAGTTTAGAGTACTCCTTACCATACGAAGCTTAAAGAACTTTCATGATAGTCTTATAATTTCAGTATAAACAATATTAACTATAATTTTGATAACCTTTACTAAATAGGTTTTTTTGTTAAGAGCCATTGATACTACCAAGTAAAAAAGTTGTCAATACTAGTTTAGTTCCCTAAATCAACATTTATTACAGAACACCGAGGTACTATTTTCTTTGGTTATAGTTATACTCTTTGTTCTTTAGAATGTTGTCATGCTACAATAGTGATCAAGCCTAGGTTAGATCAACTAAGACATTCCACAAGACATTGGAAAAGAGGTAGTTATTATGGAAAATACAAAAAGAATAAAAGACGGATTGAAATTTTTGAGTATATACATACTGTTAATTATATTACTTATACTTGTTCCCTTTATGGGAACATTGACATTGATCTTATTACCAATTCCCTTCATTTTATATACAAATAAACATGGACTTAAGCCAGGAATAGTTCTAGGACTGCTATCCTTTTTCTTATTATTTATTATTACTCCGTTAGCTTTACCTTTTACTATAAGCTTTGTAGCAGGTGGAATTGTAATTGGAGAACTATACAGGAGAAAAAAAGAAGCATTCGCGGTTCTTCTTGGTGGATCATTAGCATTTATCGCTGCACTAATTCTTAATTATCTTGGAAGTATATTAATATTACAAGTAAATCCAGTAGAAGTAATACAGGAATTATTAAATGAATCAGTAGAGTTGTCAGAACAAATGCTATCTTTTGTAGGGCAAACAGATGAAAATGTATTAGAGTCAGCCACCCTGTTTATTAATGAACTTCCATATATTGCACCAGTTATCATGATAATTTTGGGTATTGGGTTTGCATTTATTGTACAGTGGATAGCATCTTTATTTATGAGACGTTGGGATTATGAAGTCTCCTTATTCCTTCCATTTAGAGAATGGACATTTCCAAGGGTATTTATCTGGTATTATTTAATTGCATATATTTTATTATTGATTGGAGCAGAAAAAGGTACTGCGATGTATACAGTTATTGCAAACCTAACGCCCCTGTTAGATTTTGTTATGATTATCCAAGGCTTTTCCTTCATTTTTTATTATTTTCACATGAAAGGGAAAAGCAAAGTACTTCCCATATTAATTTTAATAATTTCATTTGTTTTACCATTTTTAATCTATCTTGTAAGAATTTTAGGTATAATTGATATAGGATTTGAATTGAGAAAACGTATGAACTCAACTAAGTAGGAGATGTGAATAATGCCAAATTACTTGCTAAAACGATGGCATGGGTATCACGTACTAGCACTACTATTTATTTCTGTAGTGTTTATAGGAATATTGACGTACATCCAATGGCAAATTGGTTTATTAGGGTTTCTTTGCTTAGCCTTTGTTACTTACTTAATGAGTCAAGCAAAAAAAGAGTTTGAAGAAGGATTATCTGATTATGTTTCAACATTAACTTACAGAGTAAATAAAGCCGGTGAAGAAGCAGTAACTAGTTTGCCGATTGGAATATTGTTATACAATGAAAATCATCAAATTCAGTGGGTGAATCCATTTGTAACAAATCTTTTTGAAAAAGATTGTATTGGAGAATCGATTAATCTGATTTCAGAAACACTTCAAGATCAGTTAGAAGATGATCAATTTCATATCACAATAGAGGAAAAAGAATTCCGAGTCATTCATCAAAAAAATGAAAGACTACTTTATTTTTTTAACGTAACCGAAGAACAAGAAATCAAGGATTTATTCGAGCGAGGCAAAACTGTTATTGGATTAATTTTTCTAGATAATTATGACGAAGTAACACAAGGGATGGATGATCAGTTAAGAAGCAAGTTACTTACACAAGTGTCAGATGCCTTAAATCGCTGGTCAAAGCAGCACGATATCTTGATGAGAAGAACTGCATCAGACCGTTTTATTGCTATATTCAATGAAGAGACATTACGTAACTTGGAAGAAGATAGATTTACCATTCTTGATGAGGTTAGGGAAGTAACATCTAAAGAAAGAGTGGCACTAACTCTAAGTTTTGGAATAGGCAGTGGTATATCCACATTAAGGGAATTAGGCACACTTGCTCAATCGAGTCTCGATCTAGCACTAGGTAGAGGCGGAGACCAAGTAGCAATTAAACAAACCAACGGAAAAGTGCGTTTTTATGGTGGTAAATCAAATGCTATTGAAAAACGTACTAGAGTAAGAGCAAGAGTTATTTCCCACGCAATAAGAGATTTTATCTCTGAGAGTGACAAAGTAATCGTTATGGGTCATAGAAACCCTGATATGGATTCTATTGGTTCTGCAATAGGAATGTTAAAGATTGCTGAAGCAAATGGAAAAACAGGGTATATTGTTTTAGACCCAAATGATATGAATCAAAGTGTGTATAAACTATTAGAGGAAATAAAAAATCATAATGAACTATGGGCACAATTTATAACGCCTGAGGAAGCATTGGAAGAAAGTACAAATGATACGTTATTGGTTGTTGTAGATACTCATAAACCATCCTTAGTGGCTGAACCTTCATTGTTAAAGTCAATAGAGCGTATTATCGTTATAGATCATCACAGACGAGGAGAAGAATTTATTAAAGAAGCGGTCCTTGTATATATGGAACCGTATGCTTCTTCTACAGCTGAATTAATTACTGAGATGCTGGAATATCAGCCAATTCATCCCAAATTAGATGTTTTAGAATCAACAGCCTTATTATCTGGTATTATTGTAGATACGAAAAGCTTTGCGATTCGTACTGGTTCTCGTACGTTCGATGCGGCATCTTATTTAAAAAGTAAGGGTGCAGATACTACACTAGTTCAAAAGTTGATGAAAGAAGATTTAAACCAATATGTAAAAAGAGCGAAGCTTGTTGAGAGAGCTTATATATATTCAGGTGGTATGGCTATTGCTAGAGGAGAAGAGAATGAAACGTATGGTCAGTTGCTCATTGCACAAGCTGCTGATACGTTATTAACGATGAATAATGTCATTGCTTCATTTGTCATTTCCAAGCTAGCAGATGGTCGTATTAGTATTAGTGCAAGATCATTGGGTGAAATGAATGTTCAAGTTATCATGGAGAATATGGGTGGTGGAGGTCATTTAACTAATGCCGCTACTCAATTGGAAGATATGGAACTCGATGAAGCGGAAGACTTATTAAAAGATAAAATTGATGATTATTTCAAAGGGGGACAGTCGTCATGAAAGTAATTTTTATGAAAGACGTAAAAGGAAAAGGAAAAAAGGGAGAAGTAAAGAATGTATCAGAAGGGTATGCTAGGAACTACCTTTTTCCAAACAACTTAGCTGTCGAAGCTAATACTGGTAATATGAAATCATTGGAAAAGAAGCAAGAAAGTGAACAACGTAAAGCTGATGAGGTAGTAGAAGAAGCTGAGTTATTAAAAAAGAAACTAGAAGATATGACCATTGAAATTAAAGCGAAATCAGGAGAAAATGGTCGTTTGTTTGGCGCTGTAACAAATAAACAAATTGCAGAGCAATTAAAGAAAAGCAAAGTAAAAATTGACAAACGTAAAATAGAAATGGACGAGCCTATTAGAGTATTAGGTTATACCAATATAAATGCGAAGCTACATCCAAAGGTGACAGCTACCATTAGAGTTCATGTAGTGGAAGAATAGTATCCATAGGGGGTAAATAAACTATGAGTGACTTATTTACTGATCGTACACCACCACAAAATATTGAAGCGGAACAGGCGGTGTTAGGAGCAATATTTTTAGATGATCAGGCTTTGGTCACCGCCTCTGAACGTTTAGTACCGGAAGATTTTTATCGAGCATCACATCAACGAATCTATAATGTTATGCTAATTATTGCACAACGCGGTGATCCTGTAGATCTTATTAGCGTTACAACTGAACTACAGACCAAGAAGTGGCTAGAAGAAGTTGGTGGAGTAACCTACTTAAGTGATTTAGCAAATGCTGTACCAACAGCATCTAATATAGAGTACTATAGTAGAATTGTAGAAGAAAAATCATTGTTACGTCGATTAATTCGAGTAGCAACAAACATTGCAACAGAAGGATTTGCTGCTGAAGAAGAGGTTGACTCTATACTAAACCAAGCTGAAAAAACGATTTTAGAAGTTTCACAACAAAAGAGTTCTAAAGCCTTCGTTTCGATAAAAGATGTCTTGGTAGAAGCATTTGATAAAATTGAATTGTTACAGCATACAACAGGAGAAGTAACTGGAATTCCAACAGGTTTCTCCGAATTAGATAGAATGACAGCTGGATTTCAGAGAAATGATTTAATTATCGTTGCTGCACGACCATCTGTTGGTAAAACGGCCTTCTCTTTAAACATTGCACAAAACGTAGCTACCAAAACAGACGAAAATGTAGCCATTTTTAGTTTGGAGATGGGTGCAGACCAATTAGTAATGCGTATGATCTGTGCCGAGGGAAATATAGATGCACAAAGACTTAGAACTGGGAAGTTAGAAGATGAAGATTGGCAAAAGTTAACCATGGCAATGGGAAGCTTGTCAAAAGCTGGTATTTACATTGATGATACACCGGGGATTAAAGTAGGAGAAATTAGAGCTAAATGTCGACGTTTAAAGCAAGAACGTGGACTTGGTATGATATTAATAGATTACTTGCAGCTTATTCAAGGGGATGCAAGAAGTGGAGAAGGACGTCAACAGGAAGTTTCAGAAATATCTCGTTCTTTAAAAGGGTTAGCAAGGGAGTTAAAAGTTCCTGTAATAGCATTATCTCAGCTTTCTCGTGGTGTTGAATCCCGTACGGATAAACGCCCGATGATGTCCGATATTCGTGAATCAGGAAGTATTGAGCAGGATGCGGATATTGTTGCCTTTCTTTACCGTGATGATTATTATGATAAAGAATCAGAGAAAAAAGATATCATAGAAATTATTATAGCAAAGCAACGTAACGGTCCAGTAGGAACAGTCGAGCTTGCGTTTGTAAAAGAGTATAATAAGTTTGTTAACTTAGAGAGACGGTTTGACGAAAGTGATATTCCACCAGGAGCTTAGTTTAAATAGACTAAGCTCTTTTTTATTGTTAAGGAAAACTATATTCTTATTGATCTGTAACTAGATGTATCATGGAAAGAAGTCCAGGTCCAGGCGCCATGACCTCTTGTCAAATAACCTGGCCGATTAAAAGTAAAAAGCACTTTTCAACTGAAAGAACATATTTCTTCGTAGATGTGAAAGCGGATTATGCTTTTCGTTCGTCCAGAACATTTGCATTTCGATCATAAAAGAGCGCATTGCGCTTTTCTTCCTTCACTTGTGTTTAGTTTAGTTCGATGGTAGTTGTATTAATGGGAATACATAATCAACGTAGGTGCTGAAGTTCAAGGACTAGTTATGTCTGTTAATTTGCTTGTGTTGCTGGAAGTAATAAACCTAAACCACTAATTAAGAACACGTATAACCAAGCTAAATGATGTAAGATAATCTACACTTTAAAAACGAACGTATTTTTAATATAATTAATAAATGTTCGGATTTTTTGTTGACTGAATGTACTAAAATTGATAAACTTACCTTGGTTTTCATGTTTTAAACATAATAAGGATAGAATAAGTAAGCAACATTGTTAAAGCTATTATTTATTAGTTCATAAATTGTAGAATATCATACGGAGGTGCTCACAAAATGCCATCAGTTGTAGTAGTAGGTACACAGTGGGGAGACGAAGGAAAAGGGAAAATAACAGATTATTTGTCAGAAAGAGCAGAACTTGTAGCGAGATATCAAGGTGGAAATAACGCAGGTCATACCATTGTTTTTAATGGAAAGAAGTACAAGTTGCATTTAATTCCATCTGGGATATTTAATGGCGATAAAATCTGTGTTATTGGTAATGGCATGGTAATTGAACCGAAAGCACTTGTTGAAGAGCTAAAATATTTACATGACCACGGTGTTAATACAAGTAATCTTCGTATTAGCAATCGCGCTCATGTTATTTTACCTTATCATTTAAAGTTGGATGCTGTTGAGGAAGACAGCAAAGGTGCAAATAAAATTGGTACAACACGTAAAGGGATTGGACCTGCTTACATGGATAAAGCGGCACGTGTTGGAATCCGTATCTCAGACCTTCTTGATAAGGAAACATTTGAAGAGAAGCTAGAATATAACTTAAAAGAGAAAAATCGTATGTTTGAAAAATTCTATGAAATTGAAGGTTTTAAAAAGGAAGATATATTAGATGAGTATTATGAGTATGGTCAGCAAATTGCTAAGTATGTAACTGATACATCCGTAGTACTAAATGATGCTTTAGATGAAGGGAAGCGAGTATTATTTGAAGGTGCTCAAGGTGTTATGCTTGATATTGACCAAGGAACATATCCATTTGTAACGTCTTCCAACCCAATTGCAGGAGGAGTTACAATTGGTTCTGGTGTAGGTCCATCAAGAATTAACCATGTTGTAGGGGTTTCTAAAGCATATACTACTCGTGTAGGAGATGGTCCATTCCCTACAGAATTACAGAATGAAATAGGAGATAGAATTCGTGAGGTTGGTAATGAGTATGGTACTACAACAGGAAGACCTCGTCGTGTAGGCTGGTTTGACAGTGTTGTAGTACGTCATGCTCGTCGTGTAAGTGGCATTACTGATCTTTCTTTAAACTCTATAGATGTTCTAACAGGAATCGATACACTAAAAATTTGTGTAGCATACAAGTATCGTGGGGAAGTAATCGAAGAGTTCCCTGCAAGCTTAAAAGTTCTTTCTGAGTGTGAACCTGTTTATGAAGAGTTACCTGGTTGGACAGAAGATATTACTGGAGTAAAATCCTTACATGACCTTCCGAAAAATGCTTTATACTATGTAGAACGAATTTCACAATTAACAGGAATTCCATTAACTATTTTCTCAGTTGGACCAGATCGAAATCAAACCAATCTTATTCGTGGAGTATTTGGATAATAAATTCACCACTTCAAGACCAGGGTTTATCAAAACTCTGGTCAACTATTTTTAAGAAAGAATAAAATATAATGTTTACTGTCTGGCTTCAGCCAATTTTTAAATACTTAAGACAATCACATTAAATTTTGTAATTATAGAAATATTAATTTGCTATTGCATTCAGTTAAAAATGATGTTAAGATAAATCTTGTCGCTGTCTTAAAGAATGCATTAAAAGACACATGGCCCGTTGGTCAAGCGGTTAAGACACCGCCCTTTCACGGCGGTAACACGGGTTCGAATCCCGTACGGGTCACCAAAATAAATATTTCTTTACATTTTTTCTGCAAATATGGTATAATAATTCTTGTGGTTTCACATACTGTATATTGTAACATGAACATTTCATAACGTCGCGGGGTGGAGCAGTCTGGTAGCTCGTCGGGCTCATAACCCGAAGGTCGGTGGTTCAAATCCGCCCCCCGCAACCAAATTTTTTATTAGTTATGGACAAGGTCCCGTGGTGTAGCGGTTAACATGCCTGCCTGTCACGCAGGAGATCGCGGGTTCGATTCCCGTCGGGACCGCCATTTTTTTTTGTTTAAAATCTATCATAATGTAGAGGCTCGGTAGCTCAGTCGGTAGAGCAATGGACTGAAAATCCATGTGTCGGCGGTTCGATTCCGTCCCGAGCCACCACTTTCAGCATTTATGCTGGCCTAGCTCAATTGGTAGAGCAACTGACTTGTAATCAGTAGGTTGGGGGTTCAAGTCCTCTGGCCAGCACCATACATAGTAAATGACACCTATTCCTTTGTAGAATAGGTTTTTTTATGTTCTTCTATTATCGGAGTTTCACATAAATCTTATTTATCAAAAATACTTAAACAACCATTCGCTTCTACTCTTTTGTAAAATCTGTAGATAAACGTCACATGTTATTAACAATAAAACCTATTTACTTACAAATATTTCATGTTTTGTTTCATTAATATTACAAAATGTTTCGTTATAGTGGAAGTTAGGGGAAACTGGTAGATTGGTATACTACGTTGTGGAAATCAAGCATTTATTGTCATAAATCCTTATTTTATAAGGTTTATCTGTATTTTTTTCTTGAAGAAATAAGCAGAAAACCTAGGAATAGTAGGAAGACAATATAACATTGTGTAACAATAATAATACAAATTTTTTACGTTTTGAAGGATAACGCTCTTAGTCTATGTTTTATGGTAAAATATCAATGTTGATATAAGATAATAGTTTTAAATATAAAAGTATAGTAAATCGGAAGTTTTCTAGGAGGAAAACCATGAACGTTTCAACAGATTCTCTTACATATAAAAGTAGAGGTAAATTCCAACTTAATAAATTAATTTGTTTAATTTCAGTGATACTTCTTTTTTCTATTGTAGATGCCACTAAAGCAAATGCTAATGAAGGAAGTAATGAATCTCTACTAAACATAAAGACTATATACCATGTCTATTATGGTATGGAACGTGTTGGAATAGTTGATGATACAAAACTCATAGAAAACTATAAACAAGAAAGACTAAATACATTAATAGATGAATATAAAGATTTAGAGTTTTCATTAGACGAAGAATTTCACTATATACCTGAACGTGTTTTTTTTCATAGAAATACAAACAATTTAACCCTTCATGTATTAGATGAATTAGTAAAAATTCATGCAGAAACATATGAAGTAAAAATTGGAGAAAATCTCTTAGGGCATATCAGTAGAGATGAAGACTTAGAAGATTTCGTGAGAACACTAAAACATGAATATGTGACAAAAGAGGAACTTGAAACTTTTGAAGATGAAGAAGCAGGAAAACAAGCAAAAGTTGGAACTTCCGTTATTACTGATATATATCTATCTGAAGAAATAGAATGGAACGAATCACTTGCTAATCCTAAAGATATATTTTCTATAAAGGATGCTATTAAAATTCTCCAACAAGGTACGTTGGAAGCAGAAATATATACAGTAAAACAAGGTGATGTTTTAGGGTCTATTGCAGCAGACCATAATTTATCAATGAATGAAATTAAACAGATAAACCCCGGGATTACGGAAGACTCCCTGTTACGAATTGGTGATGATTTAAATGTTACAGTGTTAAAGCCTATGATTAGTGTCATTGTGGAGAAAGAAATGAAAAAGGAAGAAACAATTTCTTATCAAACAGAGACAAAAGATGATAGCGAAATGTGGCAAGGAACATCACGAGTAGCTCAAGAAGGTAAAGATGGAAAAAAAGTGATTGAATACAAAGTTACCTATGAAAATGGTCGTTCTGTGAAACAAGAGACAGTTTCAGAAGAAATTATTACAGAACCGATAAACAAAGTTGTTGTAAGAGGTACCAAAACATCACCATCTAGAGGATCAGGTCAGCTTTCTTGGCCAGCTGTTGGTGGTTATATTTCCAGTTATCAAGGGATGAGATGGGGAAGATACCACCGTGGCATAGATATTGCTAGGCCGTCTAATTTCAATATTTTAGCAGCTGATAATGGAACTGTGAAATCAGCTGGATGGGAAAATGGTTACGGAAATACAATACGAATAAACCATAACAATGGGATGGAAACAATGTATGCTCATTTGGCCAGTATAAACGTTCGTGTTGGACAAACTGTAGGTAAAGGTCAAACCATTGGAAGAATGGGTTCTACAGGTAATTCAACAGGAATACATTTACACTTTGAAGTGTATCAAAATGGACAATTAAGAAACCCAATGGACTTTCTAAATAGGTAAAAGATATTACCCCTCTTAACTACATGATAGGATAGTTAAGAGGGGTTTCTCATTATAGAAATACAATATAATATGGTAAACTTTCTACAAACATGATAGAGACTGTTTTTTTAAATATGATAAAATTAAACTATAATATCCTAAATAAATCTAGGAGCGGATGATACTTATGGAAAAGCAAAAAATTCTAGTTGTTGATGATGAACAACCAATTGCAGATATTTTAAAATTTGGTCTAGAAAAAGAAGGATTTGATGTAACGTGTGCTTACGATGGTAGAGAAGCGATTGAAATGACCAAAAAAATCGAACCAGATTTAATTCTGTTAGATATCATGTTACCTTATCAAGATGGAATGGAAGTATGTCGTGAAGTTCGTAAAACATATGACATGCCTATTATCATGTTAACTGCAAAGGATTCAGAAATAGATAAAGTGCTCGGTTTAGAGTTAGGAGCAGATGACTATGTAACAAAACCATTTAGCACGAGAGAGTTGATTGCTCGTGTTAAAGCAAATCTTCGTAGAAATCAAAAATCGAAAGAACAACCAGAAAAAGAGAAGAAAAATATTGAAATTGGTCCATTACTAATTCAACCAGATGCATATTTAGTGTCTAAAAGAGGAGAGCCTATCGAACTTACTCACCGAGAATTCGAATTAGTATACTATTTAGCAAGACATATTGGACAAGTAATGACGAGAGAGCATTTATTGCAGGCTGTATGGGGGTATGATTATTTCGGAGATGTACGAACTGTTGACGTAACTGTTCGACGCTTACGTGAAAAAGTAGAGGATAATCCTAGCCATCCTACATGGATTATTACTCGTAGAGGTGTTGGTTATTATTTAAGGAATTCAGATCAGGAGCAATAAAATGAACAAGATTCGGTTTTACAAATCAATACACGTAAAAATCGTTATTATTTACGTATTATTAATACTAATTGCAATGCAAGTTATTGGAGTTTATTTTACAGGTAAATTAGAAGAACAACTTGTAAACAATTATTTTGAAACTCTGGATGAGAGAGCTAATCTTCTTGCCTATTATACGGAAGAAGAAATGAAGCGAGATGAAGAGACGGAAGAAAGACCACTTTCACGTAGAATAAATGAATTGATACTAGAGTTATTTGATAATGATAATAGAAGTAATACAAATGTTCAGGTTATTGATAAGAACAATACAGTAATTAGTGTATCTAACCCAAGTCAACGTATGAATATTGGTCAGAGAACTACCAATCCACGAGTAAAACGTGCCTTATTAGGTAACCCGTTAGATCCTGAGGTATTGGTGAATCCCAATACAGGTCATCGTACGAGAGTAATGGCAAAACCAATTCCTATAAACTCCCCTGAAATTATTGGGGCAATATATATAGAAGCTTCGATGGAAGAGATATATAGTCAAATGAGGCAGATTAACCAAATTTTACTAACTGGAACAGTAATGGCTTTAGCAATTACCGCTATTTTAGGTATTCTATTAGCTAGAACAATAACCAGGCCCATCGTTGATATGAGAAGACAAGCATTAGTGATGGGGAAAGGTGATTTTTCGAGAAGTGTTAAAGTTTATGGGGATGATGAAATCGGACAACTAGCAAGAGCATTTAATGACTTAACAAATAAATTACAAGATGCCAATGCTACGACGGAAGGAGAAAAACGGAAGCTCTCTTCCGTTTTAACCCATATGACGGATGGGGTTATTGCTACAGATAAGCAAGGAAAAATTATCTTAATGAATAAAAGAGCAGAAGCAATGCTAGAACAAAAACAGGAACATGTACTAGGTGCGGAACTAACAAAAATTTTAAATCTGGATAAGTTTATGAAGCTTGAAGATTTATATAAGTTTACGGACCCAATTCTTTTAGACTTTGATTATGATGAAGAAGAGTTAATTTTAGAAGCTCATTTCTCTGTAATTGAAAAAGAAAACGGTGCTCAAAATGGTCTGATAGCTGTGCTTCATGATGTAACAGAGCAAGAAAGAATTGAAGAAGAACGTAGAGATTTTGTGGCCAATGTATCTCATGAGTTACGTACTCCTTTAACATCGATGAAAAGTTATTTAGAAGCCCTTGCAGATGGAGCTATTGAAGATCCAGAAGTAGCACCGAGATTTATTCAAGTGACTCAAACGGAAACAGAAAGAATGATTCGTTTGGTTAATGACCTTTTACAATTATCAAAAATGGATAGTAAAGATTATCATATGAATTTCTCGGCAATTAATTTACCACAGTTTGTGGACCAAGTTGTAGAAAGATTCGAAATGTCTACCAAAAATGATTCCATTTCGTTTAAACACAAAACCCCTAATAAAGATATCTTTGTCTATGGGGACCGTGATAAATTAACACAACTACTTGATAATATTGTTTCTAATGCAGTGAAATATTCTCCTGAAGGTGGATTCATTACTTGCTCACTAAAGGAAGAAAAGGAAAGAGTTATTGTAAGTATAAAAGATGAGGGTGTAGGAATTCCTAAGGAAAATATTCCACATGTTTTTGATCGGTTTTATCGTGTTGATAAGGCACGATCCCGTAATTTAGGAGGAACAGGATTAGGCTTAGCGATAGCAAAGGAAATTGTTTTGGCTCATGGCGGATCTATTTGGGTCAGCAGTGACTGGGGGAAAGGAACGATGATATCCTTTAGTCTTCCTTACGTTGAGGCGGTGACAGAGTCATGATAGAAAACTTAAAAACGGTCACTCTTTGGCTTTTAATTATTCTCAGTATTATATTGACGTATTTAATCTGGACATACCAAGCAGATTATGACATGCTTTTGCAGCCTGATTATTTTCAGAGTGAGATTATAGGTGAAGAACGTACTATTAATCAATTATTACAACCAGAACAAATCATTCTTCATGAGGAAGGTAGTAGTTTTTGGATTCCTCCTTCAAACAACTCTTATAAAGAGATTATTGATAATGTAAAAGGAATTCAACTAGATCGGTTATATACAGGTGCGGAGTCTTCAAAGAGTATGATATTTCAAGTGGATGGATTAGAAATTATTTTTCCTAAGAATTTTAAACAAGAGTGGGTATATTCCATGTTGAATATAGATAGCGAAGTATCTCTTTCAATGGAGACGATAGATAGAATTATTTTATTTACGAATGTAACTAGTTCAAGTGAGGTTTCCATTCGTATAATTTCGGCAGACCAGGAAAAATTCTATCAAGGCAATACAGGAATGTCTGTAAATCAACTTCAAGCGCTATATAGACAATATGGAGAACCTTTTGAAGTAGAACCAATTTATTTCTCCAGAGAACCTAACCCATTTGAAAGAAGATATGTATTGAAGGAAGAAGCTACATTAAGAGGATATTCCCATTTATCGGAATCATTATCTGTTATTGCCTTTCGACAAACTTTATTAAATGATCCTGAGTTTGTAAAACATTATTCCCAGGGAAATCATGAAAGTGCTTATACCGATGGAAATCGGATTATGAATATAGTAGAAAATGAAACAATTTTGCGCTATATAAACCCAGTAAGCACGAACCATAGAGACACAGTAGAAAGGTCTATTTTAGATGCCAGTGTTGAGTTTATTAATGGTCATTCTGGCTGGACTGACCAGTATAGACTTACCTCTTGGTTTGAAGGTGCATTAAATGATCATGCTGTATTTCGAATGAACGTGGATGGGTTATCTATTTTAGGTTCTAATCTTAATAAAGAGGAATTTTATACAATCCAGGTCAGTAGGACTGGTAATCAAATTTCTGAATATGTTAGGCCTTTATTTGAAGCGGAAGCGGAAGCCTTTAATATAACAAATAAAACACTAGCACCTTATTCCGAAATTCAAGAGTATCTAGAGACTAGCGAATTATTTGATAGTGAGTTAATAGAAGATGCGCAAGTCGGATATTACATGAGAAAGCAAACTCCTAGTTTAGTGATTTATGACCCATCTTGGTTTGTATTAGAAAGAGGAGAATGGAGACGTGTGGAGAAGCCTTCACCAAGTGGATCGTTAGAACGTGAGGTGGATCAAAGTGGATTGGAGTAAAACAAAAACAATTTTTATCATTACATTCCTCCTATTAAATGTCTTTTTAGGTTATCAACTTGGAGAAAAACGTACGGCAGGAAACTTAAACATCATTAACCAAGTATCATTTCAAGATAACCTAGCAGAGAATAATATACAAATTTTAATAAATGATGTAGAAAAACCACAAGTAGGCTCATCAATTATTGGTTCAACTGTTAAGTACGATCTAGAAACTTTAGAAGGCCAACTACTGGACCAAGACCTTTCTTTAATTATGAATGATACGATGATCCTAGCTGATCTAGTAACGCCTTATAAGCTATCTGAGTCAAGTATAGAGGCAGGAGTAGTAAATTTTTTACAAGAATTTATTATTAATGGAGATGAATATAGATTTACGGTCTTTAATGATGAAAATAACACGATTAATGTTCATCAATTATACAAAGAGAAGCCAATTGATAACTTTGAATCAGGTCGTGCTCAAATTGTACTACATTTAAATGAGGATCTTGAGATTGAGGCGTATGATCAAATTTATATAGAAATAAGCCAAGAGATACGAGAGCAAGAAATGCTATCTCTTATAAAGGCAATTGAAGTACTTTTTAATAATCAGTATATACCTGCAAATACTGTATTGGAAAATGCAGAATTAGGATATTACAGTCTATTGCCTGCTAGTGGGGAATTTCAAGTGTATGCGCCAATGTGGAAAATCAACATAAACGGAGTATATTACTACGTAAATGCTATTGATGGAACCATTCAAACGAATTAAACACGATGGAGTGAATATAAATGGGAATACGCTTTAGTGTACTTGCTAGTGGAAGTACAGGGAACGCCATATATGTAGAATCAGACCAGCATCGCATATTAATTGATGCTGGTTTAAGCGGGAAAAAAATAGAACAGTGTTTTCAACAAATTAATATTTCACCACAAAGCTTAGATTGCATCTTTGTTACACATGAGCATGTAGATCACATCAGAGGTGTAGGAATATTAGCGCGAAGATATAATCTACCTATCTATGCAAATGCAAAAACGTGGAATGCAATGAATAGTGCCCTGGGTGAGTTAACGACAGATCAGAAGTTTCACTTTGAAATTGGGGAAGTGAAAACATTCGGTGATATGGATGTAGAATCTTTTGGAGTTTCTCATGATGCTGCTGAACCAATGTTTTACACGTTTCATAAGGAAGGTAGAAAGCTAGCATTAATAACAGATACAGGCTATGTTAGTGATCGAATGAAAGGTGTAACAAAGGGTGCAAACACGTTTGTTTTTGAGTCAAATCACGATATGGATATGCTAAGAATGGGGAAATATCCATGGAACACTAAGAGACGTATTCTGGGAGATGAAGGGCATGTATCGAATGTAGATGCTGCCTTAGCTTTGTCAGATATTCTTTCTGATGATCCAGTAAATGTGTATTTAGCACACTTAAGTTTAGATAATAATATGAAGGAACTTGCAAGAATGACCGTGCAGCAGACATTAGAAGAAAAAGGCTTTGAAGTTGGAAAACAGGTGAAGTTACATGATACGGATCCGGTAAAAGCAACACCGTTAGCAGTTGTATAAAAAATATGTGTTTAGTAAAAGATATTATGGGAAATCCTATGTATGTGTGGAAAATTAACGAAAAAATGACTTTCTAATAGACGGTACTATTCATAGTCTTATAAAATATACTCAAGGGTAATAGTGTAATTTGCTTTTGATGGTACCCCTCACTAGAGGGATACTAAAACTTTTCTCAATAAGAGATAGATTTGGAGGAGGGTTATATTATGGGATACTATGATGGGCACTATGAACAAACAAGAAGTAATGAAAAAAAACCAACAAAGTGGTCAGGTTTGTATTCTTTTTTTGGAGCTATAATTGGAGCATTGATTGTTGTATTTTCCATTCCTACCTTAGCGAATAACGGATTCCTTCCTTATGATGTGGTACCAAAAGGATCTGTTATAGAAACGGATAGAGAATCTGGAGAGGCTAGGGAAGTACTCAGTGATATACCAACAGAGATGGTTAACATTTCAATGACTTCAGAAATAATTGAAGCGGTGGACCGTGTTTCAGATGCTGTTGTTGGTGTTGTAAATATGCGCCAATCTACAGGTTTGTTTGGCTCATCTTCCGGTGGAACAGGATCAGGAGTTATTTATAAAATAGAGGGTGACAAAGCCTTTGTTGTAACAAATCAGCACGTTATCGCTGGTCATAACGAAATTGACGTAACTCTAAGTAATGGTTCACGAGTTCCGGCTGAGTTTGTTGGTGAAGATGAAATCACGGACTTAGCAGTTTTAACAATTGATGCAGATGAAGTAACAGCTGTTGCGGAATTTGGAAATTCTGAATCTTTACGAGCTGGAGAGCCTGCCATTGCTATCGGTAATCCGTTATCTTTTGAAGGATCTGTAACATTAGGGATCATTAGTGCAGTAGAACGAAGTATTCCTGTAGATACAACTGGTAATGGGCAGCCTGATTGGAATGCAGAAGTAATCCAGACAGATGCAGCGATAAATCCAGGTAACAGCGGTGGAGCGTTACTAAATATTCAAGGAGATGTTATTGGTATCAACTCCATGAAAATTGCTCAATCTGCTGTAGAGGGGATTGGTTTTGCTATACCAGCATCTGTAGCAATCCCTGTTATTGAAGACCTTGAAATGTACGGACAGGTACAACGTCCACAAATTGGAATAGTGATGCGTTCTCTACAAGAAATTCCTAGTTTTCATTGGCAAGGAACGTTAGGACTTCCAGAGGAGATTAAAGGTGGCGTATATATTGAAGCAGTTCCTGAAAGTGATTCCCCTGCTGGTCGTGGTGGACTTCAAGAAGGAGATGTTGTCGTAGAGCTTGACGGTGAAACGATTAAAGATGGCCATGATTTAAGACGATTCTTATATACCGAAAAGAAAATTGGCGACACGATGGAAGTAACGTATTATCGTAATGGTGAAAAACAACAAACAGAGCTTACACTAGATCGTCGAGTTGAATAAATTAGGAAGGGGAGCTATGAAAGAGTGGCTCCCCTTTTTGTCTTATAAAAGGTTGTCCACAGGTGATTAAATTTAAATATGGGTATGCTATAATGTCGTAGGATAAATTTTTCAAGGAGTGAAATGTAATGTATAGTTGCGAAAAACATGTAGAAATAGCGTTAGATGAAGTAATAGATGAACATGAAATGCCGCCTGAAATTGAATTAGTTCAGTCACAAGAAAGAATTTCTAATAGATGCTCTTTTTGTGAAGAGGAAGCCAAATATAAAATCAGTGGATAATTCCACAGTGGACCTGTGTATATGTGGATAACTATTGTGGATAAGTTTTCTTGGAGGGGAAAAATTTGAATATAACAATTGTAACAGTTGGAAAATTAAAAGAAAAATATCTGAAGCAGGGAATTGACGAGTATTTAAAGCGACTTTCTACCTATGCCAATATTCATATAATAGAAGTTCCAGACGAAAAAGCACCCGAAAATATGAGTGATATGGAGATGGAGCAGGTAAAAGGGAAGGAAGGAGAACGAATTCTATCAAAGTTATCCACAGATACATATGTTATTGCATTAGCGATTGAAGGAAACAAGTGGAGCTCTGAAAAATTAGCTAAAGAACTTGATCAACTAGCTACGTATGGTAAAAGCAAAATTGCATTTGTCATTGGTGGATCTGTAGGTTTAAGTAAAGAAGTATTAAATCGAGCCCAGGCACACCTTTCTTTTTCTGATATGACATTTCCGCACCAGTTGATGAGGCTGATGTTGGTGGAGCAAGTGTATCGGGCGTTTCGGATTAATCGGGGGGAACCGTACCATAAGTAAATGAGTTTGTTTATTATAAGATACGAATAACGCTTATGTAAGATCAAATCACCTAGCATAGGCTTTATTTTTTAATATTCAATTTTGGAGTGGTATCTTTTTTATAAAGAAAAAATCTTCATTTATCTTTATTCAATATCATTGAACATTTTTAAAATTAATAAATAATTTACCCTGTTCCGTGTCTTACCCGCTCCCCACCTTATCTATTCTACAATTGGAAGTTATATTAGAAGTACATATAGATAGAAATGGAAATGCATAATGTGAAATACGTCTATAACACTTTTGATATTCTCACACCTATCATAGTAATCAGGACTACAATTACAATTGCAAAGTAGTCGAGATAGTTTGTCATAAGCCACTCCACTCAGATAAAACTTCTCTCACTTAGGGCAAGAGTACATGTCTAGTTTCCACAGAATAGTACTATATTATTATAGATTTTAGTATGATAAAATCCTCGTATTATAATTGAAGGTGGAATAATTATGTTGGAAAGAGAGTTACAACAAAGAAATAAACTTATTGCTAAATTATTATGGTTTGCCCTCTTTATAGGGATAACCGGTGACCTTATAAATAGGGTTCCATTTAGTGCTACAGGAATGTTTATAATTACGGGTATTATTATTGCATTATTTACGACCGTGTTAGCATGGAAAAATATATTATCCCAATATATTCAGTACATCGTCATAATTGGATTAGCGATTTTGACCATCCTTATGTTTGAAACAGACCCTAAACTAACCGACTACTTCATGATTTATTTTAGCATAGGGATAATTACGCTTTATCACAATTACCGTTCTATTGCCGCATCTGGACTCATTGGTGTTATTTTAACTAATTATTTGTTTATTACATATAATGAAACAGCTTTTTTAAGTTTGGAAAATGAAACCCTTGTTCCTTTAAATTTATTTCTCATTCTCGTAACTAGTGTACTTATTGCTCAAGCTCAAATTGGTAAGAAAATGCAATTGGCCGTTGAAAAAAGTAGCTTAGAGTCTCAAAAAGGTAGAGAAAAAATAGAAGAGTTGTTAAAACAAGTGAAGCAATCTTCTGCTATCCTTACAGATTTAAGCCAAAATGTGAAAGCAAATGTTGATGCTACAGGAAGAGTTTCTACTGAACTAACAAGTGCATTTAATGAAGTTGCTAAAGGTATTGAATCACAGGCTGTTAGTGTTAACGAAATGAATGACTCTATTCTCTCTAGTAATAAAATAATTGTTTCTGTAGATTCATCTTCAGATCAAATGAAACAATTATCAGTTACCACTTCTACGATGACAGCAAAAGGAAGTCAATATATTAGTGATATTAAAACAAATATGGAACAAATTCACGAAAAAATTACACATGCTGTTTCCGACATAAATGAATTAAATAGTGCGAGTGATCAAATCGGACTAATTTTAGAACAAATTAGTAAAATCTCAGAACAAACTAACTTATTAGCTTTAAACGCTGCTATAGAAGCGGCAAGAGCGGGTGAAGCGGGTAGAGGCTTTGCTGTTGTTGCTAATGAAGTAAGAAAGCTTGCAGAAGATAGTAAGAACTCTACAGTAGAAATAGAGGCTATTTTAAAATCCATTCAAACGAAAACAACTCAAGTAACAGATCAAGTTAACGCAGGACAAAGCGCAGTCAATACTAGCTTACAAGTTACATCTGAAGCAGAACAGGTTTTTAATCAAATTTATCTAAATACAGATAACGTTGTAGATCAATCTGGTAGTGTAAAATCTTTAATTGAGACATTAAAAATTGACTCAGCTAAAATAGTTCAAGAAATCGATTCAATTTCAAGGGTCACTGAAGGATCTAGTGCTTCCATAGAAGAAATATTAGCAAGTGTAGATGAACAAAATGAGAGAATGAGAGATATTGTTTCTAGCTTTACAGAATTAGAAAAATTGACTCAAGACTTAAATAATCTTGTAAATAACTGACTATTCGAAACGCTAGGAATTTACTCCTGGCGTT
Organism: Evansella sp. AB-rgal1; assembly: GCF_041820985.1. NCBI lineage: Bacteria > Bacillati > Bacillota > Bacilli > Caryophanales > Bacillaceae > Evansella > Evansella sp. AB-rgal1. The sequence continues at coordinate 50,165 of NZ_JBGUAU010000003.1, forward strand.
TCTACCATTCTTCCACCCAACACCTGTCATTTTCTGATATGACATATCCACATCAACTCATGCGGATGTTATTAGTAGAAGTAGAGCAAGTATATCGAGATTTTAGAAATTAATAGAAATGAACCGTACCACAAATAGTGGTAAAACAGAGGGTAGAAATAGTCATAAGTAAGAATATTTCAGGAAATTTATAAGTGGACTCACTGGTAAATAATGTTATAATTTAGGTGAAATTCATAAGAAACAGACTCCATGAAATCTTTAGGGGTCTATTTTTTATAAATGAAATGAGGGAGGAATCTAAGATAAGAAATAAAGCATTTAGACTATTAATTTGTGCATTAATTTTTGTGATCTTCCTTATAGTCCACTCTACTGAAGTTTCCGCAACTATTGATAATTTAGAAGAAAAAATTGATATGATTGACAAAGAAATTGAGTATAACATGAGGACACATAATATTCCAGGCATGGCTTTTTCATTAGTGGATAGGAATGGTGTTGTATATTCTAAAGGCTATGGCACTTTAGATGTAGGAGATAAATCTGAACTAATAAATGAAAGCACTAATTTTCATTTAGGTTCAGTATCTAAAGTATTTGTTTCAATGGGTATCTTAAAACTCCAAGAGGAAGGTTACATAGATATTGAACAGCCTGTGGTTGATTATCTTCCTTGGTTTTCTACAAAAGATGCTTTACTTTCTAATGAAATTAAAATTGAGCACCTACTAAACCATTCTAGTGGATTACCCGGTAGGTTAAATGTACATGAGATTAGTAATTTAGAAAGCAGAGAAATTATAAATAAAATTAAAGACAAACTAAATAATGTTACATTAGTGGGAAAACCGGGAACTGTTTATGAATACACCAATATGAATACGGACTTGCTACAGTTAGTAATAGAGGAGGTAACAGGGAAATCCTTCACACAATATATGGAAGAAACCTTCTTTACTCCACTTAATATGAACCGGACAGGATATTTCACTTTTGATAATAGCCATTTATCAAATACTGCAATGGGTCACCGATATCACTGGGGAAAGCTAAAACCTTATAAAGAAGAACTAGTTTATGCAACATCAGCATCTGCTGGGCTATCTTCGAATGTCGATGATTTATCAAAGTTTTTAGGTTTACTCTTAAACGATGGGCAAGGGCCAAATGGTAAATTAATTAGTCGTAGTAGCATAGATCAAATGTTCAAACCCAATCAATATGGTATAGGATACAACTTGTATGTGTACCCACATAATATTTCTATGGATGGTGGTTTACCAGGATTTACGTCAACCATTGTACTTTCGTCCGACAAAACCTTTGGACTTATCCTTTTAGCAAATTCTAAACAGGATATAACGTATCACTCTGGTTTTAATCTTTATAGAATAGTAAATGGTGATGATTCACCCACAAAATTGTTGGAGAAGGACTTTCCAAAAATCCACTTTCTTGTGCAGATAATTCTTTTTATTGTAATAATCTTTATCATTTTAATCTTATGTATAGTGGGATTAACTATTTTTCATCTATTTAAAGGTACGAAAGAGATCTCTTTTAGGAAACCTAGTTTCAAAAAGATTGGTATGATTAGTTTCATTTTAATAATATATCTAGGGATAATGTACCTCATATATGTCCAACTGCCTGTTTACATTGGAGTGCCAGCGTTACAGCACTTTAAAATGGAACCCGACACTGTGGTAGTGCTGTATATTTTATCTATAGTATATTCGAGTTTCACTTTTCTTTTATGTGGAAAAATTCTATTCGTCCAAAGGAAAAATTCAATTCAATCAAGCACAGGTGAATTATCTTTACCATTAAATAAAAGTGAACCGTTCCACAAATAGAGTCTACTGTAGAGAGTAAATGTAATAAGGATTAAAAAGGCTAGTTTATAAAATTGAAGGAGACCGTTCGTGTTATTTAGACGGTCTCCTTTTGCTATTCGCAAACTTGCACTTCATTCATGTATTTTTTTCTTACCTATACGATATATCAATTATTCATGCTTTAGCTAAATGTATAATATTTTAAAGCTTTTGCACATCTTTTAATTCAAGTCTTCCATTCTATGATAAATTACGTTCAAAGATCCCCTTACCATTCCTTCGGTTCATAGTTTAGTTCTCTAAATAATTGTGTGCGCTCTTTTTTTGATAAGTCTCTCCATTGTCCAGGAGGTAGGTTCCCTAAATGGATATTCATAATCCGAATTCTTTGCAGTCTATAGACATTGTAGCCTAACTCTTCGCACATCCGACGAATTTGGCGATTTAACCCCTGTTTTAAAATAATTTGAAATTCATACTTTGATAACGGTGTTACTTCACAAGGAAGTGTTTTTGTACCTAATATTTTTACACCTTCAGACATATTCTTTACAAATTCAGGAGTGATAGGCTTGTCTACTGAAACGATATATTCCTTTTCGTGTTGATTTTCAACGCGTAAAATCTCATTAACGATATCACCATCGTTTGTTAGGAGTATTAAGCCTTCTGATTCTTTATCCAGTCGTCCAATATTAAAAATTCTTAACGGATGATTCACTAAATCAACAATATTTCCCTTAACTTTCTTTTCTGTTGTACTTGTAATGCCTACAGGTTTATTTAAGGCAATATAGACATTATTTCTAGCTACTCGAACTGGAGCTCCGCTTACTAAGACATCGTCCCCAGGTTTGACTTGATCACCTATTTGGGCACGTTTTCCATTGATTGTGACTTTTCCCTCAGCAATTAATTTGTCGGCACCGCGCCTAGATGCTTTTCCAGCTTCACTAATATATTTATTAATGCGCATGTTAATCACGACCTCATGTTTGATATTTCTTATTTACGTATCAAATATACCTTATTTTAAAGAGCGAATCAAAATCTCATTTTACTAATTTAAAGTAACCCTATCACAAATAAAGTCTAGAGTTCAAGATAAGACAATCATCTTAGACAAGGATAAAATTAGTTAATATTTTCATACAAAGTTCAGTTTAACAACCATATGAATATATAACCTAAATCCTTTTGGTATTCTTCCTATATACTTATCCATACTATTAGTGATTTCATCTGTAGTAGAAGACCCTTCAAAACTATTACCTTATTTACTTTTTTAAATCTTATATATAGTATTTGCATTCTAATAAGATCCACATACTTGATATAATGGACTTTAAGAAAAATTGGAGGACATATTTAACAGCGCTTTCAATCAGACTGTTCCATCAAGAAACCATTGCTGTGCTCAGATCTGACAACAAAAAAAGCTCATAATATTCCACAAAACTAAGCGATAACAGGAAATCTAACATTAGAAAGGATGTTTTTATGGAATTTGTCATTAATCAAGAGATGCTAGAAAATGTAAACGCTTTAGATTCGGGTTCCTTATTTTTTGAAGAGAAGGAAGCTTTCAGTGGCGTAAATAAAATCGCTAAAAGGGTTATGCATGATATCGAATTAGTTTTTGGACACGCACCACAAGCAACTTCAAGCAAAGACAAGCTTGGGAAAAACGCAATTGTTTATGGAACAGTAGGACATAGTCCAATGCTTCAGGAACTTGAAGAGAAAGGACTGATTGATCTTTCAGAAGTTACAGGGAAGAGAGAAGTCTTTTTAATTCAAGTAATAGATTCCCCATTTGAAGGTGTTGAAAAAGCTCTTGTTATTGCAGGTAGTGATAAGCGTGGTACAATCTATGGTCTTTTCCATTTGTCCGAATTACTTGGTGTATCTCCGTTGGTGGACTGGATTGATGTGAAACCACAACCGAAAGAATCGTTCTCATTACGTGGAGACTTCAAATATCTTTCCAAAGAACCGTCCGTTCGTTACCGTGGATTTTTTATCAATGATGATTGGCCTGCCTTTGGTAATTGGACGATGAAAAGGTTCGGCGGTCATAATGCAGAAATGTATGATCATGTGTTTCAGTTGCTATTAAGGTTGAAAGGAAATTATATGTGGCCAGCCATGTGGTCTGCCCGTTTCTATGATGAGGGACCAGGCTTGGCAAGTGCTGAACTAGCAGATGAATATGGTGTAGTAATGGGGGCATCCCATCATGAACCTTGTTTACGGTACGGAGAAGAGTATAAGTATCTTCGTGGAGAGAATTCCGAGTATGGAGATGCGTGGAATTTTATAACCAATAGAGAAGGTATCACAAAGTTTTGGGAGGACGGCTTGAAGCGTGGAGGTAAATTTGAAAGTGTTATCACTGTCGGTATGCGCGGGGAGCAAGACACGTCCATTATGGGGAAAAATGCAACACTTGCGGATAACATTCAGTTACTACGTGAAGTGCTTCAGACTCAAAACAAACTAATAAAAGAAAATGTGAATCCTAACCTTTCCGAAGTGCCAAGAATGCTAGCTTTATATAAAGAAGTAGAACCATTTTTTTATGGAGATGAGAATACTCCAGGGTTAATGAACTCGGAGGAACTGGAAGATGTTATTCTGATGTTATGTGACGATAATCATGGAAATTTGCGTACCTTACCGACAGAAGAAATGCGTAACCATTCTGGTGGGTACGGTATGTATTACCATTTTGATTATCATGGTGGGCCAATTTCGTATGAGTGGATTAACAGTTCTTACCTTCCAAAGGTTTGGGAACAGATGAGTATGGCCTACGATTTTGGTGTTCGGGATCTTTGGATTGTAAACGTAGGTGACATTGCAACGATGGAGTTTCCTTTATCTTACTTCCTAGACCTTGCTTATGATTTTGAAAAATGGGGTACAGGTGCGGTTAATAAGACGGATCTTTATACGAAGCAATGGGTAGAAAAGCAATTCAACGAAGTTTTCTCAGAAGAAGATAAGAAGAAGTTATTTGATCTTCTCACAGGTTACACAAAAATTGCTCATAGCCGTAGGCCAGAACATATGAATGAAGATGTGTATCACCCAGTTAATTACAAAGAGACAGATCAATTATTACAGCAAATTGAAGATCTTTTACAGGAAGCGGATGAAATATACAAGAAGGTGGATTCTGAGAATTTCTCTGCATATTTCTCCCTTGTTTACTATCCAACTGTAGGAAACTTAAATTTGCAGAAGATGTGGCTTCTTACTGCAAAAAATAATTATGCTGCAAAACTAGGTTTACTGGAGTCCAACAAACTAGCAGAACAGGTTAAAGAATGTTTCCAAAGAGATAAAGATCTTGTAGAGGAATACCATGCCCTCGATAATGGGAAATGGTATGGAATGGGGCTTTCTGAACACTTTGGGTTTGTGAACTGGAATGAAGAAGAAAACAAGTACCCTGTAGTTATGAATGTTTTCCCTACTGGTAAGCCAAGACTGATGGTTACAGTGGATGGAACGGAGCAACACAATGAGGGGCCAGCTTGGCATAATAATAAAGTATATATAAATGACTTTTTACATCCGGAAAAGAAGGAAGCTTCGTTTACTATTTCCAGCAAGAGCGAACAGAGTGCGGACTATAAGATCATAAGTAATAGTTCATGGTTGACTTGTTCTAAGACGTCTGGAAGCTTAGATGGGAAAGACAAGTTGAAGGATGAAATTACTGTAACGATTGATCGTAATGCTATGAATGGTGAGACAGCAGGAACAATTGTAGTGGAAACACCAGTAGGTACGGTTAACATTGTTGTGAATGCTTCTGTACCTGATGTAAGTGGATTAGCTGATATGACCTTTGTTGATACAAATGGTTATATCTCCATAGAAGCAGAACATTTTGCACAAAACAAGGAAGTAATGAACGATCAAGGTAATGTGAATCGTTTTGAAGTGCTTGAGGGATATGGTAAAACATTATCTGCAGTAAAGGCTTTCCCAACAACGGAATACTTTACTCCAGGAAAGGATGCACCTTATCTTGAATATCATATTGTTGTACAGGAAGAGGGATCATATGAGTTGGAATTTTATATGCAACCTTCCAACCCAGTTACGAAAGATAGTACGATTTACTGTGGAATCCAAGTAAATGAGGATGATATCAACATAGTAAATACACTTCCAAAAGGATATCGAGTAGAGGGTGAAGATTGGGATGATGGTGTGCTGGACAACATCCGCAGATACACTAGTAAAATTAACTGTCAGGCCGGACTAAATACACTAAGGGTTTATGCAGTGAGTCCAGGCTTTGTGTTAGAAAAGCTGGTTATCTATCCAGTAGGGAAAGCTCCTGCAGCTAGTTATCTAGGACCGACAGAAACATATTATGTGGGGAAATAAGAATGTGAGTGATGAGTGTTATAGAAAGGTATTGGCGATTTGCCAATACCTTTTTTTAAAAGGTAAAAGTATATAATTTTTGAACTTAGAAAGGTGTCTAGCTCCAGGCGCCAGGACCTCGTGTCAAATAACCTGGCCGATTAAAAAGTAAAAAGCACTTTTTATCGTCCAGAACATTTGCATTTCGGTCCTGAGAGGGCGCCTTGCGCTTTTTTTATAAATGGCTCTGTTAGAGCGTTGATAATTTGATTTTAGACTATTTGTTAGATTAATATTTATTCAAATTCAAAATATGTCCCGTCGTTTTCAAGCAATTCGTTTTAAATTAAAACGTCCCAAGGCCCTCCTAACGGGTTTACTTCAGTGGTGCAAAAAAACATTCGCAAGCGAAATCGCGTGCGATTTCAAATAAGAAATCACATAGTGTTTTATTGATAAATAGATGTGAAATCACAAAGTAAATCACATCTCTATTCACATAGGTGGAAATAAATATAGCCTTCATGTGATTGTGATGTGATTTGCCATGCGAATTCTAATGTGAAAGCGAAGGACTTGGATATTTATATTAAAGCAAATGAAAGGATATATAAAATTTTTCAAGCAATGTAATGAAAGAAACGAGGAGAAATGCATAATTGAATAAATAAACGGAGAATTTTCCCTTATTTAATAAAAAGCACGGGGAACAGTCTTAATAAACGGAGAAATTCCGGTTATTGACTCAAATCTATTTAAAAAGGGTGAATTTCCTTTACATAGTCGGAAAAACTCCACTTATTTGCCACGAAATTAGGTGAATTTTGATCTTAGACGGAATTTCTCCGCTTATTTTATTTCACTTGGTTAGGATAAGGATACATGGACTTGGCGATAAGCTAAGTTTATCCAATAAATTTCCAATAAAACCTCATTTATTTCTGCTCGTTAGTGAAATAAGCACGAAGAACCTTCGTGCTATTGTAATTTGCGAAATATGTGAATCTAGTTGAAAATATGCGTGATTTATCGTGTGAATTCGTCTGTGAATTGGCGTTTTGGACTTCTGAAGTAAACCCGTTAAGACCCTCTTGGCGTCTTTTTCGAACTCATCATCCTTTAAAAAAACGTCAAAATTTCTTACTCTTATTGTTTTGTTTTAAACAAAGACTATCAAGTCTTTTCAAGAAGTCTCGCTCATTTCATGCCCCATAATACGTGAATCAGATAACAATTACTTATAGATTATTCCAAATCTTACATTATAATAAAAGAAAGGACAAATAACAGGAAGTGAAGCAATGAAAAGGTTAATTAAAGATTCTTATGAGTCAGATCATTCACTAGAAATTCTCTTTTCATCGTTACGTTGGTTTTTCTTAATAGTTTCTGCTGTTGTTTTCACTATTCAATACATTGATAACCCTAATACTTTGAGACTTACAATTTTTGTAGCTTTAATTGTGTTTGGAATTATCTATATGGGTATTTCCGATTTTTATTTACATAAGTCTCCTCAAGATTCAGTCATGTACAGAACAATGACAAAAGGAGGACCATTTTTTGATTTTATTGCATACTCAGCCCTAGTTCCATTAACTGGAGGTATAGATAGCCCCCTCTTTCCTTTAGCGTATTTAATTATTTTACATGTGTCAGTATATTGGAAGTTGGCCGGAGGATTCATATCAGCTTTTCTTTTTACTTTGTTATATACCGTCATATATTTCACCCAAGTTCAAGGAGTTACGCTAAACATACTCATTCCTTATTCCACCCAAATTGTCTTTTTCTTATTAATGGGTTTTCTAGGGGGAATTATCGTTTCAAGAGAAAGAAAGCAACACTCAGAGAGAAATTTACTTGAGGTAGCAGCAAATCGAGACTATCTTACAGGCTTATTAAATCACCGGTCCTTTCAGGAACATTTGCGAACAGATTTAGAAAGTGGTAAAGATTTTTATCTCGTTCTTTCTGACATTGATAAATTTAAGTATATTAATGATAGATATGGTCATGTAACAGGCGATAAGGTGTTATGTCAGATCAGTGGCATGATTAGCTCCATTATTCCGCAAAACCAAGGTAATTGTTTTCGTTATGGCGGGGAAGAATTTGCAATCATTTTTTATTCAATTGACAGAGAAAAAGTGGACAAGATGTTAGTTGAAATAAAAGATACTATCGCAAACCATCTCTTTTACTATGGCGAAGAATCGTTCTCTGTAACGATGAGTTTTGGAAGTTGTAGACAAAAAGGGGAAAAGTCCGATCAGTTAGTAGAGAAAGTAGATAAACTACTTTATGAAGCAAAAGATAAAGGTAGAAATCAAATTGTCTATTCTAACGTAGGATAGGTTAGGACTACAATATTAGCAACACTTGGTATTTTAACTATATTTGCGTTTTCAAAATAAAAAAGTCGCTATTCCTATTTGGATAAAATAGGTAGCGACTTTTTATATTCCTTATTGTAACTCGATTAAGAAATAGTAGTAGTTGTTTCTTCAGACGTTGTATTTCTAATGAGATAATCAAAAGCTCCTAACGCAGCAGTTGCTCCAGATCCCATAGAAATGATTATTTGTTTGTAGGCACTATTTGTACAATCTCCTGCAGCAAATACTCCAGGAACGTCTGTAGCACCATGACCATCCACTACAATTTCACCAAAGCGATTTTGTTCAACGACGCCTTTTAACCAATCAGTATTAGGTACAAGACCGATTTGAACGAAAACTCCTGCTAACTTAATATGATGAGTTTCTTCTGTGTCACGATCCATGTACGTGATACCATTCACTTTGTCATCGCCAGTAATTTCTTTCGTTTGAACGTTTTTGATAACCGTTACGTTTGGAAGACTATATAGACGTTTCTGTAACACCTCATCAGCCTTTAACTCTGGCATGAACTCGAGTACTGTAACATGATTTACAATCCCTGCCAAGTCAATTGCTGCTTCAATACCTGAGTTACCGCCACCAATAACAGCAACATCTCTTCCCTCAAACAAAGGACCATCACAATGTGGGCAATAAGCTACACCTTTATTTTTGAACTCTTGCTCTCCAGGAACACCAACATTACGCCAGCGAGCACCTGTGGAAATAATAACGCTTTTACTCTTAAGAACCGCACCATTTTCTAGTTCTAATTCGATCATATCTTTTTTCTCTAGACGTTTCGCACGCTGTAAGTTCATAACATCAATGTTATACTCTTTCACGTGTTCTTCTAAGCTAGCTGCAAGCTTAGGTCCTTCTGTATACTTCTGGCTAATAAAATTCTCGATGCTAAGCGTGTCCATCACTTGTCCACCAAAGCGTTCTGCAACGATTCCTGTACGAATTCCTTTACGAGCTGCATAGATAGCTGCACTTGCCCCAGCTGGACCACCACCTACTACTAATACATCGAATGGGCCTTTATCAGCAAAGGCAGAAGCATCTGGACCACTACCCACTTTTGCAAGGATTTCTTCTAGTGTCATTCGACCACTACTGAAGGATTCTCCATTTAAGAAGACAGTTGGAACTGCCATGATATCCTTCTTTTCTACTTCTTCCTTGAAAGCACCACCATCGATCATCGTATGAGTGATGTTAGGATTTAAAACACTCATCAAGTTTAGTGCTTGCACAACATCTGGACAATTGTGACAGCTTAAGCTGATATAGGATTCAAAATGAAATTCACCTTGAATACTCTTAATTTGATCAATAACATTTTGCTCAACCTTTGGAGGTCGTCCACTTACTTGTAGTAAAGCTAACACTAAAGAAGTGAATTCGTGACCTAAAGGTATACCAGCAAATGTTATCCCAGTATCTTCACCGATGCGATTGACACTAAAGCTTGGAGTTCTTTCTAATTCTGTTTTTTCAACAGCAATCTTCGATGACATGGAAGCTAGCTCTTCAACAAGAGCTAGCATGTCATTTGATACTTTATCAGTTCCTGCACTAACTTTAAGTAATACTTTACCTTCCATTAGCTGCATATACTGGTTTAATTGAGCTTTAATTTCTGCATCAAGTAGCATGTAATTGCACTCCTTAAATTTTACCTACAAGGTCTAAGCTTGGCTTCAGTGTTTCTCCGCCTTCTTGCCATTTAGCCGGGCAAACTTCACCTGGGTTATTTCGAACGTATTGTGCTGCTTTAATTTTATTTACTAAGATACTTGCATCACGACCAATACCGCCCGCATTTACTTCCACAGCTTGTATAACACCATCTGGGTCAATAATGAAAGTACCACGATCAGCAAGACCTGACTCTTCATTTAATACTTCAAAGTTACGAGAAAGTGTTTGAGAAGGGTCACCAATCATTCCATACGTAATTTTACCAATTGTTTCTGAGCTATCGTGCCAACCTTTATGTGTAAAGTGAGTATCAGTAGAAGCTGAGAAAACTTCAACTCCAAGATTCTGCAATGTTTCATATTCGTTCTGTAAATCTTCAAGTTCTGTTGGGCAAACGAATGTGAAGTCAGCTGGGTAAAAACAAAGTACACTCCAGTGACCTTTAAAGCTATCTTCTGTTACATCGATAAACTCACCGTTTTTGAATGCTTTTCCGCTAAATGGTTTTACTTCAGTTCCAATTAAAGACATAGTTAAAATCCTCCTAAAATTGTTGTAAGATTAAGTAATAGATATACAGTAAAAACTTTTACTGTAATAATTCTAATTCGATACTCATTATCATATAGTAGATATTTATTGTCAAGGAAAGAGACTTAGATTGAATTTTTTTCACAAAATGTTCAAATAGATACCGATTGTAAGGGTTTTCATTCCTTGACCCTAGTAATAAAAAACTCAATCTATCATTTGATTTGAATATCTAATAATATTTTTCCTTAATTTTATTATTCCCTTTTCTCAATTAATCATACAATGTTCTCATTTATAAGTTCATAATATAATTAATTTTTGTATCAATATATTACGAAAAAAGAAAGACTAACTCACATGTCTACGAGTTAGTCTTTTCAAAGCTATCTTATTTATTTTCGTACGGATCAATTGTTTGGATTGTTCCGTCTTCATTATAAGTAATCTCCGTATACTTTACAGAACGCTTGTGATCTACACCATCAGATAAAGAGCAATCATGATAGAATAAATACCATTTTCCTTGAAACTCAACGATGGAATGGTGAGTTGTCCAACCTATTACTGGATTAAGAATAGTCCCTTTAAAAGTAAATGGTCCTTGTGGATTTTCACTAACTGCATAAACAATTTTGTGAGTTGTTCCAGTCGAATAGGACAAGTAGTAAAGTCCGTTATATTTGTGAACCCAAGGCCCTTCAAAGAATCTTCTGTCCTCATCACCAGCAAGGATTGGATTTCCATCCTCATCAACAATGGAAACTTCTTTCGTCTCTTCTTTAAAAGTAAGCATGTCTTCACTTAATTCCGCTACAATAGGACCTAAAGCAGGGCCATCTAATGCTGGATCTTCTGCATCAGGTTTAAATGTACCTGTTTGCCATTTTTCCAGTTGTCCGCCCCAAAGTCCTCCAAAATAAATGTAAGCCTTATTATCTTCATCTACAAAAACAGCAGGGTCAATACTAAAACTTCCTGGTATGTAGTTTTCTTGAGGAGTGAAAGGACCTTCTGGCTTATCACTAGTTGCTACTCCAATTCGGAAAATACCATCATGATCTCTTGCAGGGAAATATAAATAATACATGTTATTCTTAAATGCTGCATCAGGAGCCCACATTTGTTTTGACGCCCATGGTACATCTTTCACATGAAGTGCTTCTCCATGATCTACAACAGGTGAATTCAAATCGTCCATAGATAGAACGTGATAGTCTTCCATCTTATATTGATCACCGTTGTCATTAGATGGTTCGTTATGATCCAAGTCATGTGATGGATAGATATATAGCTTCCCTTCAAATACGTGAGCGGAAGGGTCCGCAGTGTAAATGTGAGTTACAATCGGTACATTTGGTTTTGGGTTATTTTTATTCATGTCAATTCTCCTCTAAAATAAAAAATTAGTACAAGTCTGCTCTCATTGTATCAAAAACGAAATGTAAGCGTTATTAAAAAACTTAATATATTATGCCAAAAAGTATAGATATTTATTCAAAATCCTCTTTTCTGTTGTTGTTAATTTCACTTCAGGTTGTTCACTTACCTAGGTGGAACTATAGCTTGTCTCTTGAGTAGCATGTTGTCTTATTTTTAGAACGTTATGTTTATTATGTTTCTCTAAAAAAATGTTTCCTAACTCATATTGATGGGAATGTAACCAATATATGAAAATAATAGATTCTGTATAATAATCATTCATTTCAAAGGGGTTAGTATAGTGTTTAGATTAACAGATAAACAACTACTTGAAGCTTATCACCAAGCGTTAGAATTAGATCTAGACGAGGAATTTCTGATAATGTTACGAGAAGAAATAGAAAATAGAGAGTTATGTTTAGAGAAAATATTAATATAAAGTTAGTTTAGATATTCTCTTTAATACAGCGTTAGATAGTTAAAAATGACAAAAAAAGGGTGAACGAAGAATACCTTACATTCACCCTTTATATTTTATTTACCAACTTCTTGGCAGTAATAATGTCTTATAGTTTCAAAGCAAGATGTTTGCTGTTATCTTTCTCCTAATAGTTTCGGAATAATTCTTGAAGTATAAAGTAAGATGGTTTTAATCTTTCTTGATAGGAAGGAATTTCCCATATGTTCCAATTATAGCTCTCCATCTGACTAGCGTCGATACGACCGTTATCATTCGAAGGGAACGAGTCCATGATTGTTACCCCATTTGTTCCAGTTTCGTTATCTCCGTCTTTGTCTGGTTTATAAGATATCACCGCAAAGCTCATTCCCTCAATAAATTCACTTGCCTCAAACCCATCACTCCATATGTCTCCTGCTACTTCTTTCAAGCTTGGATCCTTAACATGTAAGAGACCCCATGGAATTCTAAGTTCAATCATATCATCACTAACGTAAAAGTCAGCCAATGAATCATACTCGTCGGAAGAAGGGTCTGCAATGCCATGACGAAGTTTACCTGTTTCATAAGAAGTAAAAGGAATAACTTCGTTAGTTGTAGGAATGACCATTTCCTTACTTGTCACTAACTCAATTGGATGAAAAACTCCATTGTTCTTTTCAGAAGCGTAAGCTAAATCTGGGATCATTCCTAATTCGTGTCCATATTGAAAGTGAAACAGATCATAGTAGCTATCTACCAGTATCCTTGATGTTTCTATACCATTTAAATGAATTAGAAAATCTATTCCACCATTTTCAATAGAAATATTCGTATCAAATGGGAGGTCTGTAATACCCTGGCCTTTTATCGAGTCAATAGCTACTAGCAAATTCACGTTTTCAAAAGGATTATTTTCATGTAATCCTTCTACATCAATTCGAAGATATAAATATCGTTCGTCATGATCTACATAAAATCCGCGTAACGATTGTTCATCTCCACTTCCTTCATATAGTGGAGAAGTAGTCCAATCCTCTTTCACACCTCTAATCGGAATTTTTAAAGAATCAAAGCTTACTAACCCAAAGTTTTGTTCATTCGTTTGTGCATCAGACCAATAAGGTCTTCGATAAGGACTATCGAGTTCCATCGTATTCCATGTTCGTTTGAACCACTCATCTTGCCAGGCAAACACTAATCCTCCTAGCATACCTTCATAAACAATATCTTCGAATAAGCGAGCATTGATTTCTCCTTGTTCTTGCTCAGAGAGAAAACCTTGATTCCAGCCAAATGGATTCTCGTGGGTTAGTCCTCTGGAACTTGGAACACCAAATTCAGCAACTAAAACTGGCATGGTATGGGCAGCGTGTAAATCCTTTAAATATGCTGCAAAATTATTTGGTTCACCTCGATGATCAATATAATTAATGTAGTCAGGATCATAGTTTAAAAAGTCTGGATAATAAGGATATACATGATAAGAAGCAAATTGCCCTGAACGCATATGATCTTTTAGAAAAATTGTATTAGGATTTACCCCTACTAGATCTTCTTCAAGAGACGGTTCAGATGGGTGCTCTAGTAAGTCTGTTGTTACCCAGTTCGTAAAACTGATAGGGCGATGCCATCGATATTGACTATGTTCGTATTCTAATGTGTAATCAAAAATTTCTGCTAACCAATATTCAAACGGTTCTGCTCCCTCTGTATAAATGTGATTCCCTTCGTAATCACCTAATGAAGCATAATGTTCGTTTGTGTTTAAGACCATCTCAGGATACCACTCTATTCCTAATATCCAACCAATAACGTAAGGAGCGATGTTGGCTGTATAAGTTCCACTTGCATGACCTGGATTTTCTGGTAATTGAATATTTCCGTGTATGGCATCAATAACATAAGTTATTTCTTCTTTAAAAGGCTCTATATTCTCAGGATCAAATGCATCCAATGTTTCTTCTAATCCCTCTTCACCAATCCAAACACCATGGAACAAATACAACGGTTCTTCTGCAGAACGATTATATCGTTCTAGTGCTCGGTAAAAACCAGGAGGATGTAATGTATAAACACGTATGGAGTTGGCATTCATTTCTCCCATTAATTGAAACCATCGATAATACTCATCTTCTGTAATAGCAGTTTCTCCTGGCCAATACCCTGGCTTGGCAATTCCTAAGTTAATTCCTTTTATCGTTAATTCCTTCCACTCATTATCGACATACACTTCATACACTTGATCTTGTATCCTTGCACTATATAACCCAGTTTCATCTTCAAAAGGCTCCAATACAGAATCATTAGATGGTACTTCTTTCGTTAACGAGTGCAACAATGTTTGCATCAGTGGCACATACGTTTTCCAATAAAAAGCTTCGGTACTTCCAATCCTATCCAAGGTAAACCATTTTTTAAATGTCGGATAACCCGCGATTTGATAAAAAGAAGGGACATTTTTAATATCAACATAATCTCCTGCAAAATAGTAAGATGTAAATCCTTTACTAGTAGAATGGACAATAGCAGGAAAAGTAGTTGGTATATCATAATGTCGTAACAGAGTAGCGCCCTCTTCTGTTAAATCCCAATTATACGTAGCAACAATATCCTCTTCAGATTGTGGAGTGATGATATCAAACCAATAATAATAGCGAGGACTTTGATGTAAATTAAACATGTCTTGTCCTTTTTCTGTAAAAGCTACGTTAATTCCTTGAGACCCTACATGGATGTTTTCTTCTAAAACAACGATCGTATCATCTTCGTGAATTAAAATATAACCACCATCTGAGAAATCCCAGTCTGAATTATGTTGAGCTTCGTATTGTTCAACTGCCCATGCAGGAACTTCATCGGATGATTCTCTATCAAGCTCTTGAAAATATCTTCCGATCCAGCCAGTCCAGTCTAATGATAGTAAGTTCGTTAACTCGGAGCGGGCATCATAACTTGTTGGACTTGCAAAACTATTGAATTCGGCTACCAACGTCGTTTTTTGATCATATAAATATCCTTTGATCGTTTCTATTTCATCTACAGAGATGCCTCCGTACACTTTTTCAGATCGATCACCAGAAGTACTTTGTTCATAATACTCTTCATGAAAAACCCCGTACGTATCGGCTATATAGATGAGATCTAGATTTTCTAAGTCAGGGGGTAACTCTTTTATTTCATATTCATAATCATCTAATGGAAAAAATCCATAATAATCATCGATAGAGTATGTTTCTAGTGATGTTTGGTGAACATATTTTTCATAATTTAACAGCCACGTAAGTCCTTTATGTTCTCTTTTGTCATCGTCTGGAACCGTTTTGTCGATGATCACGACATGTAATTCATGTTCCTCCTTCGTGAACCACAGTAGGAATGGTATGCTAAGAAGTAATAGTAACAGTGTAATAATAATAATCGTTCGTTTTTTCAAGGAAAATCCTCCTAGAGCAAATCTGTAAATGGTTGATATAATTACTTAATTTTATATGAATTATCTTAACTTACCAACTGTTTTCTTAGGTAGAAAGGAATTGATATATGAAAAAAGTACTACTTTTAGGAATGCTTATAATTCCTATTGTACTAGTGTGGTTGTTTTTTACAAATATTCATGAGAAAAAGGATGATATCGAGATGTCGACGTGGCTTTGGGATACAGCGCTAATCGAGTCACATCAAGAAGTAGAAAAAATGATAGACTTTTTACAAAAACAGAAGGTAAATATAGTATATCTTCAAATTAATAGGTCAATATCGTATCAAAGCTATCGAAAATTTATTAGTGCAATGCACGAAATAGGTGTGGATGTTCATGCTCTAGATGGTGCTCCAACATGGGATATGGGGGATCAAACAGCCTTATTATCCTGGCTCTCTATGTATCAAGAAACATCAGATGAAGTAGCTATGTTTAAAGGGGTGCATCTAGATATTGAGTTTTATTTACTTACCAACTGGGAGGAACAAAAAGAAGAACTGGTTATTAACTTCCAAAATCATATAAGAGACATGGTCCAAGCGTTGGAGGAACTACAATTGCCACTTGCCGTCGATATTCCGTTTTGGTTTGATGAGATTCATTACGACAACCATTTCGGTAATGATGTTTTGGGAAAGTGGATTGTTCAAGAAGTTGATAGTGTGACTATTATGGCCTATCGAAAGGAAGCGGAAGGCGCAAATGGAATAAACCAATTAGTGTTTAATGAAATTGGTTGGGCAAATGAGTTTGGAATAAAGGTGGAAATAGCTGTGGAAACCATTGAGTTACCTGAAATTCATACCACATTTTATGGGAAAACGGAGTCCGAATTACGAGAGCAATTAGATATTGTTTGGGGAGAGTATGGAAATGATCCTTCCTTTTTAGGGTTTGCCATTCATCATCTAGTGAGCTGGATGGAACTAGTGGATGATTAGGGAGGACGTGGTTCCCGGACAAAAGTAAGCTTCCACAACAATGTTGTGGAAGCATTTTCGTGTTGTGCCATCAAAGTGAAAACGAAGCCAAATCCTCCGCTACAAATGTATGTGAAAAAACAGCTTTCGCCCCTTCCAGCAGTTGATCCACAGCATCCTTTTGATATCTGGAGCTAATATGATTTAATATCAGTTTCCGTACATTTGCAGCTTTCGCAATTTCTGCCGCATGAACTGCAGTGGAATGAAAATAATCAAATGCCAAAGCTTCATCTCCAACTGCAAAAGTGGATTCATGAACTAGTAAATCAGCATCTCTTGCCAATCGAATGGAAGCTTCCGTATAGCGTGTATCACCTAAAATAGTAACAATTTTTCCCTTCTTAGAGGGCCCAATGAAGTCTTTTCCTTCGAATGACCGGCCATCAGGTAAGGTAATCGTTTCCCCACGTTTCAACTTTTGTAAATGAGGTCCATTTGGAATGCCTGCCTCCCCTACTTTTTCCATAAGTAAAGGACCTAGGAAATCTTGTTGTTCTACTCGATAACCATAACAGGTAATTCCATGAAGTAAGGGAGCGCATGAGACAGTGAAATCATCATTAGTAAACAACACCCCACCTTCTTTAATCTCCTCAATTGTTAAAGGATAGTGTAAATAAGTGGTGCTTACACGTAGAGATGTTTCAATGAACTCTTTAATCCCAGGTGGACCGTATATTGTTAATGGTGTTTCGGCACCTTGGAAAGAACGACTCCCCAAGAGCCCAGGAAGACCGAATATATGATCACCATGAAGATGAGTAATAAATATTTTCTCTATCTTTCGAGTTTTTATGGGTGTATATAAAATCTTGTGTTGTGTTGCTTCTCCACAATCGAAAAGCCAAATGGAACTATGTTTATTATCTAGATGCAAAGCTAAGGATGATACATTTCGATGCTTTGCTGGAATCCCTGCACCAGTTCCTAAAAACGTAATCTTCACACTTTCCCTCCGTTCGATCAGGCAGTATGGAAAACAATAATGTAATAATCTACAATGGTATATCCCTTTCACATACCTAACATACATACGCAAATCAGTTGAAAAATAATGGTAATTTCTCTAGGAAGATTATATCATCTCTTTCAGCGGCATCTCCCTCTGCTAAAATAGCGGCTTTTGCAACAACATTTCCACCAGCCTTTGTCACAAGCTCTTCCAAACCGCGAAGGGATTCTCCTGTACTAATGACATCGTCCACAATAGCCACACTTTTCCCTTTAATGAAATCCACATCTGCTTGATCAAGGCAAAGCTGCTGTTTTTTCTGGGTAGTAATGGAAACCACTTCACTTACTAATGGTTGCTCCATATATGGCTTTATTGTCTTTCTCGCAACTACATATCTTTTCATTTCTAGTTGTTTCGAAAGCTCGTAAACAAAGGGAATTCCTTTTGCTTCTGCCGTCACGATAACATCAACAGGAGGTATTTTCTTTGCAAGCAAAGGAGCGGAAACCATAACAAGCTCCGTATCCCCTAGAATAACAAAGCTAGCAATGCTTAATTTATCAGAGATTGGGATGATAGGTAGTTGTCTAGATATCTCCCCTATTTTTAAAGTGTATGTATTCATGATTAAATTCCCTCCTAAAATTCCTTATGCAGTTAATAATTATTGTTAAACTGCTAGATATTCTGTTTCCCTTCCTATTATAAACAAAAAAAACGAAAACTTGTGATTTGAAAAGTTGTAATTAATTTGGAAGCAGTAAAATGATATAATGGTGTTGGTTAACTCAGTAAATTAGGAGAGCGATTATGCATACAAAGAAAACATTACTAGATCAATTAAAGAAACTACGTATCAATGAAACAGGTACCGTTCTTGTCCACTCTTCCTATAAGAGAATTGGTGAGGTGGAAGGGAGAGGAGAAACTGTACTAGATGTATTCGGTGACTATATGAAAAAAGGATTACTAGTTTTTCCAACACATACGTGGTCGTACATCAATAAGGAGAATCCTAGATATTATGTAGACAGTTCTCCTTCTTGTGTTGGTATTTTACCGGAATTGTTTCGAAAACGTCCAGATGCTGTAAGGTCACTGCACCCTACTCATTCTGTTGCAGCTGTTGGAAAAGATGCGTCTTTCTTTGTTTCAGGAGATGAGCAATTTGACACTCCATGTGCAAGAGGTTCTGCATGGGGAAAACTGTTAGATAAAAAAGCACAAATTGTTTTGGTTGGAGTAGATTTGCGAAAAAATACCTTTATTCATGGTATTGAAGAATGGATAGACATCCCTGGAAGATTAACTGATACTCACGAAGAGCTATATACAGTAATGCCTGACGGAACTGAAATTCCTGTTCCATCTCGAAGACATTGTGGTTTATCATGGTCTATGCACTTTTGGAAGGTAGAGGAGACGCTAGAGAGACTTCAAGCTGTGTCCAGAGGGAAGTTTGGAGATGCAGATGTACTCGTGTGTGATACGGTAATGCTAACGGAAATAATCACAGAAATGCTTCTGCTGAATCCTGATTTATTTTCCACAAACGAGCCATTAAGTAAAGAGTTTACATCCATGTTTGAAAAATATTGGCTTTTATTTAAAACTGCGATTTAACAAGTAACAAGCGCAGTTTCTGAAAATGCTGCGCTTGTTACTTAAAAGTTGTTTAAGTTTGGCTGAGTTTAGAAAATAAAAAGAATGAGGCTGAGACAAAAGTGTTTCCAACGCTGAGAAATCCGAACGAAATGATACTTGCGTAAAGTATTCGCTACGGAAATATACTTCGCTAAAAGGTTACTTATCGTTCGTATTTTCAGATCTACACTTTCGTTATGTCCCAACCTCATTTAATTTTTTTACTTTGAAGCTAGTTGTTTTATTTCGTTGTAAGCCATCAGGAATGGAGCTACTCCGTGTCCGTTATTGATAACAATAGGCTCACCGTTAATATAATATTCGTAATCTCCTTTACGAACGATTCCTAATTCAGGGTGGGTACCTAATCCGGCACTTTTACATATTCCACCTAGTAACACTTCTCCATCTTCTTCTGTAACATATTGCTCGATAATACCATCGAAAGCTGCTTTTCCAAATGGAATGTAATCAGCGGACAAGTATCCTAGACGAGCACCTTTTAACATTGCGTAGGCTAGCATAGCAGTTCCGCTAGACTCTAAATAATTCCCTTTACGACCACTATACTCTACAACTTGGTACCACATTCCACTGATATGCTGATATCGAAGCATACCATCAACTGCTTCTGTTAAGAGACTTTTAAATTCAGATGTATCCACGTCTTCGCCTTCTAGCATCTCTAATAGGTCTACGAGTGCCATCACAAACCAACCACAAGCTCTTCCCCAAACGTGTGGGGATAAACCAGTTTCTTTGTCGGCCCAAAACATGTCGCGACTTTCATCATACGCATGGTAATATAATTGTGTCTCTTCATCAAAGAGAAGGTTTCGTACATTTCTAAATTGTTTCAGTGTATCGGAGTAATCCTTCTTTTCTTCAAACTCTTTTATATACTCTACATAAAATGGCTGCCCCATATAAAGACCATCCATCCATATTTGGTGCGGATAATTTGTTTTATGCCAAAAGTTTCCTGTTTTCGTTCTAGGATATGTCTTTAATTGGTTATAAATTAAATCCATTGGCTTTTTATAACGTTCATCTTTTTCTTTTTTATAAAGTGTATGGAGAATCGCCGTCATTCTAATTTGGTCAATACTATAGTAATCTGTGTTTATTTGAGAAACGTCTCCATTTTCGTCGACAAGTTGATCAATAAAATTTTTTACAAAAAGATAATCTTCTTCATTTCCAGTTTGTTCGTAGCTATCTAAATATGCTTTTAAAATACAACCTTCTACATAATGCCAGTTATAGCCAAACCATTTCCCAGAGCTTTCTTTATATTGCTGCTTAAGTTTTTCCACCAATTCATAAGCCATGCATTTTCCCCTCCAAAGTAACTTGTTTATAATATAAATAGACTACCAATGTCATATAGTTAATAACAACGTTGTAATTTAATTAAAATGCATTTTGAAAACGTTGTCAACAACTTAGTGAGGTGAATTGTGACAATAGTAAGAAGTAGTTTTTAATTAGGAGGAAATGTAAAATGGATAATAGAAAAGAACCGATTTTACTAACCAAACTTGATATTCGAGAAGCGGGCTTACGAAGCAAAATGTTGTTAGGAGACTTAAATCAAGATGGAAGAATGGAGCTGTTAATGGTTCAAGCGGACGGTGGGATTGATGATCGTTATGTACCACATCAAGTAATATGTTTAACCGCATTTGATTTAGAAGGGAATACTCTTTGGCAAGTAGGGAAACCGGACGAACATGCAGGAGGTCCAGGTTCGGATTATCCTGCTCAAATATACGATATAGACGGAGATGGCTGTAACGAAGTGCTCTGTATAATGAATAAGAGATTTCTTGTCCTGGATGGGAAAACAGGGAGTGTAAAAAAATCGTTCCCACTACCTAGCGCAGAGGCTCATGACTGTATCATTATCGCAAATTTGTCGGGGAATGATTTCCCACAGGATATTATTTTAAAAGATCGATACAAAACGATGTGGGCATTAAACAACGACTTCGAACTTTTATGGACTCATAAAGGGAATGTTGGCCACTTTCCATGGGTGTGTGATTTGGATGGGGATGGACATGATGAGGTAATAGCCGGTTATGATTGTCTTGACCATGATGGACGTGTATTATGGTCATGTACCGATTTAGAGGATCATGCTGATTGTATTTGGACGGGTCATGTGAACCCTGATTCGAAAGCAATCGATATTGTCATTGGTGGTAGTGTTACTGTAATGTATGATCCGAGAGGCAAAGAGATTTGGAGATATGATGGATCGGTAGAATCGCAGCATATAGCGTTAGGGAAATTCCGAAGTGATTATCCTGGATTACAAATAGCTGGTCTTGATCGTATTATTAGAGGAAATGAAAATGGGAAAGATGGTCTTTTTCTTTTAGATGCTAATGGAAAAGAAATCTGTAAGGAAGATAGAAAATCAAAAGGTTGGTTAACGATCATTGACACGATACGCAATTGGGATGATAGGGAGTTAGATTATATACTTGCCTATCGAAGAGGTGGAGGAATTACACCTACATTATATGATGGCTATTTACAACCTGTCATTCGATTCCCTGTAGATGGGTATGTTGTACAAGGAGATTTGTTTGGTGAAAACAAAGACCAAGTTATCATATATGACAATGAAGCGGCTTATATTTTTTCCAATGAATATCGAGAATTAAAAAAGGAAACAAAAGGTAGTAAAACTGGCTTACCACAATCAAAAAGATTATTTAGCTCCACACTGTATCCAGGTGGAGAATATATAAACTAATAAGAGTTTTTGAAGGATGATAAATACATGGAAGAAATTCAAGTTAAGATTAAAAATAGCTTTGCTAAGAAATACCAAAGTGGATTTCCCCTACTTATAAAAGAGGCAATAATAAATGTTCAAGACTTAAAAGAAGAAGGGAAACTTGTTAAAGTAATAGACGAAAGAGGAGAGTTTTTAGGTAGGGGCTATTATGGAAGACAGAATAAAGGATATGGGTGGATACTCACGCAAAAAGAGACCGAGCTCTTTGACGAAGCATTCTTTCATAAAAAAATTAGTACTGCATTGAATAGAAGAAGCTCTTTATATCAAGATGACTCCACCACTGCCTTTCGTGTTTTCAACGGAGAAGGCGATGGAATTGGTGGTGTAACCATTGATTATTATGATGGTTTTTATGTTCTGAGCTGGTATAGTGAAGGTGTTTATCAATTTAAAGAGCTTATCATTGAGTCATTAAAGAGCTTGATAGAGTATAAGGGGATTTATCAGAAAAAGCGATTTGATACAGGTGGTAAATATATTGAGGAAGATGACTTTGTTATAGGTGAGCGAGGAGAGTTCCCGTTAATGGTAAAGGAAAACGGAGTCAATTTTGCCGTTTATTTAAACGAAGGGCCTATGACAGGAATCTTTTTGGATCAACGAGATGTTAGAAAAACAATTCGTGATAAATATGCAAAAGGGAAAACGGTGTTAAATACATTTTCTTATACTGGTGCATTTTCGGTTTTCGCAGCAGTGGGTGGAGCAAGAAAAACAACAAGTGTGGACCTCGCTAATCGAAGCTTAGAGAAAACGAAGGAGCAATTTGAGTTAAATAATATCAATCCTGATACAGAAGATATTAAAGTAATGGATGTATTTAAGTATTTTGATTTTGCAAAAAAGAATAATATAACGTTTGATATGGTCATCTTGGATCCGCCGAGTTTTGCTAGATCCAAGAAACACACGTTTAGTGTAGCAAAAGACTATAAGGATCTAATAAAGGATGCTATTGCGATTACATCACTCAATGGTATGATTGTTGCTTCCACCAATTATGCTGGTTTCGGAATGGACAAATTCAAAGGGTTTATTCAGAAAGCGTTCAATGAATCAGGAGGAAACTACTCTATTATAGAAACATTCTCTCTTCCAGAAGACTTCCGGACAAGGAAGGATTTTAAAGAAGGGAACTATTTGAAGGTAGTATTTATTCAGAAGAAGTAATTACCATAGGTAAGAGGATCTGGGTCTATAATCATAAATATTCGATCGTGTATTCACTGGGATATCAACTGATTTGTCCCATAATTATTATAAAATAAAGAAAAGAAACTACATCTTGTTAACACAAGTGTAGTTTCTTTTTTTTGCTAGTAAATCATAACTAATACTTTTGTATAACTATTTATGTTGATGGAATATTTAGAACTTTATAATTATTGTGCCGAATGTCTGATATCCATAAAATGTAACTTGCGATGACAAATAAAGAGGGGGGACAGAAGTAGTAGAGTTGAACATTTGCAGGTTCTACCTTAGTAATACCCGTAAAGAAAAAAATGAAACAAAAAAGATTTTGGGGAGTGTTTGATGAATGTCTGTATCAAAACTGATTATGCGTACGATGCCGTTCTTTATTTCGCGTATCATTGTATACGCTCTTTTTGCTGTCGCCTCTTTTTTGTTTTTAGGACTTATGCTAGGATTTAGTATTTTATTATTTAAAATGTTTGAATTTGGTGCTGGATTCTTTTTCATTATCATACTAGGAACATTTTTTACTGTTTTAGCTGCATTGAGATTTGTTGAAAGGTATGTCTTGTACATGGTAAAGGTAGGTCATGTTTCGGTTATCACTGAAATACTGAGAAATGGTGACGTACCTGAAGGGAAAGGGCAATTAGCTTATGGAAAGGAACAAGTGAGAGAAAATTTCGGGTCAGCAAATGTATGTTTTGTTGTTGATAAGCTAGTCCTTGGCGCTATTAAACAAATACAACGTTGGATGATGCGGATCGGTAATTTCTTTAGTTTTGTTCCAGGCTCACAAAATATTATAGCGATTCTAAATCGCATATTGGCAGTAAGCTTAGGATATATAGATGAAGCTATATTAAGTTATATCATGCTAAGAAAATCGGAAAAGAGAGAAGAAACAGTCTGGAAGTCAGCTGCTGATGGTGTAGTGTTATATGCACAAAGCTGGAAAAAAATCATTACAACAGCAGCGGGAATCGTAGCATTTGTCTATATATTAAATATTGCTGTCTTTCTAATGGCGGTCTTCCCTCTTATGGGATTAGCAAGATTACTAGCCTCTAATGCAGGTGCAGAATCCTTCTTAGGTTTTCTTGCTGTTGTAGGTGCTTATGTTATTACAACAGTAGTAAAACGAGCTCTCATCGACCCTATAGCAACAGTAGCGATGATTCGAGCATATCAAATGAATATTAAAGGTATGGAGCCGAGCATGGATTTACAGCAGAAATTACTAAATGTATCTAGCAAGTTCAAGCAACTATTTAATAAAAGAAATGAAGACGTTCCGGAGGTTACAACTCCTCCAACAAACAAAGGAGCTACGGTAACTCCTTAATTATTTTCTTGAAATGAGGGAGTTTGGAGAGTTTCAGAGTATTTCCCAGAAGAGCCTTCTAGATGTGAGGCTCTTTTTTTGCAAATCTACTTATTCAGCCTGGGATCTTAATCTTCTTATTCTTTCATAAATAGATTTGTCATCTAACAATTTAAAGTTTCTACGAATGAGAGGTTCTATATTTACTTCATATATCCATACATTTTTATTCGAATCAATTCCAATATCAACTGCAAACTCTTTATTTAAAGGATAAAGGGGGCTAATTGTATTTACCGTAGACAGTATACAAAAGTGCAATTTCTTTACTAACTCATCTTGCTCCTCTTCAGACAAATGAAGGTAGTTAGTAAATAGATTTTCAATAACTGTAGGATTTCCACCTTTATAGTTTGTTGTAACAATTCCATTTTGTTTTCCAATCCTGGCACAAATACCAGCAACCACCCACTTCCCCTTTATCCTAACTGCATGGCAGCGTAAGTCAAATGGACGGTTATCACTCGTGTTACTGTCAACGCCTTGTTGAATAACATACTTCTTCCTCTTTGTTAGGTTATATACATCATTCCACAAGCTAGATGTGTTAGTATATTTCCTTATATTCGACGTTTCACTATGACGTAAAATAAACTGCTCTTTAAGACGATCAATTCGAAAAATTCCTTTTGATTTCCGACCGCCATCTGGTTTAATATACAGAATGTTATGTTCGAAAATCATCCTTTCAAATGATTTTTTACATAGTAACGCTGTATCTGGAACAAAAGGTTTGGTGTTTTCTGTATTTTCAAGAACGTATGTTGTAGCGAGTTTACTTTTAATGTGATGTAACTGAATAGGCATGTTATCACCCTTTAATCTAGAGTTAAAAAAGAATTATTTTCTTTTTCAAATATAGCTTTTGCTGTTCGAAATTTTTTTAATGAGATTGGATCATTTAGCTTTTTTAGCCCTGTGCAATCTGGCTTTGTATTTGCTTCGATAAACCATATAGAGCCATCTTTATCGATAGCCATATCTAAGCCAAGTACTTGAAATGGAAATTGTTGACCTAAACGGGTAGCAATCTGGTGTGAAACATCAATGAGTTCTCGGTAAACTGATAACAGATTCATTTCTTGATCGATAGAAACTAACAGTTTTTCCAGTGGTATCTCTAATGAGCCTTCAGGTGAGTACGTAACTATGGAGCTTGAATGATCGCCCACCTTGGCACTTGATAGTGTAAATGTCCAGCGACTACCAATCTTCTGCATAACCATTCTAATATCGAATGGCCTATTTCTATAGGTTGCTAAATCAATGCCTTTTTGAATAAGATACTTTTTCTTTGGATGAAGGATTTTTGTCAACTCATCATAAAGGTTTTTTTTCGATGTTGTTTTAATGTCAGTTCCATTAGAAATTGTATATGAAAACGTATCTTCAGTAACTATTCTCCAAATTCCTAGCCCTTGTCTACCTTTATCTGGTTTTATATACACTGCTTGATGTTTTCTTAACATCAAAAGCAAACTTTTTTCACTAAACCAGCATATATCTGGAACATAATGTGTTAAAATTGGATCGTTTTCCAGCACTCGTGTTTTCTGCATTTTGCTTCGTATAATCCTGTGATTAGCCATTGTTTCCCTCCTTCAAACATTTCTTCCGTTGTTTAATCCTATTCTTGTCTATACTATTAGGTTTGTTTACTAGCCTAGGAAAAGACAACTAATTAAGAAAACAATTCAAATATGTTTAGAGTAACGGATTTACTTTATAGGATGGAAAACGAAAATGCAGGCTGATTCACAAACGAAATCACAATATATTTCACTTATTCAAATTGAAAACTCCATCTTTTGTTAGATAAACAATTGTCAAATGATTTCAAGCCCTTTACGATGTTATATAAGATATTATTTTTTAAGTTTTTTGTGAGGAGGACACTATGAAAATCAATTTAGCAGGGAATTGGCGATTTCGCTTAGATCCTAATGACCAAGGTAGGACAGAAGGGTGGCAGCAAACACGTCTCACAAACGAAGGCTTTACCTTGCCGGGAACCGCCTGTGAGAATCGTATTGGTACACCTTTGGATATGTCCTTAACTGAAAAGATGACCAAGGAATCTGTGGCATCTTTCCGAGAAAAATACAGCTATCGCGGAAAAGTCTGGTTGCAAAAGGAAGTAGACCTGCCAAGTGAACTGCTAGGGGCGGGGCATATCTTCTTCCAGCGCATTTTAGGTGAATCAGCAATATGGATCAATGGGGATTTTATCGGAAAAGAGGTGGGCTTTTCTACGGGCCATCGCTATGCCATTGATTTTGATCAATATAGTGGTCAAACAATTACAGTGACAATCTCATTAGATAACCGCAATCATTATCATCTAGGAGAGTTGGCTTCTGGCTATACTAACCAGACGCAAACCTATTGGCTTGGCATCATCGGTGAGTTATATGTCAGTGATGAACTCACAGAAGATCTGATCACAACGGTGTATGATCCAAAAGAACAACGTGTGGAAATCAAATTAGCAGAAAGGCTTCAGAAACAAGAGCCTGAGGTGATGATCACTGATCAAGAAGGCAAAGTAGTTCCTCAGAAAATGAGATGGGATGAAGAGATCGGTAGGTACGTTTGTAGAACGAAAGGATGGCAAACTTGGTCTGAATTCACACCAGTCACTTATTATGTGAAAGCGTCAACAAAAACTCAGACCCTTCAAAAACCCTTTGGGCTAGTGGATTTGACCTGGGATGAAAACCACTTCTTCTTATTTGGCAAACGACTCTTTTTGCGTGGAACCTTAGATTGTGCTGTTTTCCCGCAAACCGGTTATCCGGCCATGGATGAAAGAGAATGGGAACGGATCTTCACCACGTGTATAGAACATGGCTTAAATCATATTCGTTTCCACTCATGGTGTCCACCAGAAGCGGCTTTTGCCGTGGCCGATCGGTTGGGGGTGTATTTAATGCCAGAAGGGCCGTTCTGGATGGATGAATGGTTCCACAATTCAGTGGGGGATTTTCCTGAGCATTATGAATTGATTCCATCAGAATTGAAAAAAATTGTGACCTCCTATGGACATCATCCAAGTTTTTGTTTCTTCGCCGTTGGAAATGAATTGCATGGGGATTTTAAGTTTTTAGCACAATTGATTCGGGAGTTACCATTTAAGGAACAGCAAATCATGACTACCGTTACCGCCAATACGACCAATTTGCTACGGGACTTTTATGAAGGTGCCGATGATTTCTTCGTTGGGGTGGAATACGAGAAACACGGCTTACGGGGCAATCGCTTTTTGGATCAAATGATGGTGAGCACCGATTTTAATATGGAAGACTCTTTATCCTATATACCGGTACCGACGATTTCCCATGAAAATGGGCAATATGCCAGCTATCCAGATTTAAGTGAGCCCCAAAGAATGACCGGGAACTTAGTGGCAGTCAACGAGTTGGCGGTGGCCAATGATTTGGCCCAAAAAGGTTTGTTGGATCAAGCGGAGGATTTCCTAAAACATTCCCAAAAATTTGCCTTTGAGCAATATAAGGCCGAAATTGAAATGTTGATACGTAGTGACTCCTTAGCTGGCTACCAATTATTAGGTCTGCAGGATTATCCGGGACAGGCTTCCGCAATGGTGGGCTTTTTAGATTCTTCTTGGAAGGAGAAGGGCATCGTATCTAAAGAAGCAATCGCAGCTGTCTGCGGTCCCTTAGTACCTATGGCAGAAGTTGACAGACGAATCTTGAGAATCGGTGAAACGTTGGAAATCCACTGCGGTGTTCGCTCTGACCACCTGGTTCCCATCTCTGGGAAGGGCCATTTGAGTATCAACCACGGGGAGATTTGTTTATTTGAACAAAGCATTGATCTAGCGGAAATCAACAGCGGTTATCAACGTTTTGGCACCATTCATTGGCAAGTACCTACAGATATCACCAACTTCCTTCAGTTGGAAATTCGTTTTGAAGTCCGTTTAGAGGACAAAATAGTAACAAATCAATGGAGGATTTGGATCGATGGTTTGGCTAAGGTTGAAGTAACAGATCAGTTACTGGTTGCCGATCAACTGTCTTCTGACTTCTTGTCAGAAGTAAACGAAGGAAAATCTGGGTATCTTTACTTAGACCCTCGACACTTCAATCAAGTTGAACCTGGAAATTTCTTTTCGGTGTTCTGGAGTCCGGTTTTCTTTAAGTCGAACGATAGTATTGGCACGGTGGTTAGAAACCACCATCCATTATTTAATTTGTATGAAAGCGGTCAAGAGGCTTCTCTTCAATTTAAAGAATTGCTGGAAGCAGGGGTGCATTTTACTCAGCCGAAACAAGGGAGCTTGATTTCTTCCGTTCCGAATTTTTTCAGCAATGAGATTCGCTGCTATTTGGCGGAATACCGCTTGGGTGCGGGGCGGTTGCTGATTTCAGGTATCCCTTTACTGGAGGATAGCATCAGTCAAACAGCATTTAAAAAAGCTGTTGAACAATACCTGCTTCAAGAAACTGGCACCACCACTGCCGTTGCAGAAATTTCAGAGGAGGAACTAATTGCTCTGCTGCATCCTAAAGAAACTCAAGAAGGGGAAAGAAAAACTGATTATGCCTTTCGTCAAGCCACAGATTGTGATAATGCGAAATCAAATCGCTTCGGTAGCGGAAAAGCGGTGGATGGCAATCCATTGACTTATTGGACCTGTGCTGCACAAACCACCGCCCATTGGTGGAGTGTGGATCTAGGTACTGATAAAGCAAAACTTCAATTGGAGGCTGAATTGGTCAATTGGGAGACGGTGGGCTTTAAATTGCTGGTGTCCAGCGATGGTGAAAAATGGCAGAGTTATGGGAAAACCTCAGATCATCAAGAGTTGCAATCATTTATGATTCATCAACCGGTACGATTTGTGAAACTGGCCTTTATCCATCCTTTGAACACTAGCCCGCAGTTGCGACGGGTCAGCTTATATCAATTGGAGGACTAGTGAAACTTTTACAAAAAGAATAATAAGGGGGATTGTACAACATGCTAAAGCCAGTTCATAAGGAATTTTTTCAACAAGAAACATTACAATTAGCTCAGTCTCTCTTAGGTAAAATTCTCGTGAAAGAAACAAAAGAAGGAACAGCTGCAGGCTGGATTGTTGAAACAGAAGCATATATGGGTGCGGAAGATCGAGCGGCTCACAGCTTTGGTAATAGGAGAACCAAACGCACGGAGGTCATGTTTGGAGAACCAGGGTATGTATATACATATGTCATGCATACTCACTGTCTTGTCAATGTAGTGAGCGGACCAAAGGAAGCACCTCGAGCAATACTCATACGTGCAGTAGAACCACATTTAGGAATAGATTTAATGTATGAACGAAGAGGAACAATCAAAAAAGATACGGACTTAACAAGTGGACCAGGAAAGTTGACGAAGGCGTTAGGGATTGTGAAAGAAGACTATGGACTTCCACTTTTTGAACCACCACTCTATATTGCAGAAGGATATGAGCCTTGCTCTATTTCAAGTGGGCCAAGAATCGGAATAGATAACAGTGGTGAAGCAAAAGAATACCCTTGGCGCTTTTGGATTAGTGGCAATAAATTTATCTCAAGGTAAGTAGGACAGAAATGGAAAATCCCTCTTGTTATAGTTAACAAATATATGCAGATAATACAACAGAAGGAGGCGATAACTATGGCAGAAACGGTAACTGCTGTAAGGAAGAATAATGAAGGAGATATCGTAGAGTTGCAATTATCGTCAGGACAAGTTGTAGATTATAAACAGGCTCAACAAATGGCGAAAAACGGTGAGATTGAACATGTAAATGTATTCCGTGGACGAGACGGTGAAGAACATTTACGAAGCGACGCAGATGGAATTGAACAAAACAATCTGGACAATTTACCGTCATTTTAAAGAAAACTATTTGTTAGCTGTATTGAAATAGGCAGACATAGGTCTGCCTATTTTTTTGAAAGTGCTCGTTTTTAGACAACAATGAAAGAGATAATTTTCCCCATGGGGGATGAAAATACATTATTATTAGATGTTTTAGTAACATCAACTGTATATGAAATGAGCGTAAGTCCACGAACTCCAGTGGGATGTAGAGTAGAGGCGAGACACCGTAGCAGACGGGAGCCAGGACGGCGACATGACGCCGTTGCCCACAGGACGTGGGCACGTTCCTAGGCGGAATTGACGGAGGGGGCTCGGCAACTCCCCACAGGAAAGGAGTGGACAGTAGCGAATGGAATACAAACAACAAAGTTAGTATTCCATATTAGTCTGATACACGTATTTTCAGGGTAGACGAATAATT
Organism: Evansella sp. AB-rgal1; assembly: GCF_041820985.1. Taxonomy (NCBI): domain Bacteria; kingdom Bacillati; phylum Bacillota; class Bacilli; order Caryophanales; family Bacillaceae; genus Evansella; species Evansella sp. AB-rgal1. Next base: position 81,617 of record NZ_JBGUAU010000003.1, read on the forward strand.
ATAAGAAAAAAATTTCAAAATTGAGTAATAACAACTTTTATTATATGATGTACGGTGGAAGTCAAAATAATAAGATAAAGAGTGATGAAATTGAGTAATGTAAAACCAAATGAACTACAATATACAATGCCACCAGAGTGGGCAGAACACGAAAGAACATTCATCTCATGGCCAGTAAAAGATTCCATGGTTTATCCAGAAGACCACAAAACTGTTTCAGAAGGATATGTTGAGTTAGTAAAGGCAATTGCTGAATTTGAACCAGTGACCGTGATCGTAAACGAGGAAGAAAAGGAAGCGGTAGAAAACCTTTTCTCTGATCAATCGAATATAGAATTTTTATCCATCCCTCATAATGATGCATGGTTCCGTGATAATGGACCAACGTTTATTACAAATAATGACGGGGAAATAGCAGGGGTGAACTGGATTTTTAACGCATGGGGAGGAAAATATTCTCCGTGGGATTTAGATGATCAAGTTGCACCTAAAGTATTGGAACACCATAATATCAAACGTTTTGATGCCCCGTTAGTGATGGAAGGTGGCTCTATCCATGTAGATGGAGAAGGAACGTTAATTACAACAGAAGAATGTCTTCTTAATCCAAACCGTAATCCAGAACTCACTAGAGAACAAATTGAACAATATGTTAAAGAGTATGTAAACATAGAAAAGATTATTTGGTTAAATAGAGGACTAAGTGGCGACGAGACGGATGGCCATGTTGATAATATTGCCTGCTTTGCTGAACCAGGGAAGATCATTATGCAAGTTTGTGACGATCCTGAAGATGAAAATTATGAGATAACGAAAGAAAATTTGGAGATTTTAATGAACGAGACAGATGCAAAAGGTCGTTCATTGGAAGTTATTAAAATTCAACAGCCACCTAATACAATGTTTCAGGAAAGCCGACTTACATTAAGTTATTTAAACTTTTATTTTGTGAATGGTGGCATTATTTTACCTGTTTTTGGTGGACAGGCCGAAGAAACAGATCGTTTAGCGATAGAGAAGTTACGTGAGGTTTTCCCAGAAAGAAGAATTAGGACGATAGATGGAATGGCAATTATCAAAGAGGGCGGCAATGTACACTGTACTACACAACAAATGCCAAAGGTACAAGCTACAAAAAGTGAATAATTGAGGTGAAAGATATGAGGAAAGTGAAAGTAGCAGCAACGCAAATGAGCTGCTCTTGCAACGTTGATGAAAATATAAGCAAAGGGGAAGGATTAGTACGAAAAGCTGCTGCAGAAGGTGCACAAATTATCTTACTGCAAGAGCTGTTCGAAACACCTTATTTTTGCCAAAAAGAAAAGTCTGATTATTACACGTATGCAACGGAAGTAGAATCTAATAAAGCGATTAACCATTTCAAAAAGATCGCAAAGGAACTACGTGTTGTACTACCTATCAGCTTTTATGAAAAGAAAAATAATGCGAGATATAATTCCCTCGTTGTGATTGATGCGGATGGCGAGATTCTAGGAACTTATCGAAAGAGTCATATTCCAGACGGACCGGGCTATGAAGAAAAATTTTACTTTAACCCTGGTGATACGGGCTTTAAGGTTTGGAAAACAAGATACGGGAAAATTGGCATCGGTATTTGCTGGGATCAATGGTACCCAGAAGCAGCAAGATGTATGGCGTTAATGGGAGCAGAAATGATTTTCTACCCTACTGCAATTGGCTCAGAGCCGCAGGATTCAACGATTGACTCACGAGATCATTGGCAAACAGTTATGTTAGGTCATGCTGGTGCAAACTTAGTTCCAGTGATTGCATCCAATCGTGTAGGGTTAGAAGAGGATGAGGAATCAAGCATAACGTTTTACGGTTCATCGTTCATTGCAGGACCACAAGGGAACAAGATTGTGGAAGCGGATCGAACAGAGGAAACGTATCTAGTAGCAGAATTTGATTTAGATGCGTTAGAAACGCAACGAATCGAATGGGGGATTTTCCGAGATCGACGTCCAGATTTATATAAAATTATCACCTCCTATGATGGAGACTTAATAATTAAATAATGATTGTGCAAAAATAAGATCGAGAAAATGTAGCGGTCTTATTTTTTTTGAAAAAATATAAACTGTTAGGCTGAAAGGGTGTTTTCATGAAACGCATTATTCTTGTTGCTTTACTTATTTTTACTCTTGCGTCTTCTCAGCTTACTTTGGCAAAAGATAATCAGTTAATGGCACAAGCCACTCTTCCAACTGGAGAGGAGTTCTATATAGGTGCACATCGAGGAGCCTCTGCTTATGCACCAGAAAATACAATAGCCGCTTTTGAATTAGCAATTGAAATGAGAAGTGATTACATAGAGCTTGATGTTCATGAAACGAAGGACAATGTACTCGTTGCCATCCATGATGATACAGTAGATCGAACCACAAATGGTTCTGGGAAAGTCGGAGAGATGAAGATTTCCGAAATAAAAGAGCTAGATGCTGGATCTTGGTTTAATGAGACATACCCTGATCATAGTAATGAAAGTTACATTGATGAGAAGGTTCCTACATTAGAAGAAGTTTTTCGTAAGTTTGGTCGTGCTACTAATTACATTATTGAATTAAAGACGAGGGGTATAGAAAAAAGGGTACTGGATCTTTTACAACAGTATAAGTTACTTGAAGAAAATGGTCGTTCCAATTGTATTATTATCCAATCGTTTGACAAAGAAAGCTTACAAATCATTCACAGCCAAAATAAGTCTATCCCCCTTTTCCAACTCTTAAAGCACCCTATCATTGGGAAAGGTACTGATAAAGAACTAAAGGAGATCAAAAAATATGCCATTGGGATTGGTCCAAATATAGATAGAATAACGAAACAGTACGTGGAGGAAGTAAGGAAATATAATCTTTTCATTCATCCATATACAGTGGATAAGAAAAAAGAAATGAAAAGGGTAATAGATTGGGGAGTGTCAGGGTTTATGACAAATTATCCTGAACATGGAAAGAAGGTTCTCCAATAATAGGAAAAATTACTTTTACCTTGATAACATACATTGATATAATTTTACATGAAGTACGAAATTTCTTTTATTTTCTATCGCATTGGACAAGTATCGAAACGGAAAAATGATCGTCTAAATCATAAAGGGCTATATTAGGCGTTATGAAGACACAGCATATTGGAGTGATTTCATGAATTTCGCACGTATATTGATATTGTTATTTGTTTTTCTTGTTGGATGTCAAAATGTAGTAAACGAAGGAAATGAACAAACCTTTACAAAAGAACCATCACTTATAGGAAATATGTCAGAAAGGTCTAATCAAGAGCGTGATGATATTGATGTAGAACGAAGATGGGAGTCCACCATCACTATCGGTGCTATTGGAGATGTACTTATTCATGATCGTGTTTACGATAGGGCAAAAGTGGGGGAAGGAAAATATGATTTTTCACCAAGCTTTGAAGAAGTAGCTGATTTATTGCATTCACCAGACTTTTTAATGGCTAATATGGAATCCATGCCTGGTGGTGTGGAGTTAGGATTGTCTGGTTATCCACTTTTCAATAGTCCTCAAGAGATTGTAACTGATTTACAGAACGTAGGGGTAGATATGATGATTGGTGCAAACAATCACACTATTGATCGTGGATTAAAAGCAGTTAATAACGCATTAGATTTGTATGATGTAGTAGGTATGGATTATGTTGGGGTATACCGAGATCAAGAAGACCGAAATACGGATCGAATTGTTTCTATAGAGGATATTTCCTTAGGAGTATTAGCATATACATACGGAACGAATGGAATTCCTATTCCATCAGGACATGAGTATGTCGTTCCTTTAATTAATAAAGATCAAATTACAAAAGATGTGGAACGATTACGTGAAAAAGTCGATGTACTCATCGTCCATATGCATTGGGGAACCGAGTATATTCGTGAACCTAATCAAAATCAGAGAGATTTGGCACAGTTTTTAGCTGAACTAGAAGTTGATATTGTCTTTGGTCATCATCCTCATGTGCTACAACCAATTGATGTGATAAAAAATGAGGAAACAGGACATGAAACTACGGTCTTTTATTCGTTGGGTAATTTCTTTTCAGGGCAATATTTTGAGTTCACTGATATAGGTGGCGTTGCTACAGTGGAGGTAACAAAAGAAACCGTGGGTAATGAATCCACCGTTACTATCACTACTCCACAAATCGAGCCTACTGTAGTGATTCTTGATGATATTTATCGAGTGAAGCCTATGGAAGCTACAGATGGGTCTCCTATCACAGGTACAACGTTTGAGGATGTGTTGGAGCATACGATGATTTATATGGGAGAGTAAAACATAATACATGGAGGCTGGGACATAAAAATGGAGTAAAGACAACTATGTATACTACGTACAACTCATTTTGGAAGGTGTTGCTCCGAAGAAATCTAATTCCTGTGAAACGAAGCAAACAGAGTGTGCCGATAAACGAGTTGGTATTGATATAGGGGCATCCATCGTAAACTAAGTAGATTAGAACCCCACTCCTTTAGGTGTGAGAGTATCAGATGTTCTAATCGAGGTAGTAACTCCAGCGAGGATAGACTTGGTCAACAGGAGTATTGTGTTGTCTTGTAAGACCTAGATCATGATGAATAGGGGTGTGACTATATACCTATAATAAGCCAAGTGTGCGTTACTAAAGTAGCTAATACAAATACAATAATGTATCATTTTTGACTTGAAAGGGCGTAATTTTTTAAAAAATATGGGCATTTATGTTTGTTTTTTCTCTTTTTGTTCAAAAGCAAAAAATAGGCTGTTATAACTAGTAATTATGTAATAAATTGAAAAAATCTATAGTTATGTGAAAAAAGTACCAACTAATGTAACGAGAGGGCATAGTTATATTTGTTACTTTCTTAAAGATTGTCAATTTTGTCGAAAAAACGTGTAAAAAAAATGAGTATAATGTTGGATTTTGTATTTCTTTGTTCTCATCTATCATTTAATTAAGAGTTCAGTCGGACAAAACGCTGATTCTCGATAAAGGCAAAGCTGGTGAAAACCAGTGACGCAAAGCTATAGGGGCTTCGGTGGAAACACAAAGCTAGCCAGTTACCGAAAGAACAGGGAGTAATTTCTTCTATATAATGAAAGCAGAGTTTATTTACTCAGCTTATTTATTCTGAAGAATTACGAGGAAGTACCCCCGCTTTCGGTAGAGGCGGGGGTATTTTTTATTGCTTGGAGGTGAAGCATTGAAATTAGTAAACCTGGGTAACGACAGGGTAATAGCCGCAAACGTTAACCAAGCGTATAGCTTTTTTAAGAGATTAAAAGGCTTAATGTTTACAAAAAAGCTTCCCATAGGTGATGGATTACACATTAAACCCTGCCCATCGGTTCACACCTACTTTATGAATTATGCAATCGATATTCTATACATTAATAAGGATAATCAGGTTGTAGCTATCGATGAAGCATTAGCACCAGGAAAAGTAGGTAAGCGGTACAAAGGTGCACACTCAGTTGTGGAGTTATCAGCCGGTACAGTCAAAAGGTCCGAGACAAAAGTCGGACAAAAAATGAAATTTATAAAATAAAAAGAGGAGCGTGTAAATTATGTTAGTAAACAAACTTAAAGCGTTAGTAGTAGAAGAAGAAGGACAAGGTATGGCGGAGTATGCTTTAGTATTAGGAGTTATAGCTGTTGGGGTTGTAGCTTTATTGTCGGGATTCGGAGAAACAATAAAAGGATTATTTGAAAGTATTATAGGAGAATTTGAGGCTGAAGTAGGGGAATAAACCTTAATTGTTCACTATTTAGAATTTTATAAATATGTAAATGGAATGAGACTGGGACATAACGAAAGTGTAACATTGAAAAGACGAACGATAGGTAACCTAGCGGAGGAAAGATACGAAGACTCCGGCGGGATCAAAAGGCAAGGGAGAGACCCCAAGCGTGCTTAAGCGCTCGGCGGCTCACCAGCTCACCAGCCGCCCGCGGAAAGCGCAGTATCTTTCTGCAGAGGATAGTATACCAAGCATCATTTCGTTCGGATTTCTCTTTGCTGAAAACACTTTTGTTCCAGCCTCATTTTTTCTACAAAAATTACTTCGATTTAGAAAGGAAGATAGCAAGATGTTATTACTGAATTTTTTACTAATTGCTGTCCTCACTGTATGTGTTATTACTGATTTAAAAAACAGGAAAATTTACAACAAAGTAATTTTTCCAGCACTTATTATTGCTCTCCTTCTTAACGCAATCTTCTATGGTTGGTCAGGAATATCCAGTAGTTTACTAGGGTTTGTAGTTGGTCTAGGTATTCTTCTTATTCCGTATTTACTAGGAGGAATGGGTGCAGGGGATGTTAAGTTATTAGCACTTATTGGTGCGATACACGGAATTACATTTGTATTAACGACAGCTGTATATATGGCATTAATTGGTGCTGTGATAGGGTTGTGGATGCTTCTTTTTAGAAAAGGACTATTCCGTAGGATAAAAGCACTCTTCTATACAATTTTAGGCTTAAGACACGGGATAAATCCGAATATCGACTTTCATAATCGAATTGCATTTCCTTATGGGGTTGCAATAGCAGGTGGTGCATTTCTAGCCTTCTTTCTAAAAGGAGTTGTTTTCTTATGATACGGGAAGAAAAAGGACAATCGTTAGTGGAATTTGCTTTAGTAATTCCCATTTTACTGATTGTTCTTATTGGTATTTTTGATATAGGTAGAATGCTTTACACATATACGGGGTTACATTTCACAACACAAGAAACAGTTAGAATTGGATCCTTTGGTCGAACAGATAGTGAGCTAGAACTTTTTGCTAGGGAAAACTTCAGTGCTGGCGATGCGACTAAGCTAGAAGTTTTTATAAGTCCTTCCATAGAATCGAGAAGAACAGGGGAATACCTTACTGTGAGATTAGAATATCCAATTGAAACATTGATGCCTTTTGTAAGTAATCTTTTATCGAGAGCAATCGTATTAAAGAGTGATTCAACCATTCGAATTGAATGAGAGGATAAACGATGAAAAAACATATAATGAAACTCATAAAAAGTGAAAATGGCAATATTCTTGTATTTGTTTCTTTTGCTTTTACGGGATTATTAATGTTAGCGGGATTAGTTATTGATGGTGGAAATTTATATGCCACGAAAAGTCACTTACAAAAGGTAGCAAATGCAGCTGCTTTATCAGGAGCACAAGGATTAGCTAAGAATGGAGAAGTAAATGCAAGACAGACAGTAAATGAAATTCTTGGTCTTCATGAAGAAGAAAGTAGTCTTATAGGGGAACCTGATATTCAGCCAACCAGTGTAAAAGTTTATCTTAGCAAGCCAGTCTCCCTTGCGTTTTCTAAGTTACTTGGAAAAGAATCCGTAACGATATCAGCAAGTGCAACGGCAAGTATAGGAGCAATTGGACATGCTTATGGTGCTGCTCCTTTAGGGATACATGAAGATATAGAGTTAGAATTTTACGATCCAGAAAATCCTGGAGAACCGTATCCTTTACATGTTGGTTCCTCTAATGGAACGATAGGTAATTATGGGATTTTGCAATTGAATAGGCCTGGTGCTCCTGACTACTATCGTTATTTAGATGAAGGTTTTGATCAGTTGCTGAGTATAGGTGATAAATTAGCAACCGAAACAGGGGTAAAGGCAGGAACAAAGAGTATTATTGATAACAAGGTGGACAGTTGTAGTAGTGTCGACGAACCTAATTGTTCGAGAATCTTGTTAGTTCCCGTATATAAAGACTCGAGATATCAGAACAACAAGCTTATTGAAGTAGAAGTTACTGGATTTGCTTATTTCTATATCGCAGAACGGATGAGTAGTAGTGATACGTCTATAAAAGGCTATTATATTAGAGATGTTAGTTCAAATAAAACGTTTATTGGTGAAGGTGCAAGAGATAAAGGAGCATACAGCATTAGATTAACGGAGTAGGTGAAGAAATATGAGATCAAAAATGGTCTTACTATTAGCATTAGTTATGGGAATCATTTCTACCGTCTTGTTTTTCCAATACATTCAACAATACGGACAGGCCGAGGATGTAATGGTACGACAAGAACCAATGGCTACAGTTGTTACTGCACGTGAAAAAATTACTATGAATCAACTGATTTCCGTAGATGTACTTGAAATGACGGAAGTACCAGAACAAGGTTTACATCCATCTACAGTAATGACCATGGCGGATCTGGAAGGCCAATTTGCTACAACAGATATAGAGCAGGGTGAGGTAATCTTGACACACAGAATGAAATCTGAGAAAGAAGAGAATAGGTTTGTGTCGAGAAAAGTTCAAGAAGGAAATAGAGCTGTTTCAATCAATGTAAACTATGTTCAATCCGTTTCCACCCTTATTGAGCCAGAAGATTTTGTGGATGTTATTTTAACGGAAGAGAAAAAGGGAGAAGAGGAAGTCTCTACATATGAGACTTCTGTAGTTTTAGAAGAAGTACGTGTATTATCGGTGGGTAGAAAAATGATTCCTCCAACATCAGGAACAGAGGAGCATATAGAATACAATGCAGTAACATTAGAGTTATCTCCTGATGATGCTCGAGAAATAATTAATGCATCCTATAAAGGCCCATTACAGCTAATCTTACATTCTAGTCTTATTCATGAAGACAATACGAAATAGTAACACTGAGGTAATGTATAAAGGAGGGTTTGCTATGGCAGCAGAAGATAGTAATCAACTAGAGAAGCAAGGAAAGCTCATTGCTGTTTGTAGCGCAAAAGGTGGAATAGGAAAAACACTCATTTCAGTAAATTTAGCTTTAGCTTTCAAGAAGAAAAATCTTGATGTAACGCTAGTAGATGGAGACTTTCAATTTGGGGATGTTTGTTTGGCACTGGACCTAAAGCCAACTTTTTCTATAAAGGATGTTATAGAAGAAATTGATGGGATAAGTGAAGATACAATTATGAACTATACTACAAATCACTTATCCTCTGTTAAGGTTTTAGCGGCACCAGATCGACCTGAATATGCGGAACTTGTTTCAAGTGAGGCTGTTACAATCGTGATTGACGCTCTTTTAAAGCAAAATGATTATGTGATTGTTGATAATGGAACTGGGATACAAGAGCAATCAATGGATATTCTTGATAAAGCGGACGAAATTCTTATCGTAACTAATTTAGAAATGACCGCGCTAAAAAATACGAAGTTATTATTAGAGGCTTTCACACAAATTAATATGCGTGAAAAAGTACAATTAGTTGTGAATCGGTATAATATGGAAAGCTTACTTAAAGCAGACGAAGTATCTAAGATGTTAGGAGAAGCAAATTCTTTTTTTATCCCAAATAATTTTAAAATCGCCTCTCAATCAATGAATTTGGGTATACCTTTTGTGAGTAACCAAGCAAAGTGTGACTTATCAAAGGCAATTTTTAAAATGACAGAATCGATTATATCGAAACAAGCAATCAAACCGAAAGAGAAAAAATCTTTCTTACACAAAATACTACCTAGAAAATAGAGGTGTGACATGATATGAGTCTGTTAACGAGAATAAAAAGCCAAAAGGATTATAGACCTCATACTGCTGTTTCCTCAGAACCAAAAAAGAAAGATGAAGTGGAGGTAGGAATCTCCAACGCATCTGTAAAATCTGTACCTCAAAAACAAGAGACACAAACAAAAAAGAAAAAAGCACCCGCTACGGACAAGCATAAAGAGCTTAAGAATAAATTGCATAAACAAATCCTTCAAGAAATTAAGGATTTGGATGAAGTAGATACACTGATTCCAAAAATAGATGCAATGGCGTTAGAAATCATTAAAGAAGATGAATCCTTTAGGGGAAACTTTGATCGCTCCAAAGTAGTGGAGGAATTAATAAATGATTTAACTGGGTTTGGACCAATTAATCCTCTCCTATTGGATGAAGAAGTTTCAGAAGTTATGGTAAATGGACCGAATCAAGTCTATTGTGAACGAAAAGGAAAGCTTATATTAACAGATGTGGTCTTCCGTGATAATGATCATGTTTTACATGTAATTGAAAAAATTGTTGCTCCTATTGGAAGAAGAATCGATGAGAGCAGTCCCATGGTAGACGCAAGGTTACCAGATGGATCGCGAGTAAATGCAATCATACCTCCACTTGCTTTAAACGGACCAACTATTACTATTCGAAAGTTTGCGAAGGACCCATTTGTGATAGACGATCTCGTTAGGTTTGGAACATTAACAAACGAAATGGCGACATTCCTTGATGCTTGTGTAAAAGCAAGACTGAACATTTTTGTCAGTGGAGGAACAGGATCTGGGAAAACAACAACGTTAAATGTATTATCGAACTTCATACCAAACGATGAGAGGATTGTAACGATAGAAGATGCTGCCGAGCTCCAGTTAGGACAAGAACATGTTGTCTCTCTCGAATCGAGACCTCCGAATATAGAGGGAAAAGGTGCAATAACTATACGAGATTTAGTGAGAAACTCCTTACGAATGCGACCAGACCGAGTCGTAATTGGGGAAGTAAGGGGAGCTGAAGCGTTAGACATGCTACAAGCAATGAATACTGGGCATGATGGGTCACTAGCAACCGGTCACTCTAACAGTCCACGGGATATGATCGCTCGTTTGGAAACGATGGTATTACTTGCTGGAGTTGAGTTACCTGTAAAGGCAATACGTGAACAAATAGCAGGAGCCATCGATGTAATTATTCAACAATCTCGATTAAAGGATGGAACGAGAAAAATTGTGAAAATTACAGAGGTGCAAGGGTTAGAAGGCGACGTTATCGTGTTGCAGGATATTTTCACCTTCGAACAAACAGGACTCGATGATACTGGAAAACTGAAAGGAAGGCTCGTGCCAACTGGGATTAGACCAAAATTTTATGAAAAATTAGAGAGCTCAGGTATTACTATTGCGCCTAATGTATTTATAAAAGAAGAGGAGTGGAAAGGATGAAAAGCTTATTGATAATAACCTTTCTTCTGTTCACTTTCTTCTTATTTACTTTCATCTTTCAAAAGATATTTCTTGCGAAGCACAAACAAATGGAGTTACGAGTAAAGCAATATTTATTGCAGGATGAGAAGGAAGTTTTTGAACCAGTAAAGTTTAAGATGATGCTTGATTTTCGACTTACGAAACAAAGGATAAAGAGAAGATTAGAGAAAAAAGATAAAAATAATCTAATAGAAAAAGAATTAATTCAAGCAGGTATCCCGTTAAAACCAGAAGAGTTTATCATGTTTCGATGGATTTCCATCGCTCTAGTAGCAGGTATTATTTACTTATTTATCAATAGTATTTTTGTATTGCCTCTAGGTGCATTTATAGGTGCAATAATTCCAAAATACATTGTAAAGAACAAAAAAGCAGCTAGGTTGAAAAAGTTCAATGCAGGACTTCCAGAAATGATTTCTACGATTATCGGTGCCTTAAGAGCTGGGTTTAGTTTTCCACAAGCATTACAATCAGTAATGGAGGAGTCAGCTTCCCCTATAAAAGAAGAAATGGCTACAGTACTAAAAGAAATGCAGTACGGAGCAACGGTAGAAGAAGCTTTGAATCATTTAAAGGAACGTATGCCTAGTGAGGATTTAGATATTATGATACAAGCCATTATTATTCAACGTCAGGTGGGCGGCAACTTAGCTACTGTTCTAGAGACGATTGTACAAACCATCCGAGATCGTATTAAAATACAAGGTCAAATTAGTACGTTAACAGCACAAGGTAGGATGTCCGGAATGGTAGTTGGCCTTTTACCTGTTGTACTAGGTGGTCTTATCTTTATTATTGAACCTAATTATATGAGTGTACTGTTTACACACCCCATTGGGTTAGTTCTTATTGGAATTGCCTCTGTTTCATGTATTCTAGGCTTTGTATTTATTCGAAAACTAACAACAATTGAGGTGTAATTCTATGATAATAATGACCTATATTTCAAGCCTATTGTTACTTGTACTTGGAATCGTTTTATGGAGAAAGGAAAAGCGGCTACTAATTAATGGCAGACTCCAATCAGTTTTTCAAGAGCAACGGAGTATTATTGAATCTGATGATGATATGAGTAAACTGTCTTTTTCAAAAAGAGTCATTATTCCTACTTGGAAAAAGATGAAACGATCTTTTCAGAAAAACATCGATAGCGAGAAACAAGAAAAATTAGAGAATAAGCTTCTCCAAGCGGGAAATCCATTTAGAATGACAGCGGTGGAGTTCCGATTCGTCCAACTTATCTTATTTTCTCTTTTGCCTATGATCGCTGGGGGCTATGGGTATATGCTAAATATGGATATTAGTAGAGTTCTCCTCTTTGTACTGATAGGTTTTCTTATTGCACTTTTTTATCCTTCCTATTATTTGAAGCAAAAAACGAATGCTCGAAATAAACAAGCGATGAGAGAGTTACCTGACTTTATTGATCTTGTTACTGTTAGTATTGAAGCGGGATTGGGCTTTGATTCTGCGCTAAGTAAGGTAGTAGAAAAACGAGATGGGGTTTTGTCAGATGAATTTCAAAGGTGCTTAGAGGAAGTGAGACTTGGAAAAACAAGACGTGAGGCACTTACTGGAATTAAGCAACGATTAACCGCTGAGGATGTGCAAACTCTCATTGGAAGTATTATTCAAGCGGAACAGTTAGGCATAGGGATGGTGCAAATTTTGCGTGTTCAATCAGATGAGATACGCCAAAAAAGAAAGCAACGTGCAGAGGAACAGGCAATGAAAGCACCAATTAAAATGTTGTTTCCTCTAGTTTTGTTTATCTTTCCATGTATTTTTATCGTATTATTAGGACCTGCTATTATACAAATATTTGAAACTTTTTAATAAGGGATAAGGTTAGAAAATCCTTTTTCACTTAAGCCATGCCCAGTGAATAGGCTATATGGTAAATCACCTATGAAATAAGGAGGGGGAATTCCCTTGTATCCTTTTTACCCTTATTATGATAAGAAAGTAAAGTGTGAAGACCAGCCTATTTCTTTTCCACCTCAACACCAGGAGCAACACCCAGGGTATGAACATGAAATGAAACCTAGACCAATTGCAGAGAATCCTAATTATACAGGATCTAATAAGCTAAAAGACCAAGTCGCTATTATTACTGGTGGAGACAGTGGTATTGGAAGAGCAACTGCCATTGCCTTTGCAAAAGAAGGGGCTCATATCGTTATCCCTTATTATAATGAGCATCAAGATGCAGAAGAGACGAAGCAAAGAATTGAGCAGCTTGGTCGAAGGTGTTTGACGATTTCTGGAGATCTTAGTGAAGAGCACGTATGTCAGCACGTAGTAAATGAAACGATGAATTATTTTAAGAGAATTGATACGTTAATAAATAATGTTGCAGTGCAATATCCGAAGGAATCCATATTAGATATTTCAGCAGAACAACTGGAATATACGTTTAAAGTAAACATATTTTCCTTTTTTTATATGACAAAAGCAGCATTACCGCACATGAAAGCAGGGAGCAGTATCATCAACACTTCTTCGGTAACAGCATACAGAGGTCATGAAAAACTGATCGACTACTCGGCAACGCAAGGAGCTGTCGTTACCTTCACAAGATCGATGTCGAAATCGTTAGCGGAAGATGGTATTCGAGTGAATGCAGTAGCTCCAGGTCCAATTTGGACACCACTAATACCATCATCGTTTTCCGAAGATGAAGTGAAAACATTCGGCACAAATACACCAATGAAAAGACCTGGCCAACCATTTGAGTTAGCGCCTACCTTTGTTTATTTAGCTTCTACGGATTCTTGCTATGTGACAGGGCAAGTATTGCATGTAAATGGAGGGGAAATGGTAGGATCGTAAGTTACGAGGGGAGGATTCCCTTACTTCCTCCCCATGTAAATTATAGAATTACAGGCTTACCAGATTTAGCTGATTCATTTGCCGCAACAGCCACCTGCTGTGATTTCCACGCATCAGCATACGTTGATAGAATTCCTGATGTATCCCCTGTTCGCAAGGCATGTAAAAATGCATTCGTTTCTGTTTCATATGGATTGGACTGGTTTTTGTATTCTGTCTTTCGTCCTACTGCGGTTTCGATTAAATTCCCTTGGTCCACTTCCAAAACCCCTTGATCGGTATAAATATGTAATCCATTTTTACCACCAGCAGGGAGTATACATGTATTAGAAATGGTAGCGACAGAACCATTCTCCATCTTCATCGTCACAGTACCAACATCGGCAACATCCACACCAGTTTCTTTTTCGTGTAAAACTCGATTGGAAAAAGCTGCATAAACTTCTTTTACGTCACCAACTAAGTATCGAAGTAAATCTACAATATGTGTTGTCTGTTCCACAAACTGACCTCCAGATCCATCTTGTTTTCTCCACCAATAAACTCCTGGCATATTCCCCATCCAGTATCCTAACGACATTCCAATGGTTTGTTCTTGTAGAAGTAATTTCGCACGTTGCGCACTATCGTGGTATCGAAAGTGATAACCGACGGAAGTTATTAGGTTTTTGTTTTTGATTGCATCGAGAATGAGAGATGGCGTTTGTAAGTCTGTGCTTAATGGTTTTTCCACAAAAAACGGGATATTGTGCTCGACTGCAGCTAATTCTATCTCTCCATGGGCAAACGGTGGTACACAAATATAAAGAGCGTCAAGCTTCTGATCCTCTAGCAAGGTGTGAATCGACTCATACCCTTTTGCACTGGAAAACTGCTGTGCCATTTTATCTGCTTTCACTTGGGAAGACCCACAAATTCCAGAGATATTCACATCCTCTATTTTGCTTAGAATTTCAGCGTGCATTTTCGAAAACCAACCCGTTCCTACAAGGCCAATGTTCAATGTCATCATATATCCCTCCTATTTATTCTACCTTTCATTATATAGGAAAGAGGAATCATAGAAAGGGAAAATGAGAATGTTTTCAAAGAAATGAAAGTTCGCAGAATGTACTAAGAATACTTTCTTACTCAACAGCAACGTTTAACAGAGCATAAAAAAGAGACCCAAAGGAAAAAATGGGCCTCTATCTTATGGTCTCACTCTACAATATTCACAAAAATCTCATCCAAATTCGGCTCTTCCTCAATCAACCCGAACTCTAACATCCAATCGATCGTCTCTTGCCAAGACTCAGCATCCTGACTTCCGAAACCATTTGCAGACTCCATTTTTGGTAATAAGATTTGTAAGCTTTCTTTTTCTACAGATTCCACTAATGAAAAGTTCGCTTCATCTTGGTTATCTAATAAAATTTGCAACGCCTCATCAGGGTTTTCCACCATAAACTCATACCCCTTTGTTGCTCCACGCCAGAAAGCTTTGATTAGCTCTGAATCACTCTCCCACGTAGCATCATTCGTTACAAACACTAACTCATAGAAACTAGGAACTCCATAATCAACAGGATTAAAATAACGAGTTTCATGACCATCATGACGTAACACAGGAACCTCATGATTGATGTACGCCCCTGTTACCGCATCTACACGTCCACTAACAATAGAAGAACCTAGTTCAAATCCAACATCCACCATAGTTACATTATCAGGATTCCCACCATCATTCGCAACCATCGTTTTAATTAACGCTTCATTTACTGGGATTCCAGGATAACCAACAGTTTTCCCTTCCAGATCACTCGGAGATTGAATCTCACTATCCTCTAAGAAAATCGTATGATTTAGAGGGGATCTTACAATTGCCCCAATGGATTTCACCGGCACATCTTGATTCGCACGAGCAGTAACCACATCAGGCTGATAGGTAATCCCTAACGTAATTTGCCCTGCCGCAGCCAGATTAATAGGGTCCGTAGGATTAGCCGGGAATTGAATATTTACTTTTATCCCTTCTTCTTCAAAAAAACCACGTTCAATTGCAGTATATAAGTAGCTGTGTACTGCATTCGGGTACCAATCCAACATAATATCGATTTCCGTTAGCTCCGCCTCATCGGCGTTCCCGCCTTGTGCTTCACCATCTCCACAAGCCACAAGCAATAATAACAGTGTAAAACTTAACAATAATAATTTTTTCATTTTCATTTCCTCCATTTAAATGCAAGTTTTTCTAGTAAATTAACAAACAAAAACAACACAATTCCTACAATTGATAACAGTACAATCGGTGCAAATACCCCTGCACCATCAAACTGTGTCATCATTCTACGGCTAAAATAGCCAAGTCCTGCTTGAGCACCGAGCCATTCTCCAATGGCAGCACCAATAACACTTAGTGTTACTGCCACTTTTAACCCAGAGAAAAAATGTGGTAATGCCGATGGTACATCAAGCTTAAAGAAGATATCTTTCCTTGTTGCCCCCATCGTATATAGTAAATCCCGTAACTCCTTGTTGCTGGACCGAAGTCCATCAAACGTATTCACCGTTATAGGGAAAAACGTAATAAGTAATGTAACTGCAACCTTACTCCAAATAGAATAGCCAAACCAAAGAACGAAGATTGGTGCTAAAGCAATGATTGGGATGGTTTGAGATGCAATCAGTATAGGGTAAAACGCCTTTTCAGCTGTTTTACTAGTATTCATCCAAACTGCTAACCCAACACCTAACAGGATCGATAGAAGAAGTCCTGTTAAAATAACAGATAACGTTGCGGGAAGATGTCCTATAAGTAAGACACTCCGCAAATCCCATAGCTTTACAGCTACTTGAGTCGGTGATGGCAATATAAAAGCTAAACCTATGATTCTAGCAACAACTTCCCAAAGTACGAGTCCGGTTAGTATAAGGAGAGCTGGCGCAATATAATCTTTCCATTGTTTCATGGCAACACCCTCGATCGTAGCTGGTCGATTAAATACTCTTTTAGCTCAATAACCTTCGTCTTATGGATATCTTTTAATTGTCGAGGTCTTTCAAGAGGAACCTTCAACTCATAAAACTGCTGGATAGGAGCTTCGGTAAAAACAAATACTCGATCTGCCAAAAATAATGCTTCATCTACGTCATGAGTTATGAAGAGAACGGTAGATTTATATTTTTCCCATTGGTTTAGAAGCCATTCCTGCATGTTTAAACGAGTAATTGCATCTAGAGAACTAAACGGTTCATCCAGCAAAAGTACATTAGACCCACTTAGTACGGTTCGCAAAAAGGATACTCGTTGTCTCATACCGCCAGATAAGTCACTTGGATATTTGTTTTCTACCCCGGTTAAACCGAACTCATCAAGGAGTTGTCGCACCTGAGTTTGTGCCTCTTTTTTCGGAATTCCTTTTATCTCTAACGGCAGAGCGGCATTATCCATAATTGTTCGCCATGGCATAAGTAGATCTTGTTGCGGCATATATCCAACTTTTCCGAGACGTTTTTCTTCGTTTTCACCGTTTAATAAAATACTTCCAATAGTTGGTTGCATAAGACCTGTCACTAATTTAAAGAGAGTCGTCTTTCCTGAACCACTAGGTCCAATAATGCATACAAACTCTCCTGTATTCACTTGGAAATCAAGGTTATCGAAAATAACCTTTTCATCCGATCCTTTTGAAGGTGGATAGGTAAAGCTAATTTTTTCGAATTGTAATGCTGGCTTACTCATTGATTGGCCACATTTCCTCGTTGTAAGACATATCCCAGAACATATACTCAAAACGAGTGGTATTTAAGAAAATTTCTTCGAGTTTCTCAAGCTCCGCATCTGACTTTCCTTCTGTAAGTTCATCTAGTAGATTGATACACCATTTCGCGAGGTCGCCAAACTCGTTAGAACTGTACATTTGGATCCATTCTCCATAAAATTCATGATCACTTGCTCCAGGTACTTCATTTAACTCTTTCCCGATCTCCCAATAGCTCCACATGCAAGGTAGAAGTGCTGCAACAAGCTCCGCAAGTGTACCGTTTTGCCCAACGTGAAGCATGTAATGAGTATACGCAAGAGTCGTTGGAGAAGGATCTGCCTTTTCAAACTCTTCTTCTGAAATCCCAAACTTCTTTCCATATTCACGGTGTAACGACATTTCTTCATTTAATGTAGAATCTAATAAGTTAGCAAACTTCCCCATCGTCTCCACATCTGTTGCCTTAACCGCACCAATAGCAAACAGCTTTGCATAATCAATTAAATACAAATAATCCTGCACCATAAAGAAACGAAACTTCTCTTTATCCAGCGTACCATCCCCAATCCCCCTAACAAACGGATGAGCATGATTCTGTCTCCAAATCGGCTGCAACTTATCATATAAACGCTCACTAAACTTCATAGTCATAACGAAACACCCCTCTAATAAAATCTAAGTTTGATATATCACTCACAAACCTTTCACAAACCTTTCACCGGTCAACCATTCACCGGTCTGGTCCCCGAACTTTTGTTCCGGGACCAGACCCCCGACAATTTTGTGAACATATCCAAATTGTTCACAAATTCGTACGGTCCCAGGTCCCTGAACTTTTTGTGACAATACAAAACACACTGTATTTTCTTATTTCTTTGTATTAGCCCACTCATAAATAAACGTTAATAGCACTTTCGTATATTCCACTAGCTGTTTAATAGAAACTTGCTCATTCACTGCATGGGCATTTTGCAAATCGCCAGGACCGTATATAACTGTAGGAATACCTTCTGCACCAAGCCAACCACCGTCGGTAACAGTTGGGGAAACATCCACTACCGCTTCAGAACCTACGATACCTTGGTGCTTCTTAGCCAACAACTGAACTCCTTCATTTGCAGGATCCACCGCTAGTGAAGGGAATATCTCTCCACGATCCTCAATCATGGAAGTTCCACCCCATTCAAACCTAGGTAAATTGTCTTTCAACCAAGGATCCCCTTTTGCCACATTCAAAATATGTTCCTCAATCTCTCGACTCACTTCTTCATGATTCTCATTCGGATAAAAATGAACAGTAATCCATAATCGGCACTCATCTGCAATGAAAGCGGCATGACGTCCGCCCTCAATTACAGCAGGATTAATCGTATTTGCTCCAGGTGGACAACCAGGGTAACTCTTTGTCACTGCCCAGTGTCTTTCTAAATCTTGCAAACCTTGAATCACTTTTGTCATCTTTTCAATGGCACTAGCACCAATTAGACCACCACCAGCATGAATCATATTGCGGCGAGTTGCATCGTGAAATGTTCTCTCACTTTTAATCGTAATCCACCCAGTAATAACGCCACCTTGTCCTTGAATATGTAAATCACTCGTGTCTACCACAATCGCAAAATCTGCCTTCGCGCCACCGTTACGCTTACAGCATTGCAACGTTCCTGCTTCCCCGACTTCTTCTCCAATCACTGATTGAAATGAAAGATCACCAGGAAATTTCACTCCTTTCTCTCGAAGTAATCTCAGAGCAAAGAGTGCACCAGCTAAGCCACCTTTCATATCAGCGGCTCCACGACCAATAACATATCCATCACGGACAATTGGAGTGAAAGGGTCTAATTCCCAAGCTTCATCAGGACTTACCTCTGCAACATCAACATGACCATTAATAATGAGACTCTTATAACGCCCACTATCTGTGCCCTTTAAAAACCCCACAACATTGGGATCGTTCGGATACACATCCCACATATCAATCTCAAAACCTAGATGACTCAAATACTCAGCTACAAAGTCCTGTGCTTCTTTCGTGTTCCGAGCAGGTGGAGCAGGAGTTTCATAGGAAATGAGTGTCTTCAGTAACTCAATCATCTCATCCTGCCGAGCGTCCACATCACTAAGGAGTTCCTCTAACAAGTCTTTATTCATTCAATTTCCCCTCCTTCAAAACTGTCACAAAATCGTACAGTCCCAGGTCCCTGAACTTTTTGTGACAACATACAAAAAAGCCACTTCTTGTTGGAAAGAAGCGGCTTTAAACAACCAAATAATACATGATGCAAAGGGAAACAATGGTCTTTCCCTTTACTATGTCTTTACACTTCTTCCCTACGCTAGTGCGAACTAGATCAGGTTATAAGGGTTAAGACGATCGTCTCTCTCAGCTTTATCAAGCACCCCTAGTAGTGGTACATATGAAATTATTTAAGAGTTTTGAAAATTAACAACTCGCTTATAGTTGTATCATACTATGGAAAGTTCTTCAACTACCTATTACATTTTTTCTCTCTAAGACTTTAGAAAGATATCTAGTTAGTTCGAATTAACTGATTTAGAAAATATACCCAAATTTAATACTTTAGGATAATACTCAAAGGGAAACTGCGGTGCTAGTATTGGTGAGAAGATTCTATAAAACGCACGAAGAGGAGGTAAAATATTGTATAAGAAAAGTTGGAAAATACTTAGCATTTGTTTCCTTTCAGTAATCCTCATAATTGGACAACCAGTACTAGCAAACACAGAAGAGGAAGGTCTTATCGTAACAGACATGAACCAATTAACAAAAGAAAACCTTGTAGAAAGTCTCCTTGGTGAAGGAGTAACAGTTACGAACATATCACTTAAAGGAGTAGATGTATCTTCTGGTTTCTTTACAGGTGGAGAGGATATTATCGGTTTTGATCAAGGAATCATACTAAGTACAGGCTCTGTACATAATGTTATTGGTCCCAACACATCGGATACAATAGCATATGAAACAGGCTTACCAGGTGACGAAGATCTTGATAAATTAATTCCTGGCTATAGGACATATGACGCAACTGTACTAGAATTTGACTTCATTCCGGAAAAAGATAGTATATATTTCCAGTATGTGTTTGCATCTGATGAATACAATGAGTATGTAAATTCTTCATTTAATGATGTCTTTGGCTTTTTTATTAATGGGGAAAACGAAGCAAAGCTTCCTGGTACCGACATTGTTGTTTCTATTAATAATGTGAACGGAGGAGAGCCGTATGGAAGTGACAATGCCTCGAATCCTGAGTTTTACCGTAACAATGATATTGAGAGTGGTGCACCACTCAATACGGAGATGGATGGGTTAACAGTAGTCTTGTCTGTTGAGGCACAAGTGAACGCTGGAGAAGTGAACACAATAAAAATGGCAATTGCCGACGCAGGAGATCGAGACTTAGATTCTAATGTTTTTATTAAAGCTGGTAGCTTCACGGACCGCCCAGAAGAACCAGAGCCAGTAGAACCAGAAGTTCCTGAAGAACCTGAGAACCCATTGGAGTTTGGAGATTGTATCACTGATTGTGAACCCGCAGAACTACCAGTAACAATCACGCCTATATGTACAGAAGAGGAAGGGGTTCATGCTTGGGTAATTACAAATCCTAATGACCAAGAGATTGAAGTGAAATGGGGATCGGAATACCCTGGAACAATTATCGATCACAAGGTTATTGGACCAGGAGAGACAATTATTACAACACCTGAGACAGCGGGAGATACTATTACTCTCGAATTCCCACTATTAACGCAACCAGAAGAAGTTGCAGAAGATAAAGAAGCAGAAGATGAAACAAACCAAGAAAACGAAGAATCCTCTGAAAACGACGGAAACGATGAGGACGAGCAGTCAGAATCAAATGAGGATAGCAATTCAAATGAGAACAACACAGAAACAAATGAAGAAGACACAGCAGACGAAAGCACCAACAATACCGATACAAACGAGGAAAACAATAACTCTCAGACCAACGATGCGACTACATCTTCGAGTGATAATGAAGAGGAAACGGTAGAAGAGGAAGAACGACTATATGAACTAATTCAAATTACCGCTTCTACATCTGATATTGATTGTGAACCATCCAAACCAGAGGAGCCAGAAGCACCAGAAGAAGAGGATGATGAAGAAGAACAACCAGCTCCACCTGTGAAAAAAACAAAACAAGAAACTCCTACGGATAGAGAAGACAAACCTAAAACAATCGACGGTGGAAAGCTTCCAAGAACGTCAAGTCCTTGGTATAACATTTTTGCCGTAAGCACAGTAGGTTTTATATTATCAGGATTCATCCTCATGAGAAGAGTAAAACGAAGAATTTATTAAAAAACATTCCAACGCGAGGTGAAAAACATGCCAAACCAACTGAAGAATCTATTGGTGATCGTATGCCTTTTTATCTCGCTCACCTTTGTTATCACGTCACTAATACAAATTCAACTAGGCTCAACTCAAGTAGATCAATCACTAGAAGAATGGAACACCCAAACGGCCAACCTACAAGTAGAACTCCTCATCCAAGACCATCAAGAAAAGCCAACACACCAAAGAACACACAAAACTGCCCCAAATATTCCAACCATTGATGAAGACACACAAAACAAAGAACAACCATACCAACTCATCTACGAAAACCGGCCATCTCGAGGAGACATTTTTGGGAAAATGTATATCCCAAGACTAGACAGAGAAATACCCATCATTTCCGGAACAGATGATGAGGAACTAGACAAAGGAGTAGGTCACTTTATCGGAAGCGTCCTACCAGGCGAAAACGACAACACCGTTTTCGCAGGCCACAACAACACCGTTTTCCGTAACTTTGACCAAATACAGCTAGGTGATCTTATCGAAATCGAAACTCATGAAGGAACATTCATCTACCAGCTAAAAGATGAAAGAATCGTGCATGAAGATGACCGCACTGTCATTATCTCTTATGACGAACCAGTTATTACCCTAATCACCTGCTACCCACTAGACTTCTTCGGCTTTACAACAGAACGATATATCCTAACAGGCAAACTAATAGAATCCAACGGGCAAACAATAACCAACTGAACTGAACCCACACTAGGGCTCAGTTTTTTTATGCTTACATGGACAATCATTTGATATATGATACAATTATTTTTGGGAAAACAAAGTGATAATAACAGGTAATTATGTCCTATTCCGTAAATGGTTAACGTTTTCATCTACCATCATCGTCTCTAGAACTTTGCGTGACGAAGATGACAAATAAAGGAGAGATCCAACACACCATGACAAAAAAATACAATCAAAACATGACAGGGAACCATAAAACAGAAGTAGAATTATCACCTAGAGAGTTACCAATGAATGTAAAAATCGTTGCTATGTTCAATCACATGTTAGCGCTATCTGTACCATTATTAAATATCATCGTTACCTTGCTTTACTGGCTTTTTGTAAGAAGACAATCTACCTTTGCAGACTATAGCGGCAAACAGTCGCTGAACTTTCAAATAACATTTGTTCTATATTTACTAGGAGCTATCCTAATATGGGTTGCAGCAGGATTGATTCACCAACAAATCCCATCTATGGTAACAATCATTATAGGAAATACAGCGATCATCTCCATATTTGCATCATTAATCGTATTCTGGATCACGGTCATGATTGCAGGCTATAAAACAGTAAGTGGTAAAAAATTCAAATACCCCTTAGCAATCCAATTTCTAAAATAAGTTCATGAAAAATTCACGGACCTGGTCCCCGACACTTTTGTCGGGGACCAGGTCCGTGTCTATTTTGTGACATCTTTTCAAATTACGTGTAACGAATTCAAAGGAATAAACGCCTAAGTATAAAGAGGATTTTAGCATACAAAATTCATAAATTTAGGTCTGTAAATAATAAAAGGGAGGTTTGTTATGTTTACCTTACGTAAGAAAGTAGCTCTTATTTTAATCATACTTTTTGCTGTTATTTTAGCTATATCATCCATCGTACGTTACTTCTTTATGGATCCTGTTTCCACAAATCTAGTACTTATTGAACTCGGGTTTGAAATGTTTACATTCCAATATGAACTATGGAATTACGCTATGTACACACATATTTTTTCAGCAGCTATAGCGCTATTAGTAGGGCCTATTCAGTTTATTAAAAAATTCAGAACTAAAAACCTAGCTCTACATAGAAACTTAGGAAAGCTTTATGTCATCTCAATCGCAATCAGTGCATCAGTAGGAATGTACCTGTCCTTCTATGCATTTGGTGGACTGACAGCTATGTTAGGCTTTTTTTTCCTTGATATCGCTTGGATTATCACAACCTATCTCGCATATTATTACATACGCAAACGAAACGTCCATTTACACGAACAATGGATGTATAGAAGCTATGCAGTAACTTTTGCAGCAGTGACTTTTCGAATCTGGTCAGCAATTATCGGCTACTCAACTGACAACTTTATCTTAGGTTACGCCTTAGCCACATGGCTTTGTTGGATCGGGAATCTCATAGTCATAGAGGGGTATATTCGAAAGAAAGGACAGAAACAGTTGACCATTGAAAAAGCAATATAAATAAAGTTGCTTGTTTCTAAATAGGAAAAACGACCGTAAACCATTTAATGGCCACTGAAAAGTTGATCGTAGTTGAACAAAGCGCCAATCAACAAAAGTGTAGATAACGGTCGTTTATTATGAATTGTCCTGTGAGATTTGTCGATTTCTATTTCCACTTAATGCGGCATAGTATGGATAGGATCTTCTACTAGACCTTCAATATCCACATCTTGTTCATTTCCCATCTCATCTAGGGGGAAAACTCTGGCTGTTTCTTTATTCGGAAGTACTTCTTGAATGTAAACTGGAATCCCATTATACCGAACGTTGATCATATTTGGTGAATCAATAATTTCTTGTACACGTTTGCACTTCATAACATCAACTCCTTCATCCATGCTGGATAACTTTATTTTTTGCTAGTTGGAGTGAATTATTCTTGTTGAATTACATAGTCGAAGTTTATTTTGAGACTGGGGTTACTGCGTAGCATAAACTAGGGCATTTTTATGCAGGATTTCAAACGATATTATAGCTTTTTAACCATATGCCGTGGTAGGCACTACCCGGCAAATGGTTAATTTCAAGAGGAATCAGAATCACAACGTAGCAAAACCAGTGAATAGCACCAAATAGCTGACTAGGAAAGTTAGTATACTTTACTCAAATTAATCAAAATTTAACTTGCAACACTTCAACAATCCATATATAACTAAATTATAAGTTGGAAAAAACAACCAACTACAATCACCTTGAAAATCAAATGCTCACCTCAGATCACACTTCAAACTCATCAATAGAGAATCAACCATCATGACACACATAAGTAAACCAAATACAGGAGGAACGCTAATGAGAGCTTTAGTTTTAGGGGCATCAGGGGGTATGGGGTATGCCCTTGTGAAAGAGTTAAGTAGTCGAGATGTGGAAGTGGTGGCTTTTTCCCGAAGCCAAGAAAAGCTATCTGAACTTTTTCAAAAAGACAAAAATGTTACCATCCACCCTGGAGATGCATTGAAAATGCAAGACATACTAGAGGCTTCGGAAAACGTAGATATTATTTACCACGCACTCAATGTACCTTATCCAGAATGGTCGGCAAAGCTCGCCACGATAATGAATAACGTGTTGACTGCAGCGGAAAAACAACGGGCAAAGGTTGCTTATGTAGATAACATCTATGCATACGGCCGTGGGCAAAGCAACAAAAAAATTACCGAGGATACACCAAAGGAACCGCACACGAAAAAAGGAAAGATCCGATTGGAACTGGAAACTCTCGCTAAGCAATCACCAGCTCCTGTTGTGATTGCTCATTTCCCTGATTTCTACGGACCTAACGCTGATAATGCTATGCTGTATTATACAATGAAGGATGTTATCGCAAATAAGAAAGCATCTATTGTTGGGGATCCTTATACAGCTAAAGAAGTAATCTATACTCCAGACGGAGCGAAGGCACTCATCGAATTATCACTCCGCGATGATGCTTACAACCAAAATTGGAACATTCCAGCCACGGACGTTATCACAGGCATGGAGTTCGTTCAGAAGATGAGAGATATTACTGGGTATGACAAACAAGTGGGAACCATTACCAAGCGTATGATAAAGTTTCTTGGATTCTTCAATGCAGGAATGAAAGAAGTAGTGGAGATGTTTTATTTGATTGAAAATCCAGTAGTTCTAAGTGGTGCGAAATACGAAAGGGAGATTGGGGAGTTACCGAAAACTCCGTATGAGGTAGGTATTCGGGAGACAATTGAATTTTACACAAATAAAGCGAAGCGTGAGTCAACAAAACAACTAAGTTCAACAACGAAATAAACCTAAATCGAAACCCTGGAGACTACGTTCATAGTCAGCCAGGGTTTTGTACTATCGTCTATTTTTTTAAATGAATAAGATTTATCTCGGAATCTTTAATGTTTGTCCGACAAAAATGGTGTCGCTTGTAAGGTTGTTCAGTTCTTTAATTGCCGTTATGGTTGTGTTGTTCTGCACGGCTAGTCGCCATAGGCTGTCTCCGGAGACGACGGTGTAGGTAAAGTACGTCAATGGCTCGGTTGGTGCTGGGTTCACAGGGGCCAGTTGCGTGTCCTTCGGTAGGAAAAAGGTGTGATAGTTGTTCCACACGTCGCGATTTTCCTGTCCTATGCTCCAGTGACCTACTCCTCGAATGCCGTATGTTTCCACGAGTCCTACTTTGGCGCGATAGGATTCGTCGTTTTCATACCAAATAGTGTACGTGCCTGGTACGAGGGCGTTGCCCATAATGTAGGTCTTCGGGTCGTTTTCCCGAATGGTGACCACGGCCTTAACTGATTGGGTTGCTGAATCGAAGGTAACAGTGTGCTCGTACCTGCGCAGCATCTCCTGGATTTGGAAGTTGGAAATGCCTTGCCCCCCAGTGGCTGCTCCTTCTCGCCAGAAGCGTCCGTAATGAGCGAGGCCGATGACAATCTTGTCTTTTGGAACTCCTTGGGCAATGGCGTATTGTATCGAGCGCTCCACCCATGGGAGACTTGCAACAGGGCCTGGTTGTCCACCGTGATAGCTTTCGTCGTAGGTCATGATCATCAAATAGTCTGTGTACTTTGCCAGAGCGTTGTAATCATAGGCACCGTGCCAGCCCGTGTTCCAGCCGTTCGGGTTAGCAGCAACAGCGACAGATACCTCCTTCGATGACGGGATTTTTTCTCGAAGTAATCTTACGAAGTCCGTGAAATTGTCTCTGTCCTGGTGGTTGATGTTTTCTAGGTCCACATTCACTCCCCCGAGGTCATAGCGGATGACCATGTCGGCAATTTGCTGGGCAGCTTGCTCCCGGTTTTCCAGCATCGCCCGTCCAAGCTCTCGATCCCAGTGATTACTTAAAAACGGCACGACACGAATTCCTTGGTCGTTCATGGATTTGATAAACGTTGGATCAAATAGCCAGGTGACCTTTAATGTACCATCTGGGTTCACGTCGAAATAGCTTGGGGATACCACATTAAAGGATCGTTCCGTTGCCAACACTTGATTGGAAAAATTGTTCGGATGACCAAAATATAGGTACCCTAGGTTCAATGTTTCGCTTGCGGTAACAGGTAGTCTCAAGACGTCCCCGACTCGAATCAAGTCACCGTTGATCCCATTAATTCGACGAATTGCTTCCACTGTCGTGTTATAGCGCTTTGCGATATGTGATAGCGTATCTCCACTCACCACGGTATGTGTGATGAAGTCAGGTGTCAGCACTTCACTCACATTTCCTGCTGCGTCCGACTGGGAGATGGAGACGAGAAGAGATCGTGATAAATCGAGATCAGATATATTCACATCAAGATTAAATATGCCACGCTCATTTACCGTGTGCTCGATCGTAATAGGATCTCGACCTGACCGATCATCCACAGTGATGAAAATCGTAGACAATGGTTCGGCCACGCCGGCGACATTATACAAAATGCGGTCTCCTTCAAAAGCATACCCACTTCGACTGATGGTTGGGGAGGATATGGCCGTGTCCTTGTCCACTGTCAGCTCTTCTACATCGCTTGTATTTCCAGCCTTGTCTGTTTGCGTGATAGCGATTGTTAACGTTCCATCTAGCATATCGGTTAGATCGAGCGTAAAGCGGAAGGTACCATCGTCGCCAACCTCTGTGATCTCTGTAATCGTAATAACCCCATCGGTGATAACGAGAGCGACGGTCCCTTCGTCCTCCGTAGTACCCTCAATTACAAATTCTGCTTGATTTGCACTATTCACAGAGGTTAAATCTGCGATCACCAAGTTAGCTGGAGTAACCGTATCTTTAGAAGTTGTGACTGTCTCCTTACTACTCTTATTTCCGTTGCGATCTATTGTGACGAAGGCAAATGTAATCTCCCCATCATGTAAAAAGCGTAAATTCAATGGAACTGTGAACACACCGGCACTGTCCGCACTGACAGTTTCCGTGAGCTCCGAGTCACCATCTGAAACGGTAATTTGAACATCACTATTCGATGCTGTTTCCCCAGATACAATGAATTCACCCACGTTACTACTATTAACAATACCGATAGGGTCTACTGCTATATCTGGCGTCACCGTTACCTTCTGCAATGTGTGAATTCCAACTTCACTCTCGTTTCCAGCTCGATCCTCTTGCTTTACTTCCACCTTCAAATTTCCATCACGTAAAGAAGAGAGGTTCATTGGTAAACGAAATTGCCCATTTTTATCAGAACGAATCGACCCTGTGATACGTTCACCAACATCATCCATGACCGAAACAAAAACAGTAGCATACGCTTCCGTTGTTCCATCGAACATAAACGTTGCAGCATTTTGATTGTTGACCACATCACCCGCCTGCAACACAGGAACATCAGGATGAGACGTGTCCTTCTCCACAATATGAAGCTGAGACTGACTCACATTTCCCGCAGAGTCTCGCTGTTTAATCCGGAAGATTAGCTCCGAATCAGCTAAGTTCGAAACATTTATGGAGGAAACAAAGTTTCCGTCTTCGTCAACTGGTATCTCCACTTCTATGTTCCTGTCTTCTTCATCGGAAATCGTTATAAATATTGTTCCGTTAGGCTCCGCCCATCCAGTGATCTGAAACGCAGCCTGGTTTTTCCCATTAACGAATGGTGAAGTAGTTTCAATCTTCGGAACCTCGATAATCGTATCTTTTATTATAGTAGTACGTATGGGATCACTTTGCTTTCCTTGTGCATTCGTTGCCACAGCCTGGACTTCAACTTTACCTTCTTCCAATGATGTCACATTGAAGGAAGTTTCAAATCTACCCTCATTATTACTAGTGACATTATCTGTTAGGGTTTTGTTGTTTTCATCGGTTAGGGTAACGACAACCGCCGAGTTAGGACTCGTTTCACCAATGATAGTATAAGATGAGCTGTTTGTACTATTCATAGGATCTAGTAGTAGGAACGTCGGTGTCGCGGGCGCTGGCAACACTTCTTCTGGTGGTGCAGGTGGATCTTGTATTGTGACTTTTTGTGGAATAATCAACACTTGACCAATGCGAATTAAGTCAGATGTTAATCCGTTCCGTGTTTTTATTTCAGAAACGGTAGTGTCAAAACGACGAGCAATTACCGATAAAGAATCTCCTGACACAACTGTATAGGTAATCGTTGTTTCCTCTACAGGTGGTGTTGGCTCAGGAGTAGGTTCAGGCGCTGGTGCCGCAGGAGGTGGCGTCGGTGTTGGTTCCACGACCGTTGCTTTTTGTGGAATCTTCAGCACCTGTCCAACGCGAATCAAGTCCGACGTAAGTCCGTTAAGAGTACGAATCTCTGTGACAGTCGTATCAAATCTCCGAGCGATCACAGATAGTGAGTCTCCTGACACGACGGTATAGTTGAACGTCGTTTGCTCCACGGGGGGAGCGGGAGTAGGTTCTGGTGGTGGCGTCGGTGTTGGTTCCGCGACCGCTGTTTTTTGCGGAATCTTCAGCACCTGTCCCACACGAATTAGGTCCGATGTAAGTCCGTTAAGAGTTCGTATTTCTGTGACTGTCGTGTCAAATCTCCGAGCAATCACCGATAAAGAGTCTCCCGAAACAACGGTATATGTAATGGATGTTTCCACTACAGGTTGTGGTGTCGGTTCCGTTGGAGTAGGACTCGGTGCTGGCGTTGGTGCGGTCGCACTACTTACAGTCCGAGGAACACGTAATTTTTGACCAACAAAAATAAGATCACCAGTTAAATTGTTGAAAGAGCGCAAATCTGTTACTGTGACACCGTATTTCCGAGCGATTTTTGATAAACTATCCCCAGACATTACCGTATAAGTAAAATATGGCAGTCTTAATACTTGACCAATAAAAATTAAATCAGATCTAAGATTGTTTACTTCTTTAATAGCATCGACTGTTACGTTATGTTGTCGCGCAATAAGAAACAAGCTATCCCCACTTTTCACTGTGTACATATCATATATCTCTTGAGTCACTTGAGCTGTCGTAGTACTAGTTGAAGCGGATGTTGTTGCAAAAGCTGTGTTTCCTCCACCTAAATAAATAGAAGAAACAAGTAAAGAACCGGACATTACTTTAATCGCTGTTATTTTGAGCTCGGGAAACTTTTTGATAATCGTTGTTCGAATATGCTGGCTAATTGCAACCCTATCCTCGGGAGTTTTTCCTAACTCGGAGGAAAACTCCGTTAACTGGGGATCCAAGTGTACAATTACTATCGTTTCATTTTCTATTGTCTTCAGTTCATAACGTTGAATCATCATAGGCACCTCGTTTTCACAGACTATATCCTTATTTATAGTTTGTCTGATTGGAGGGTGAACATACATCTTCATGACAGGAACATGAGCAAAAAGCACCCAAAAAGATTTTTTGGATGCCTAAGGGAATTTTCATTTCAATTTAGGAGTTATTACATCTCCGTCAAATCTGCAACTTGAACCTCATACTCTTTTTCAGGCTGATCCAACGGGAAAACTCTCGCTGTTTCCGATTGATCATTCACGTGTTGAATATAAATTCGCTCCCCGTTGCAAACAACATTTTTCATGTCAGGTGACTGTGCAATTTCTTTTGCTCGTTGAGTGTTCATCGAATTCCTCCTAAAAATATAGTACTAACATATTTTTTCCTAGTCGCTACGTTCTATGTATGACTTATTTGACCAGCTGATTTAAATATAGATAAAATATAAGGCGGTTTAAAATACAGGTAACGGAGTTGAAACTAAGATGAACTTTACATCATTAAAAGATATACCTACTATAGAAACACAAAATTTCTTGTTACGAGGAATCAGTTTAGAGGATGCAGAAAGTTTATATTCCTTCATGTCAGACAGGGAAACAATGAAATATATCACGCCGTTCCCAGTGACCACACTAGAAGAAATGGAGAACAAGGTGAACGACAGCATCGAAAGCTTCCTTAGACAAAAGGAAATACCATGGGTGATTATTCATAAAGCAGACAATGAGCTTATCGGGATGTTTCGTTTTCACAAACTCCATCTTTGGCATAAAAAAACGGAAATGGGCGCTGTTATCCGGGATGACTTTCAAAGAAAAGGCGTCATGACAGAAATTTTAAAACCACTTTTGGAATTTGGTTTTCTTACACTTCAACTAAATCGAATTGTCGGAGACCTTTTTGCGAGCAATAAAGGCTCTCAGCGTCTAATGGGAAAATTCGGGTTCCATAAAGATGGCCAACTAAGACAAACAGACTTCGACGGGGAAGAATATCATGATACTATTGTATATTCCCTTCTAAAATCGGAGTACGATGCACAGAATAAAGGTAGATAAGGTTTGCTCCTCGTTAATTTCCGAAAGGAACCGGGATGAGAGCTGAAATGGAAAATAAACTCTGAAAAAGGGTAATTAGTATTTTCAAGAAGATCTTAAAATTCAAAACCTAATTTGATAGGAAAATATTTGAAACTAACCAGCATTTTAATTCGTAATACATATAGTAATAGAGAAAGGCATGAATGAGATGAATAAAATTTGTAGGTCATGGATCATGATTTTCATAGTGGTAGGATTATTGGTAGGGTGTTCAGGCGGAGCTCAGCAGCCAGTAGACGAGATAAGCGAAGAAGCTTTGCAGCATTTAATGGATGGAAAGTATGAAGAAGTGTTAGAGATATATGTTGATGATAGTTTAAAAGCGTCTATGTCCGAAGAGGAACTTAAGCAGGAGTGGGAAAGCAGAACTTTGAATAGTGGAGAACTTCTAGAGGATGTTACATGGAGTTTTTCCGAAACGGGAAGTCATGAAATTGCGGAAGCGGAACTAGTTTTTACAGACGTGATTTTCCAAATTAGGCTAACATTTAATGAAGCGAGGAGAATTGCTGGGATCTATTTTAGTCATGGCTATGCTAATGCACAGCTACCAGACAGTGTTTTTGAAGAAGAGGTAGTTGTGGGGGTGGGAACGGAATTTGAGTTAGGTGGAACGTTGACGCTTCCGGAAAACTTGGAGGAGGGATCCGTTCCGGCAGTGGTACTTGTTCAAGGATCAGGTCCGAGCAATCGGGATGAAGCGGTATATGGATATCGGCCGTTTCGTGATATCGCTTGGGGATTGGCGGAACAGGGGATCGCTGTGCTGAGATACGACAAGCGGACGTACACATATAGAAACGAAATGGCTCAGCAAGAAACTATTACGGTGAAGGAAGAAACTGTTGATGATGCGATTTTGGCAGCTGAGCTTCTAAAGGGAGATACACGGATAGATGCGGACAATGTATATATAGTAGGCCATAGCCTTGGAGGGATGCTTGCCCCGAGGATTGATGCAGAAGGAGGCGATTTCGCTGGGATTGTTGTATTAGGTGGGTCTGCTCGCCCGTTGTGGGAAATCATCTATGATCAAAATTTGCATTTTCTAGCAACGGAAGACTTTGATGAAGCAGCGGAGCATGAATATCTGCAAATGTTAGAGATTGAACGTGAGAAAGCGGAGCGGATGAGCAAGTTTACGGAAGAGGATGCAAAGGCTGAAACCATCTTTGGCTTGCCTGCGTTCTATTTTCTGGAGATGGACAGCTTCCCAACTAGGGATGTCCTTGAAGACTTTGAAAAACCAATCTTTATTTTACACGGAGAAGATGACTTTCAAGTTACGATGGAGCAGGATTTTCCGTTATGGAAGGAATTATTAGGGGAGAATGAATGGGCGTTAATACAAAGCTATGAAGGACTTAACCATTTCTTCATCTCATATGAAGGTCCTCATAAAGGTACCATAAATGAATACGACTATCCGAATATAGTAGATAGAAACGTTATTTCGGATATTGGTCAGTGGATCTGGGCACAGGTGGAATAGAATGGTTAATTGCTATTATGCTTGAGAGGAAAAACGGAGAGGAGCACTACATATATGAGTAAATATAGAATAGGTTTATACAGTTTAATGATGGTATTGTTTTTAGCAGCATGTAATAACGGAAACGATGATGGAACGAATAACGCTGAAGAAAGCTTGAATAAAGAAGCAAAAAGAGTAGAATTAGCAGAAAACTTTATATCATTAATAACAGAGGGAGATTTTGAGGCTGCTACTGAGCACTTTGATGAAACGATGTCTGATGAACTTCCTCCAGAAGTACTAGAGGAGCTTTGGGAGAGTTTTCAAAATCAGTTTGGAAGCTTTCTAGAGCAAAAGTATCTCCGTACAGAAGCTACAGAAAACTATCAAGTAGTATTTATTCAAGGGTTATTTGAAGGAACAGAAGCAGAATTTAGTATAACCTTTGATGAAGAACTACAAATCGCAGGTTTTTTCGTATATTAAAGAGAAAACTTATGTGTGTTTGAACCTGACCTGGAAGAGAAAGCATCTTCCGGGTCAGGTTTTTTGTTGTTTGGAGAAAGTTGGGGAGATTTTAGTGGTGGCATCACCATATATGTGCGGATTGGGCGATTATATGTGCACATTTCTCCCTTTTATGTGCGAATTCAAGCAATATATGTGCGGAATCCTGATTATATGTGCGAATCGAGCAAATATATGTGCACTTTCCGAATCAGGATAGGAGAAGTGCTCTCTACCTTGTTCATGGTATACGATTTTTCATGATTCTGGACGAAGATCCATGTTTCTTACCTTTTTCTTGTTTTCTCACCCTGTACCGTCCTTCCTTAAAAAACAAATTTTGCTTTTATTAAGGTTCGTCAAAAATATATGTGCGGGTTTGCGCGATATATGTGCGGGTTGGGCAATTATATGTGCGAATTCAAGCAATATATGTGCGGTTTCCACGAATATATGTGCACATTGCAAAAGCAATCCAGGTTTGCTTTTAGTTAACGCGTATTTTCAGGGTAGACTTCCATGAAAGTGAACATTTTCACCATGGTGGATGAAAATACATTATTAGATGATTAAGTAACATCAACTTTATATGGAATGAGCGCATGTCCACGAACTCCAGTGGGAAGTAGAGTAGAGGCGAGACACCGTAGCGACGTAGTCGTGAAGGTGGCTCGGCAACTCCCCACAGGAAAGGAGTGGACAGGAGCGAATGGAATATTATTCAACAAAATTAGTAATACTAGATAAGTTTGACTACCATGAACCCACGTATTTTCAGGGTAGACTCTCAAAAAAATTCCAATTCTGTTGGATAAGTAACCATATTCAAAACCTTACATAGAATTTCACTAGATGTATGTTACATACATCAGATATAACCCTGTTACAAAAGGCTTTTTCATCGAGTAGAAAAAAATTATAACTATTTTTTTCATACGTATTGCATAAAAATGTATCGGAGAGTATAATAATGAACTAATCAGTGTTATGGGAGGTTTGTTAACGTGATAAGAGCAGCAATAGTTGGGGGAACTGGATATGGAGCGGTGGAGCTTATTCGCTTACTTGATAAGCACCCAAACGTAAAGTTACAATCTATTATTTCCCATTCACAAAGCGGAACGGAAATTCGTGAGGTTTACCCTCACTTAACGGATATTATAAATGAAGTAATGGATGAATGGAGTATACATCACATTGAAAAAGACGTGGATGTGGTCTTCTTCGCAACACCAGCTGGGGTTAGTCAAAAGCTCGCGCCAAGTTGTATAGAAAAAGGGATACAGTGTATTGATTTATCTGGTGACTTTCGTTTGGAAAAACCAGAAGTCTATGAAACTTGGTACGGAGGAATAGCTCCAGAGCAAGCATACTTAGAAGAAGCAACGTATGGGTTAACTGAGATCTATGAATCTCAAATTAAAAACAGTAAATTAATTGCAAACCCAGGATGTTATCCGACAGCAACATTGTTGGCACTGTTACCTATCGTAAAAGAAGGTTGGGTTAAAGAGCAATCCATCATTATCGATGGGAAATCAGGAGTGTCAGGGGCAGGACGGAAAGTTTCTCTTGCAACGCACTATGCAGAAATCAATGAAAATGTGAAAGCTTATAAGCTTGGTGCACATCAACATATACCAGAAATTGAGCAGTTTATTCAAAAGGAAGCAAACTTAGAGGATGTAAAGGTAACCTTTACGACGCACTTAATGCCTATGACAAGGGGGCTTATGTGTAGCATCTATCTTGATTTGAAGCAACCAAAGTCCACAGAGGAGCTAATTAATTTTTATACAGAGATATACAAAAATCATCCCTTCGTTCGAATCAGGCAAGCGGGAGTATTCCCGTCAACAAAAGAAGTGAGCGGAAGTAACTTCTGTGATATTGGTATACATTCAGATGAACGTACTGGAAAAGTAACGATCATTTCGGTAATAGATAATTTAGTCAAAGGGGCGGCTGGCCAGGCGATTCAAAATCTGAATCTTATGAATGGTTTGGATGTTCGGACGGGATTAGTTGATATCCCAATGTACCCGTAAAAGGAAACAATTTTTTTCAAAACGAAAGGATGGGCTCATATATGCAATCTGTAGCTTCACAGCAATATCAATTGGTAACCGACGGAAACGTGACAACTCCACAGGGCTTCACAGCTGGTGGACTTCACTGCGGAATAAAAAAATATAAGTTAGATTTAGGGTGGATTTACTCAGAAGTACCAGCAACAACTGCGGGTGTGTATACAACAAATCAGTTTCAAGCACCACCTCTGAAAGTGACGAAAGAAAGCATCGCAGTAGAAAACAAGATTCAAGGAATACTAGTGAATTCCGGTGTTGCCAATGCGTGTACAGGTGCAGAAGGATTACAGAATGCATACAAGATGAGAGAGTTATTTGCCAAAGCGATTGGCGTGGAGGACCATCTTGTTGCTGTTACTTCTACAGGAGTAATTGGAACACAACTGCCAATGGGAAAAATTGAGTCTGGGATAAACGAAATGAATGCTACTGGTAATCAAGGAGCAGAAAATTTCGAGAAGGCCATTTTAACAACTGATACATGTACGAAAAACATAGCAGTGCAAATCGAGATAAATGGGAAAAAGGTGACGATTGGCGGAGCTGCAAAGGGCTCTGGGATGATTCACCCGAACATGGCAACGATGCTAGCGTTCGTAACAACGGATGTGGATGTAGCAGATGAAAGCTTGTCCAAAGCCTTAAAACAAGTAACAAACAAAACGTACAACATGATCACCGTGGATGGAGATTCTAGTACGAACGACATGGTGCTTGTGATGGCGAACGGCAAAGCAGGGAACGAAACGTTGACAGAACAGCATCCAGAATGGGCAACGTTCATCCAGGCGTTAGAATTTGTTTGCCAAACGCTTGCTAAGAAAATCGCACGTGACGGAGAAGGAGCAACAAAGCTTCTCGAAGTTCATGTAAAAGGTACAGAAACAGATGAAGGAGCAAGAAAAATTAGTAAAGCAATTATCTCAAGTAATCTCGTAAAAACAGCGATTTACGGAGCGGATCCAAACTGGGGAAGAATCGTTTGTGCTGTTGGATATAGTGAAGAACCGATTGATCCAGACAAAATCATTGTTTCATTAGGACCAATCAAAGTTGTAGAAAACGGATTACCATTATTTTTCAGCGAAGAAGATGCGACGGATTATTTACATTCCGAAACAGTACAAATATTCGTGGATCTACAGCAAGGGGAAGGCAGTGCGGTCGCTTGGGGATGTGACTTAACGTACGATTACGTAAAAATAAACGCATCATATCGAACTTAAGGAGGGGAAAGGATGAGCTATTTAGTCATTAAGTGTGGAGGAAGTGTGTTAGAGCGGCTACCACAAACGTTTTACAACAATATCGTTGAGCTATACAAATCGGGGGTATGTAAGCCGGTAATCGTCCACGGTGGCGGACCGCTCATCTCTTCCCTTTTAACTAAGATTGGTGTAGAAACAAAGTTCGTTGACGGACTTCGAGTAACAACGATGGAAGTACTAGACGTGGTAGAAATGGTGCTCAGTGGATCTGTGAACAAAAAAATCGTGGAGAGACTTCAAAAAGTTGGGGGAAGTGCTTACGGTATCAGCGGTGTGGATGGAGGACTTCTACAAGCGAAACCTTCTCAAAACGCGGAGCAGCTAGGCTTCGTTGGAGAGGTGGTACATGTTAAGTCAGAACTGATCGATGCGATTTTCGAACAAGGTCAGATTCCCGTCATTTCACCAGTAGCCATCGATGAAAATGGCCAGAAATACAATATTAACGGAGACGTTGCAGCGTCGGCAGTAGCACAGGCGTTAGGAGCAAAGCTTTGTTTCATCAGCGACATTCCTGGAATTTATGCAGAAGAAAACGGAGAGACAAAGACATTCCATGAGCTAACGGAAAAACAAGTGGAAAGTCTCATTGAACAAAAGGTTATCACGGGAGGAATGATTCCGAAGGTGAAGGCGGCGATCGATGGTCTCACTCATAACGTGGAAGAAGTAGTCATTCTAAATGGAATGACGGTAAATAGCCTCACTCATTTTTTACAAGGAAAGAGTATTGGAACGAAAATTATTGCTGGAGAGATGCAAAATGTTTAATGAAACGGTGACAGCGGCGAAAAATGAATCTATCATGCCAACGTATGCAAGATTCCCGATCACATTAGTAAAAGGGAAAGGAAGTTATGTTTGGGATAACAATGATACGAAATATCTTGATTTCACATCTGGGATTGGCACTTGTAACTTAGGTCACGTTCCTGATGTTGTGAAAAATGCAGTCGAATCTCAGCTTCAAGAGCTGTGGCACTGCTCGAATTTATTTCATATCCCGTCTCAACAGAAACTTGCTGATTTGCTCACAGAGAATAGCTTCGGAGATAAAATCTTCTTCTGTAATAGTGGAGCGGAAGCGAATGAAGGAGCAATCAAACTAGCGAGAAGGTATGCGCAAAAGGTGAAAGGATCGGCTGCATTTGAAGTCGTCACCTTTACACAATCGTTTCACGGAAGAACATTAGCAACGTTAACAGCAACAGGTCAAACGAAAATACAAGATGGCTTTGCACCACTTGTTCCTGGATTTCGCTATCTTCCGTTTAATGATATGAACGCGTTGGAGCAAGTTGCGGGAGAGAAAACATGTGCCGTACTTCTAGAAGTAATTCAAGGTGAAGGTGGCGTGAACCATGCTAGCGAAGAGTGGCTTCAACAGTTGGCTCATATCTGTAAGGAAAATGACATTTTACTCATGGTTGATGAAATTCAAACAGGAATGGGTCGTACAGGAAAGCTATTTGCATACGAAAACTATGGAATTGAGCCAGATGTGATGACATTGGCAAAAGGATTAGGTTCTGGTTTTCCAATCGGAGCGATCGTTGCATCAGAAAAAGTAGCGAAGGCATTTGAAGCAGGAACACATGGAACGACATTTGGAGGAAATCCAATCGTAACAACAGCGGGAGTAGCGACGATAACGGAAATCGTTGATAATGTACTTCCAACAGTTGCTGAGTTAGGAATGTATTTATCAGAAAAGCTTCAACAACTGAAGGTGAAGTTCCCTACGCAAGTAAAAGAGGTTCGTGGTGCTGGACTTATGCGAGGCATAGAATTACATGGCCCTGCAGCAGATGTGTTGAAAAAAGCGAGAGAGGAACAGCATGTGCTTGTTTTACCAGCAGGACCTAATGTAGTGCGACTGTTACCACCGTTAACAACAACGAAAGCGGAAATAGACGAAGTGCTCGCAGTACTGGAAACTGTTTTTTCAGAAATAGCAGAGGAGGGGAAATCGGTATGAAACAAGGATATTTAGTTCTTGAAACGGGAGAGATATTTGAAGGGAAACTCATTGGTGAGCTAAACAATATGGTTGGTGAAGTAGTTTTTAACACGAGTATGACTGGCTATCAGGAGATTATTACCGATCCTTCCTATGCAGGGCAAATTTTGACATTTTGCTATCCTCTCATCGGAAACTATGGATTAAATGATCTTGATGATGAAAGTTTCCAAACAGCTGTTTCTGGTGTAATTACGGGAGATATTTGTGAAGAACATAGTCATTTCCAGGCAACAAAAGGTTTTCAAGAGCGACTGGAGCAAGTGGGTGTTCCTGGATTAACAGGAGTTGATACACGTGCCTTAGTGAAGGTTATTCGTAAGCATCATACGGTAAAAGGGATGATTACAACGAATCCTGAGGTTGCTAGTCTACAAGATGGTGATGATGTTTCTCAAAACTTCTGGGTAGATACCGTTTCTGTGAAAAAACCTGTGACCTATGAAAACGAAGGACCGCATATTGTATTGATGGATTATGGTTACAAAAAGTCGATTCTACATGCTTTATTACAGGAAAATTGCAAAGTGACTGTTGTTCCATA
The DNA here is from genome assembly GCF_041820985.1 of Evansella sp. AB-rgal1. NCBI lineage: Bacteria > Bacillati > Bacillota > Bacilli > Caryophanales > Bacillaceae > Evansella > Evansella sp. AB-rgal1. Next base: position 120,985 of record NZ_JBGUAU010000003.1, read on the forward strand.
TCATTTTTCCTATGAACAAGTGAAGGAATTACAGCCTGAAGGTGTGTTATTAAGTAACGGACCTGGAGATCCAATGAAACTTCAGCCGTGGTTTTCTGAGATTAAAAAGATTACTGAATCTTTTCCAACTCTCGGTATTTGTTTAGGACATCAGCTGATCGCGCTAGCACATGGTGCTACGACGAAAAAGCTGGCATTTGGTCATCGTGGTGGAAATCATCCGGTGAAGGAGCTACTAACAGGAAAGGTTCAGATGACCTCACAAAATCATGGATATGTAGTAGTGGAAGATAGCATTAATTATAACGAGTTCCAAGTGTTGTTTCTCAATGTGAACGATAAAACGGTGGAAGGTATTAAGCATAATAGCTTACCGATACAATCTGTACAGTTTCACCCAGAGGCACATCCAGGACCGAGTGATACAGAATTTATCTTTCAGCAGTTTTTACATCAAGTGACTACCTCTGGAGGGAGAACGTATGCCAAAGCATAACAACTTAAATAAAATACTCGTCATCGGTTCAGGGCCAATTGTGATTGGTCAGGCAGCTGAATTTGATTATGCTGGAACACAGGCTTGTCTTGCACTAAAAGAAGAAGGCATCGAAGTGGTGCTTGTGAACAACAACCCAGCAACAATCATGACAGACCAGTCGGTGGCAGATAAAGTATATATCGAACCATTAAACGTAGAAACAATTGAAAAGATCATCTCTCGTGAAAAACCAGATGGCATGATTGGTACCCTTGGTGGTCAAACAGGATTAAATTTAACAGTGGAATTATACGAGAAGGGAATTCTCGACAAATATGATGTGAAACTATTAGGTACCTCTGTGGAATCCATTCAAAAAGGGGAAGACAGAGAGAAGTTTCGTAACCTAATGATCGAAATTGGGGAACCAATTCCTGAATCCGCGATCATCGAAGATTTCCAATCGGGAGTAGAGTTCGTGAAGGAAATCGGGTATCCCGTTATCATCCGTCCTGCTTACACGCTTGGTGGAGCTGGTGGCGGCTTTGCAAACAATGATGAAGAATTTGAAGCGGTATTAAAGCAAGGTCTAACATTAAGTCCTATCCATCAAGTGCTAGTAGAGAAGAGCATCAAAGGATGGAAGGAAGTTGAATATGAAGTAATGCGTGATGAGAACGATACGTGTACGATTGTTTGTAATATGGAAAACATGGATCCTGTTGGGGTACATACTGGTGACTCTATCGTTGTTGCTCCTTCCCAAACATTATCTGATGTGCAGTATCAAATTTTACGTAACTCATCACTAAAAGTAATTCGTGCCTTAAATGTGGTTGGTGGATGTAACATTCAGTTTGCCTTAGATACAACATCCAACCAATATTACATTATCGAGGTTAATCCGCGTGTGAGCCGTTCTTCTGCACTTGCTTCTAAAGCAACGGGTTATCCAATTGCTAGAATCGCAACAAAATGCGCAATCGGCTATCACTTAGATGAAATTTTAAATCCTATTACAGGAAACACATACGCGTCGTTTGAGCCTGCCATCGATTATATCGTTGTAAAGCTTCCGAGATTCCCGTTTGATAAGTTTTCTGAGGGAGATCGCTCATTAGGAACACAAATGAAGGCTACAGGAGAAGTGATGGCAATGGATCGTTCGTTCGAAGGAGCGCTAAATAAAGCGTTACGCTCCATGGAAATGAACGCACATAGCTTATATCTGAAATCCATGCCTGGAAAAACGAAGGAAGAATTAGTTGAGCTTTTGAAAAAGCCAACAGATTTACGTTTATTCGCAATTGCAGAAGCCTTCAAGCGAGGTTTTACCATCGAAGAAGTAATTTCTCAAACAGAAATCGATCGTTGGTTCTTGATCAAGGTGAAAAATATCGTAGATTGTGAGCAAAAGCTAGCATCACATTCATGGGAAGAAGCTCCCGTGGATCTGTTGAAAACAGCGAAGCGAATGAATATAGGAGATCGTCGACTTTCTGAGATTTTCAATGTTCCTGAGAAGGAAATAAGATTGAAATGGAAGTCGCTTAACGTGAAACGCGGCTACAAGCTTGTAGACACATGTGCAGCAGAATTTGATGCTGTTACACCTTATTTTTACTCCACATATCAAGGAGCGGATGAGGTAGAATCGTCTCATGGGAAAAAGAAGATTTTAGTTGTTGGATCAGGTCCTATCCGAATCGGTCAAGGAATTGAATTCGATTATTGCTCGGTTCACGCAGCATTAGCGGTGAAAAAACTAGGGTTTGAAGCAATCGTTATGAATAATAATCCAGAAACAGTGAGTACGGATTACTCCATTGCAGATCGTCTCTACTTCGAGCCGTTAGCTGTGGAAGATATTATGGCAGTTGTGGAGAAAGAGCAGGTTCAAGGAGTACTTCTTCAATTCGGTGGGCAAACAGCCATTAATTTAGCGAACGCACTGGAAGACGAAGGAGTTACCATTCTAGGGACTTCTATGAAAGTGATTGATCAACTAGAAGATCGTCATGAATTTTATAGTCTTTTAAACGAACTAGACATTCCCCATATCGCAGGAACAACGATAAATGAGCCAGAGGAGTTAGTTCCAGCAGCTGAAAAGCTCGGGTATCCAGTGCTTATTCGACCGTCGTTCGTTATTGGCGGACAGTCGATGTTCATCTGTTATAACAATAAAGAAGTAGAGAAATATTTAACGAGAATTATGGAAGACGGCAATGACCGTTGTTGGCCGTTACTCGTTGATCAATATTTACCTGGTATGGAATGTGAAATTGATGTCATTTCAGACGGAGAAAACATCGTTGTTCCTGGAATTTTCGAGCATTTGGAAAAAGCAGGTGTCCACTCTGGAGACAGTGTAGCGCTGTTCCCGCCAGTGAATATTAGTGACTCCATAAAGAAAACATTGATAGAATATGGAGAAAAAATAGCGAACCACTTACCAATTATCGGTATGATGAACATTCAATTCGTTGTTCATAACGAGGTTGTATACGTGTTAGAGGTAAACCCAAGATCATCTAGAACGGTGCCAATCATGAGTAAAGTCACTGGAGTTCCAATGATTGAATGGGCAACACATGTACAGTTAGGAAAATCGTTGAAAGAGTTAAGTGGAGGAAGCGTAGGCTTATTCCCTGAACCAGCCTACTATTCTGTGAAAGCACCGATTTTTTCTGCTAGTAAATTAAAAGGTGTAGACCATGTCCTAGGACCTGAAATGAAGTCTACTGGGGAAACACTAGGGTTAGGGGTAACGTTAGAAGAAGCATTTTCAAAGGCGTTACAACTTAGTGGTAAGGTCTCTGCAAAGGAAAGTGCTGCTGGAGAGGAACCTACCATATTCTGTTCGATTGCGAACCGTGCAAAAGAAGAGAGTCTTGATTCGATTAAAGCATTTGCAAAAGAAGGATATAAAGTCATCGCTACAGAAGGAACAGCAGCATTTTTAGCAAAACATAATATTTCTTCAGAGACATTGGCGAAAGAAAAAGTACTTTTACACGAGTTTTGGAAAAATAAACAGCCAGATCTCGTACTAAATATACCGAACGAAGGACGTGACGGGGAAAAAATAGGTTTCTATATCCGTGAATTAGCAGTCCGATATCAAGTTCCTTATTATACAAGTTTTGATACGTTAAAGCCGTGGATTAACTTATTCAGTTCAGAAAATGAAGAAGAGAAACCTAGAACACTTGGTGAATACCGCCAGCTAACAAAATTGAATGAGGTGGGAGCATGTCAGTAGTAAATAAATATGAAGATAAACAACATACATTAGAAGAGTCGTTTAAAGGAAAAGACTTTTTAACCATTGCAGACTTCAGTTCAGAGGAGATACTTTATCTCCTCGATGAGGCTCTCGATATGAAACAAAAGCAGAAGCAAGGAATTCCACATCCTTACTTACAGGGAAAAACATTAGGTATGATTTTTGAAAAAGCATCTACAAGAACGAGAATATCCTTTGAAGTTGGAATGCTGCAGCTCGGTGGTAATGCCATCTTCTTAAGCTCAAAAGATTTACAATTAGGAAGAGGAGAATCCATTTCTGATACAGCAAAAGTAATGTCGCGTTATCTTGATGGAATCATGATTCGTACGTTTGCTCATGAGACAGTGGAAGAATTAGCAGAGCATGCGGATATACCAATAATTAATGGTTTAACAGATTCCCATCATCCTGCACAAATTTTAGCAGATCTCTTGACGATTTTAGAACATAAAGGTAAACTAAAAGCACTGAAGCTTTGTTACCTCGGTGACGGAAATAATAACGTAGTTCATTCCTTAATTGAAGGATCAGCAAAGGTTGGAATGGATATTGCCATTGCAAGCCCAGCTGGTTATGAACCGAACAGTTCCATTGTTGAATCTGCGAAACTAGTAGCAGCATCTCAAGGAAGTACTATTTCTGTATCGAATGATCCGATCGAAGCGATAAAAGACGCAGATGTTGTTGTGACGGACGTGTGGGCGAGTATGGGGCAAGAAAGCGAACAAGAGAAAAGAATGAAAATTCTTCAACCATTTCAAGTAAATAGTAATCTATGTAAACTTGCAAAAGATGATTTCATCTTCTTACATTGTTTACCTGCACATCGTGAAGAGGAAGTTACCTCTGAGATCATCGACGGAAAGCACTCTGTAGTGTTCGATGAAGCAGAAAATCGATTACACGCTCAAAAAGCATTATTAAAAGTCTTAATGAAAGACTAATTTTTTTGGAAGTCAATGCATAAAAATACGGTAACGTAGATATTAATTCGTGATAAGGGGCGAGTATAATGAGTAAGGAAAAAGTGGTTTTAGCATATTCTGGTGGATTAGACACTTCCGTTTCAATTAAATGGATTCAAGAGCAATACGGTTATGACGTGATTGCACTTGGTTTAGATGTTGGTGAGAAAAAGGATTTTGAAGCTATTAAGAACAAGGCTCTTGAAGTGGGAGCAATCAAGGCGATTATGGTTGATGCAAAGGAAATTTTGGCAAAGGAATATTTAATGCCAGCATTAAAATCAAACTGCCTGTATGAAGGTAAGTATCCATTGTCCTCTGCCCTTTCCCGACCACTTATATCTAAGTTGTTAGTAGAAGTTGCAGAGCAAGAGGGTGCGGTAGCAGTTGCTCATGGTTGTACTGGTAAAGGAAATGACCAAGTTCGTTTTGAAGTATCTATTCAAGCATTAAATCCGAACTTAAAGGTGATTGCACCTGTACGTGAGTGGGGCATGACTCGTGACGAGGAAATTGCGTATGCAGAAGAAAAAGGCATTCCAGTTCCAGCAACTCTTGAAAACCCGTATTCTATTGATGCGAATATTTGGGGAAGAGCGTGTGAAGCAGGTGTATTAGAAGATCCTTGGGCAGAAGCGCCAGAGGGAGCTTTTGACTGGACGGCACCAATCACAATGACTCCAGATGAAGCTGAATATATTGATATCGAGTTCAAAAATGGAGAGCCAGTTGCATTAAATAGTGTAGAAATGGAGCTTGTTCCTCTAATTGAAACTCTAAATGAAATTGGTGGAAAACATGGTGTAGGACGAATCGACCATATTGAAAACCGACTAGTAGGAATCAAATCTCGTGAAGTATACGAAACTCCAGCTGCGCTTATCTTAATCAAAGCACATAAAGAGCTTGAGTTCTTGACACTACCTCGTGAGGTTACTCAATTTAAAACAACAGTGGATCAACAATTAACGCAAATCATTTATGATGGACTTTGGTATTCTCCATTAAAGAATGCATTAGAAGCATTCGTAAGTGATACACAAAAAGTTGTTTCGGGTACGATTAAAGTGAAGCTTCACAAAGGAAACTTCGATGTTGTAGCTCGTAAATCACCACACAGCTTGTACAATGAAGAGCTTGCTACGTATTCAAAAGGTGATGCATTTGACCACAACGCAGCAGTTGGTTTCATCAAGCTATGGGGCTTAACAACAAAAGTGTATACCGAAGTAAACAAAAGCAGCGAAAAGAAAATGTTAAAAGACGAACACATTAAGGTTAAAGGCGAAAAGGGTTCTGAGTCAGAGATTTTGGGTTAGACTAGGATTGGGATAGTGTCGTGAAAAAAGTAAGGCGGCTGTGGCACAGGGTTGCCATGGCCGTTTTTGGTGTGTGAAGTCTTTAAATAGTGGAAGATAGTGGTTGTGGGATTGAGTTTGTAGTTTGGGATGGGATGTTGGGATGTTGCTTTGAAGGAAGTGCACATAAAAATGGGAAATTCGCACATATAATCGTTGAACCCGCACATATATTCTGAAATTCGCACATATAATCGCGCAACCCGCACATATATTGTCCAAACCCGCACATATAATTATTACCTTATACGATGAAAGTGCTAATTTGCTAAGATATTTTTAAATCTCGTGTGATGCGAGACAAAATCGTGCTGTAGAGGTGCTAAATTGTTTCGAAATCACGCGTAATCCATCCTCACCACCCTTGTGTATCACCAACTATAAATAGTAGAATTTAACAATAAAAGAAAATTTAATTAAAATAGATAGGAGTTTTCACATGTCTAAGCTATGGGGCGGAAGATTTACAAAAGAAACAAACAAACTTGTAGAAGAGCTAACAGCATCTATCTCCTTTGATCAAAAGCTAGCGAATGAGGACATTGATGGGAGTTTAGCACACGTACAAATGCTAGGTGAATGCGGAATTATCTCCACAGAAGATGCAGATAAAATTAAAGAAGGACTCCAAAAGGTAAAAACGAAGCTCGAAAATGGAGAACTTGAGTATTCCGTAGCTAATGAAGATATTCATATGAACGTAGAGAAGTTTTTAATTGATGAAATTGGCCCAGTTGGTGGGAAGCTTCACACTGGAAGAAGTCGTAACGACCAAGTTGCCACAGATATGCATTTATACTTAAAAAATCACACAAAGGACATTATTTCATTAGTTGAAGCTGTTCAAGGCGCAATCATTTCTCAAGCGGAAAAAAACATTGAAACAATCATACCTGGATATACTCACTTACAACGAGCACAGCCTGTTTCCTTTGCACATCATTTAATGGCATATTTTTGGATGCTGGAGCGTGACAAAGGGCGTTTAGTTGACAGCTTAGAACGTGTAAACTGGCTACCACTTGGGGCCGGTGCACTTGCAGGTACAACATTCCCAATAAACCGTGAACGTGTTGCTGAATTACTGGGTTTTGAGCATGTATATCCAAACAGTATGGATGCAGTAAGTGATCGTGACTTTATTTTAGAGTTTTTATCAACAGCTTCTATTTTAATGATGCACATTTCTCGCTTATCTGAAGAGCTAGTAATTTGGAGTAGCCAAGAGTTTCAATTCGTGGAGCTAGATGACTCCTTCTGTACTGGTTCAAGCATCATGCCACAGAAGAAGAACCCTGATGTGCCTGAATTGTTACGTGCAAAAACAGGGCGTGTTTACGGTAACTTAATGGGTCTTCTAACTGTGTTGAAGGGTCTCCCATTAGCGTATAACAAAGATATGCAGGAAGACAAGGAAGGCATGTTTGATACGGTAGAAACGTTAGAAGGATCATTACAGCTTCTTGCTCCGATGATTGAAACAATGTTTGTTAACGTGGAAAACATGGCGAAAGCAGTGAACAACGACTATTCAAATGCAACGGATATTGCTGATTACCTTGTTACAAAGGGGCTTCCATTCCGAGATGCACATGAAGTTATTGGAAAAATCGTGTTATATGCTATCGAGCAAAAGAAATTCCTTCTTGATCTGAAAATGGAAGAATACGAGAAGTTCAGTTCATTATTTGAAGAAGATATTTACAAGGTTCTTGCGCCTGCTCATGTAATGGGGGCTAGAAACAGCTATGGTGGTACATCGCCGGTACAGGTAAAAGAGCAAATTGAGTTAGCGAAGAAGAACCTCGGGTAGAGTTCTAGTTTTAGAACAGACCTAACAATTAACACCTGTTTATGCAATCAAAATGCATATAACAGGTGTTTTTTACGTAAGGAATATTAATTGCTTACCTTCGCACGAAGAAAAGTAATGGGAAGGTAACGAAAGAGCCGTATTAGTGACTTTGGCATGAAGAAAAGTAGTGGGAAGGTAACGAAAGACTCGTAATCTTGTCCTTTCGCAAGAAAAACATGTTTAAAATATTAACAAAAATGGTACATAAGTAATAACAAACTAGTTTTACTGGAGGATGATCTCATGGCTACTGTAATGGCAGGTATACAAGTACTTCCGAATGGAAAGGACATGGATACGAATGGGGTATTGCCTAAATTGATTGAAGTCGTTGATGAATCGGGCTTAGATTATAAAGTAGGACCAATGGAAACTGTTGTTGAAGGGTCGATGGATGAAGTGATGGAGTTGGTCATTAAGCTACAAGGAGAGGCGATGACAGAGCAGACAGAAGAAGTTTTAACAAATATAAAGTTACACTATCGTCCTGACGGAATTAAAATGGATCAAAAACAATAGAGAGATATATGATAAGCAAATGGAGGGAGCGCTTGAGTCACCTACTGAAAAAAAACAGTGATGTATGAAGTCATTAGGGTGAAAGACGATATATCGAATTCAAATCCAATTAAATAGTCTTAGAATTTAGGTCGGTTTCTCTGTTATTTATAAAAAAAATATGATATAATAATAATTGATTAGTGTCTAGCAGTCATTGATCAAACGATTGTTTTCCTAGCGATTTAAATCATAACATCAAACAAAAAATGCATATTCTAATTGGTAAATAGAGGAACAGTTTTAACTAATTGCGTCTTATCTATGGCCTAACTTCATCATTATGAGGTTAGGCCTTTTTGTATTCGAAATATATACATCAGGTTGGTACAGCGTGGAGGAAAATTCAGGAGGAAACATGAAAGATGATTAAAGAGAAAAAGCGTCAGGAAGATTTAACATATGTAAGTAGTCAATTAAGTAAGAGGTTAAAAAGTAGTTTTGGAAAAGGTCCAGATTCATGCTTCAGTACTTTTGAAGAGGGTATGTTGTATATTCATATTCGCAAATTTATCACACCATCAGAAGAGGTTTTGTTAAAGAGAAATAAAAAAGGTTTAGCACTAACGTATCGTAATGTGATATTAGAAGCGATTATAGAAGACTTAAAAATAGAGTTAAATAAAATATTTAAAGTAAGCTTTACTCACTTTTTTCAAGATTGGGATTTCGATACAAATTCAGGCTTACTACTAATGATGACAACATCCTATAATCCTCCTCATATCAAAAACAATAACTATTCAATTAATAATAACTTGATAATCGAGAAAATCCAAAACGCATATATAGAAGCCTATAAAAAACCAAACGATATAACTATTTCTCAAATTAATGAGAATATATATGTTGCTGAGTGTAAGCATAACTTCTTACCTATTGAATTGGAATTATACAAACAAGGAAATTATGAAATTCTATTGAATCATTCTTATGATATAAAAAGAAGATTAACAGAATATAAGCCGTTGTTTATATCTGCTTTTAAGCGGATTGTTAATGATATATTTGTTATGTGGGATTATGATGAAGATAAAAACATAGTTGTGTTTTTTGTGAAATAAAAAGACAGGTGTTATAAAGACGCTAAAAATGGGTACTTTAATAAGTACAATTATGTTGGCCTATCTTAGTTATTATACTTTGTTTGGTAAAGTTGCTATGATATGATAAAAGAGGTTGTCATTTTATAGGTGATAACTTTGAATAGGCCTTTCGAAAGAAGTGTCTATATGCAATTACAAGATAAAATAAATCATATTAGTAGCTATACTTCTAAGTTATTACGGCAAAAATTTGGAAGAGGTCCAGAATCATGTAGCGCTACATTGTGTAAAAATTATATGGTTTTCTATATAAGAGGCTTCATTTCTCCTATGGAAGAAGTGCTTCTTTACAAAGGACAATCTGCTTACGTGGAAAATGCTCGTGAAGTTATAATTGGACATATTCTAGAAGAACTTAAAGGAGCTGTTCAAGTTAGCTTTGATGTAGAGGTAGAGGAGTACTTTCACGACTGGAACTTTAATAATAATTCAGGTGTCATCATTTTGGTTTTGGAAAGCAAATTAGATACGCCTGTACATAATCCAAACTTTAATATGGTAGCATTAGAACAAGAAATAGCACGTATCACAGAACTAGTTCAAAAAGTACCTGATAAAATATATATGTATCCTGTTTCAAAAAATATCCTTCTTATTGAAAGAATAGGATTATTGGTTCCTATTGAAAAGGCAATGATAAAGAAAGGATACCAAGAGGAATTAAAAATAACGAAAGATGACTTGGAAAAAAGTCATTTTCATCGAGATGTAAATTTACAATCTATTTTTCAATCTTCCGTCCTGGATTTGTTTATAGATTGGAATTTCAAAGAAGATAGATCAATGATGTGCATCATCGTGCAATAAAAAATAGCATAGTTAAGAAAAAGGTAAATGTGGGAATAAACGTCGCGCGTGGCCTAACTTCTAAAAATAGAGGTTAGGTCTTTTTTTATTCGATTATGAAAGGTGAATGCCGTTATGAAGCTAAGACAGCACCATACTAAATCAAAAAAATACGTTATATATTCAGTGCTTTACTTCCTTACTATGCTTGTAGCAATCATTATAACTTATGTAGGTGGTGCACAATTATATGTGATTCTTATGATGATCATTATTAGTGCCTTACTATTTGAACGTATTAAGTTTATTAGAGAAAGAAAAGCACTAGAAGAGGAAAGGAAACTTACTCTTAAAATTGTAAAAGAGTACGAAAGATTCCTCGAAGAAACTCCAGTAGCAATCTTATTTATAAAAAATAACACAATTCGATATATAAACAATCGATGTGCCCAATTATTTCAAGTGAAAAGAAAAAAAGAGATTATTGGGAATTCACTTTTTGATTATCTAGCATTAAAAAAAGTAGTGCCGCTAGAAGATGATTCCATTGCATACGAGAAAACGGTAGGAAATACTATAGGGGTTCTAACGGATTGTAAGGGAATGGAGACGGATGTTATTCTTCACTACCACCAGCTGTTTTTTCAACATGAATGGGGTTACGGGATAGTCATTACAGATATAACGAAGCAGCGACAAAACGAAAAGAGACTTGAGCATTCAGAACAACTTTCTGTTATTGGAGAGTTGGCAGCGGGAATTGCCCATGAAATTCGGAATCCGTTAACTAGTATTATGGGTTTTTTACAGCTTATGAAAAATACGGACGAGGATTCGGAAAAGTATAAAGACATTATGTCCTCAGAATTGCAACGGATCAACTTAATAGTAAATGAATTATTACTTCTTTCGAAACCAAAAGAATTTGAGTTTCAAAAAACAAATATCGTACAATTAATTAAAACAGTTGTAACAATAGTAAATACACAGGCAATACTATATAATATTGAAATTAAAGTAAGTTACAAACCTAAGATGAAGGATGTTACCGTTTATTGTGAGGAAAATAAACTGAAGCAAGTATTTCTAAATATCCTCAAAAATGGTATAGAGGCAATGTCAAAAGAGGGTACAATCACCATTAATATAATAGAGGAAACTAGTGTTATACACATAATCATAATTGACGAGGGTCCTGGAATACCACCTGAACAGCTTTCAAAGTTGGGCAAAAGATTTTACACCACCAAAGATGATGGTACTGGCCTAGGGTTAATGATTAGTATGAATATTGTTCGTGAGCATAAAGGAGAAATAAGTATTACTAGTGAGGTAGGGAAAGGAACAGAAATGAAAGTAACCTTACCAAAATTTGCCTCATGATAGAAGTTAGGAGAATGGTTAATGAAAGAAATCAAACTAGTTGCTTTAGATATGGATGGTACATTACTTAATAGCGAGCATGCTATATCCGAGGCAAATCGAAAAGCTATCAAGGCAGCACAAGAAAAAGGTGTCCATATAGTTATAAGTACAGGAAGGTCCATACATACGTGTCGAAAGCATGCAGAATCACTGAACCTCTCCTCTTATGTTGTTACTGTAAATGGAAGTGAAATATGGGATAGCGAATGGAACTTAATAGAGCAGAACACGATTCCTGAAGAACATATGAAACTAATGTGGGAGTTAAAGGAAAAGCATAATACAAATTACTGGGCAATTTCTTCAGAAAAAGTGTGGAACGATGAATTCCCTTTTGATGATCTATCATCCCATACATGGTTAAAGTTTGGTTTCCATGTAGAGGATGACGAGGCGCGAGAAGAAATAAGAAGACTGTTATCTAACCATCCTGAATTAGAAGTGAGCAATTCCAGCTTAATTAATTTAGAAATAAACGCAATTGGAATCAATAAAGCAAATGGACTACGTAAGGTTTGCGACAAATTAGGTATAACGCTAGACAATGTCCTTGCTGTAGGAGATAGTCTTAATGACTATGCCATGATCGTAGAATCTGGCGTTGGTGTTGCAATGGGCAATGCCCAAGAAAAAGTAAAAGAAGTTGCAGATTGGGTAACGGACACGAATGACGAAGATGGAGTAGCCAAAGCAATTGAGAAGTTTGTGCTTTAGGAAGGAAGCAACGGGGACGGTTCTCGTGCTTCTATTTAGAGATATTATAATCAGTTAGAGCGAATCTCTCTAAGGCACTGAAAAAGTCAAAATTACCTTTTTCAGTGCCATTTCATTTAGGAGGCAATAGCTACGTACTCCCACCAATTATTCTACTTCTTTTATAGGTACATGAATTTCCATCACAAATCTCTCATACTCCCAAGGGTGGCAGCGTTCATCATAAAACTCAAAATCTAGCTTTGTGTCATCGATCTCGTAACCAGAACTAGGAAACCACTCTTCTAAAATATATTTCCAAGCACCTTGTATGGAGGCAACGAATCCCTCGTCTTCAACAGGTGGGGTTGTAAAGACCGCATAAGTTGCTGAAGGCACCTCTAACTGATACATTTCGTCTAAAGCATGTTGAAAATTCGTTACTTCCACTCCTAACACGTAGGAAAACTCATCCGTTTCCATATTGTTATTTACACAAATTCCATATTCCCCATGTTTCGGTGGCTGTTGCGTGTCATATAGCTTCGCTTCCTTGCCTTCAATATTGCATTGGTCCCAAAACGCTGGTATGTCTCTTGAATGAGCATTATTTCGTAAAGTAGTTTTGAATTCATATCCGACAATTTTGAATGCTTCTCTCTCCATTATTTTCGGCTGCATTAAAATTCCTCCTGTCTTATTTTCCTTTATTTTTAATAAGTTGATTTTCTGTGGCACCCCAATTGGCGCATGTATACGGTAAAAGCTTGGTGGATACCCAAAGGCTTTTTTAAAAGCCTTTGTAAAACCTGCATGAGTTTCGAAACCATACGTTAACGCTGTATCTAACACTTTCTTACCATTCCGAAGGTCGCAAAGTGCAAATGAAAGCTTTCGTCTCGTGATATACTCCATGACTGGCATACCTACTAAACTGGTGAAAACTCGATAGTAATGATATGTGGAAAATCCAGCTTGAGTTGATAACTCTTCCACTGTTATCTCTTCCAAAATATTTTCATCAATATAGTCTAGTGTTTCTTGGATCAGTTGAACATAGCTCATGTAAAGCCCCCTTTCTTGAAAGAGTTACCTAGGATACTTACATAATACCAATTCCAAGGTTGATTATCTTATCCTAGATTGCTGTCTTTAAGGTAGGTAGCAGTCACTCCTCTGTCCTGGAAAACAATGCTATAATAATCTTATCTAAAACACTATATATATAGTTAAAACAACTCGTTATGTTTACAAGACATATCTCCATCTAGAGTAGGGTTTAATGTAAGTGCTTACATTGAAGTTTAAAACACACTCCAGTCACACTTAATTCGGACTATCAATCTATTTTTTTCAAAAAAGGTGGGAGAACATTGGGGAAATCGTTGCATGAAGGGCCAATGAAGTTACCGAAGTTGCCGGATCCGCGGTATTGGGTTAGTTGGGTTCCGTTTGGGCTTGGGAAGGTGAAGCCGAAGCATGTTCGTGAGACGGCGAAGGCTGTTTGGGATAATAAGGATAATTTATCTTATGCTGGGCGGATTTTAACAAAAGGTGTTTGTGATGGTTGTGCGTTGGGGGTTGCTGGTTTGAAGGATCAGACGTTGACTGGTCCTCATTTGTGTACGACTCGTTTGAATGTGTTGCGGTTGAATACGATGCCGGCGATCAAGGATGAGGTGTTACTTCGGGATGTGAAGGAGCTGCGGAAGTTGTCTAGCTCGGAGTTGCGGGAGCTTGGGCGTATTCCTTATCCGTTGTCTCGGAAGCCGGGGCAGTCGAGGTTTGAGCGGATTTCTTGGGATGATGCGTTCGGGAAGATTGCTGCAAAAATAAAGTCTGTGGATCCAAAGCAGCTTGCGCTTTTCTTGACGGCAAGGGGAATGACGAATGAGTCGTACTATGTGGCTGGAAAAGTGGCGCGGTTTTTAGGAAGTAATAATATTGATAATTCGTCGAGAATTTGTCATTCACCGAGTAAAACGGCGTTGAAGCGTTCGATTGGAGTGGGGGCGTCCACTTGTAGTTATCGTGATTGGATTGGCTCGGATGTGCTTTTGTTCTGGGGGTCTGTTGCAGCCAACAATCAGCCTGTTTCCACGAAGTATATGTATGCGGCGAAGCGGAAGGGCACGAAGATTATCATGATTAACCCTCACTATGAGCCATCTATGGAAAAATATTGGATTCCGTCTATTCCAGAAAGTGCGTTGTTTGGTACGAAGCTTGCGGATGATGTGTATCAGGTGAATATTGGTGGCGATATTGCCTTTATGAACGGGATTATGAAGCATTGGTTTGTGATGGAGGAGCGGGAGCGTGGATCTGCGATTGATCATTCGTTTGTTAAGGCGCATACGAATGGCTTGGCGCAGTTACGTAAGCATGTGGAAAAACAAAGTTGGGAGGCGTTGGAGAGGTCTGCGGGGATTTCGAAGTCGCGGATGTTGGAGTTGGCGGAGTTGCTGGCAAATTCGAAGTCGGCAGTGTTCGTTTGGTCGATGGGATTAACGCAGCACCGGTTTGGCACAGATAATATTTCGCAAGTTGCCAATTTGGCGATGCTTCGTGGATTTATCGGTCGGAAAAATTGTGGATTGATGCCGATTCGAGGACATTCTGGTGTACAAGGGGCTGGAGAAATGGGAGCGGATCCTTTTGTTTTGCCAGGGGGAGAGTTTGATGATATTAACCGTAAGCGTGTTGAGGGTGTTTGGAAATTTGAGATTCCTCGTTGGCAAGGAGATACGGTAGGAGTTTCGTTGGAAAATGCTCTATTACATGAGGGGCATAAACAAAAAACGAAGGTGTTTTACACTACAGGAGGGAATTTTCTTGAAACGATGCCGAACCCTGACTATGTGCAGAAGTGCTTGGAGAATGTTGAGCTTCGGATTCATCAGGACATAATTTTGAATACGTCTGCGTTGGTAGATGCAAAAGAAGAGGTCATCATCTTGCCATCCATGACGCGATTTGAGCAACCTGGGGGAGGAACGTCTACATCGACAGAAAGGATGGTCTATTTTTCCCCAGAGATCAAGGGTCATCGAATCGGGCAGGCCCGTCCGGAGTGGCAAATTTATGTGGATATTGCGAAGCTTGTGAAACCAGAGCAGGCTAATTTGATAGAGTTTACTGATGCGCAGTCGATTCGTGAGGAAATTGCGGTGGCCAATAAAAATTATGAAGGGATTCAAAATTTGAGAGATACGGGCGATGTTTTCCAGTGGGGTGGAGCGTATTTGTGTGAGGACGGGATGTGTCCCACGGAGGATGGGCGAGGGCAGTTGTTGCCGATTGAACTACCTGAGTTGAGAAAATCGGAAGGCGAGTTTTTCGTTACGACGCGACGAGGAAAACAGTTCAATTCGATGATTTACGGGAAGGACGATCCGTTTAATGGGGCTGATCGATACGATGTGCTTCTTCATAAAGAGGATGCTGGCGAGCTAGGTATCCGTGATGGGGAAGCGGTTGTTGTGTACAATAAGCACGGAGTTTTTCACGGCAGGGCGAGGTTTGATAACACTCGTCGGGGAAATATTTCGTTATATTGGCCAGAAGGGAATGTGGTTATTCCAAAAGGGGTTTATGAAAAATATGCTCGTATTCCAGAGTATAATACGACGGTGGTAGTGGAGAAAGCGGATACGTTTCATGCGAAGAAGGATACCAAGTATGTAGAGCGACAAATGGACGACTTAGAAACGGAAATAAGTTAAGTGGGAGATTTCGCGATGAAAAACAAGGTGATGCAAACGCATGTGATAAAGAAATATGAGCAAGGTGTTCTTCAGGATGCGGATGACTTGATCGTGTTGGAAGAGCCATTGACAATTACGGTGAATGGCCATGAATTTGGAACAATGCTCTGTACGCCAGCGGATTTAGAGGAGCTTGTCCTTGGTTTTTTGGCTTCAGAAGGGGTGATTCGGCGGGCAGATGAGGTTGACTCCGTATTGATTGATGAGGGAAAGGGCTTTGCATATGTGGTGTTGAAAAATAAGCAGGGGTTTGATCCAGAGGGGGCATTCTCGAAGCGGGTTATAGGATCATGCTGCGGAAAGAGTCGTCAATTTTATTTTCAGAGTGATGTGCGGGGTGCTAGGACAATTTTGAGAGCACCTAGTATTTCTGCTAAGCAGTGTTGTCATTTAATGAGTACGATGCAGGAGCAGGCGGAGGATTTTAAGCAAACGGGAGGTCTTCATAACGCAAGTCTTGCTTCCGTGGATGGGATTCTTGTTACGCGATCTGATATTGGGCGGCATAATGCACTAGATAAGCTTTTTGGATATTGTTTGCGAAATAATGTTTCTTTGAAAAATAAAGTAATTGTGTTTAGCGGGAGGATTTCTTCGGAAGTGTTACTGAAGGTCTCCAAAATTGGTGTGGGAATTATCATTGCTAAATCAGCACCAACTACGTTAGCAATTGAGTTGGCGAGAGATTTGGAGATTACCTTGGTGGGGTTTGTCAGGGGAGATAGGTTTAATGTTTATTCGAGAGGAGATAGGGTGGTGGGGTAGGGGGAACGTTTATGTAGTGTCAACAAGGTTCAGAAACAGGATATCGCGTTCCATGGAGCGTTTATGAGACGCGAACAAGGATCAGAAACGGAATCTCGCGTTCCATGGAGTGTTTATGTAACGCGAGCGAGGATCAGAAAAAGAATAACTAATTGATATATTTGCTATTTTTAAAAATACAAATAATGTTTCATCTCCCTATTAAAACAAACTTCACATAACTCCCAGCTAACCTATTTTTCCAAAAAAAAATCTAGGACATTTGCCTAAAAAAATATGTTTTTAACACTTAAGTATTGCAATTGTTTCCTATATTAGATAAACTCAACATACTACATCATGTTTAACGGCAATAATAAAACACTATATATTGATATTTGATTAATAGGTGCTAGTAACATAGCTTGATAGGGAATTCGGTGAGAATCCGAGACTGTCCCCGCAACTGTAAATGCAGACGAAATGAGAACGACCACTGTACTGTTCGGCTGAAAGGCCACTGTATGGGAAGGCTCAAAGTAGGAGGAAGCATAAGTCAGGAGACCTGCCTATTTTTCACGTATTCATGGCTTCGGGGATTGAGACCGTGAACGGCAGGGTATTTTTGTATTGCCCGTTTACAGGACAACGCTCCTATTAACATGCCGTTCAAAGCTCTTTCCATCGAGGGAAGGGCTTTTTCTATGCGTAAAAAGCCTACCATATAATCTAAATCATAGATAGATAAAGGGAGAGTGTAACGATGGGGATTAATGTTATGGAGGATACAAATACAAAATTGCAACAGGAGTTTGCCCACCTAAATTGGACAGGTTGGACATTTGAGAAGTCAGGGAAAGAGCTAATATTAGCTGCACTCGATCGTATATCCATGCAAGAGCCAGACTGGACATATGTTGCTGCTAGAATACGTCTCAACCAGTTATATAGTAGTGTTGCCCAATCACGCTATACGAATGGAGCCACTGTATATGAACAGTTTGAGCAGGTCGTCCACAAGCTAGTTGAGAAAAAACTATATCGTTCCACATTACTAGAAGCCTATACGAACGAAGATATTCAAACACTTGGACAAGCGTTAGAACGAGAGCGAGATAAGAAATTTACCTATTTAGGATTACATACATTGGTAGACCGGTACGTAACAAAGGATTTCGACGGATCTATCCTTGAGCTACCACAAGAACGATTTATGATCATAGCAATGACACTGATGCAAAAGGAGCCGCAACACCAACGAGTATCTCTAACCCTTGATGCATACTGGGCACTTTCAAATTTATACATGACAGTAGCAACACCGACACTAGCAAACGCAGGAAAGACTCACGGACAACTCTCTAGTTGTTTCATCGATACGATCGAGGATAGTTTACGAGGAATCTTTGATAGTACAACGGATGCTGCTACATTAAGCAAAAACGGTGGTGGGATTGGAATCTACCTTGGAAAAATTCGTGCGAGAGGCTCGTCCATTAAAGGCTATAAAGGCACATCTTCAGGGGTACTCCCTTGGATGAAACAGCTTAACAATACGGCAGTAAGTGTGGATCAACTCGGTCAACGACAAGGGGCAATCGCCGTTTACCTTGATGTATGGCATAAAGACATTTTCTCCTTCCTTGATGCGAAATTAAACAATGGAGACGAAAGAAAACGAACGCATGACTTGTTTACAGGTGTGTGCCTACCGGACTTGTTCATGGAAAAAGTGGAAGCGCGAGAAGATTGGTATTTGTTTGACCCACATGAAGTGAGACAAGTAATGGGGTTTTCCTTGGAAGACTTTTTTGATGAAAAACAAGGTTCAGGTAGTTTTCGAGAAAAGTACAAGCTTTGTGTAGAAAACCCAGAATTAACGAAGGAGTCTGTACCAGCAATTGAGATTATGAAACGAGTGATGATCTCGCAACTCGAGACTGGAACTCCCTACATGTTTTACCGAGACCAAGCAAACCGAATGAATCCCAATAACCATTGTGGGATGGTATATGGCTCCAATCTTTGCACAGAAATTATGCAAAACATGAGTCCGACGTTTGTGAAGGAAGAGGTAACGAAAGACGGATCCATTATTATTACAAAACAACCTGGTGACTATGTTGTTTGTAATCTTAGCTCCATCAATTTAGCTACGGCTGTTACGGATGATGTGCTAGAGAGACTGATTCCTATCCAGGTGAGAATGCTAGATAACGTGATTGATATAAATGAAATCGAAGTTCCGCAGGCGAAGCTGACGAATGAGAAATATCGCGCCATTGGACTTGGCACATTCGGTTGGCACCATCTTCTTGCTTTGAAAAAAATAAAGTGGGAGTCGGAGGAAGCAGTGGAGTTTGCTGATGAGTTATATGAAAAAATTGCCTATTTAACAATTGAATCTAGTATGGAGTTGTCAAAAGAAAAGGGATCCTTCAAAGTATTCGAAGGATCTGATTGGGAGACAGGTTCATTTTTTTCAAAAAGAGGGTATTCGAACGAGAAATGGTCTGACCTGACAGCAAAAGTGAAAGAGAACGGACTTCGAAACGGATATTTAATGGCGGTTGCTCCTAACTCGTCCACGGCAATTATTGCGGGTACAACAGCATCCATCGATCCGATTTATCGAAAAGAATATGCGGAGGAAAAGAAGAACTTCCGAATTCCAGTTACAGCTCCAGACATTTCAGCGGAAACAACGTGGTTTTACAAAGCAGCACATGAAACGGACCAACACTGGAGCATAAAGCAAAATGGTGCGAGACAAAAGCATATCGATCAAGGGATTTCCTTCAATATTTATGTGAAAAACACAGTGAAGGCGAAGGAACTGTTAGATATTCATGTTGCGGCTTGGAAGGAAGGCTTGAAAACGACGTATTATGTTCGTTCCACATCAAGCGAACTAGAAGATTGTGAGAGTTGTTCGAGCTAATATAGAGGTTTGAACGAGGGGATATCCCCTCGTTCAAATTGCAAGTTAAATAGATGGAAGGGGTAATCAACACATGAAATTACAAGAAAGAAAGTTGTATGATGTGACGGCACCGAATGCGTCCACAGGGATTATTAATGGAGAGAGTTCGAACGTGTTAAATTGGGATGATGTTCGTTTTCCATGGGCTTATCCTTTATATAAAAATATGTTAGCAAACTTTTGGACACCGTTTGAAATCAATATGTCCAACGACGTTCGTCAGTATGATTTGCTAGAGTCTCATGAGAAAGAGGCGTTCGATAAAATTATTGGACTGCTAGCGTTTTTAGATAGTATTCAAACGGACTATTCCATGCAAGTAGCGCGGTATTTAACGGACTCTAGTTTGTCGGCGTTAATGACGGTTTTATCGTTTCAAGAGGTCGTTCATAACCAAAGCTACTCGTACGTTTTATCAAGTGTAACAACGAAGTCAAAGCAGGACGAAATCTTTGAGTATTGGAAGCATGACAGTGTTCTTAGGGAGCGAAATGATTTTATTGCTCAAGGATATGAAGCATTTGTTAGCAATCCGACTCCGCAAACATTCTTGGAATCGATTGTGTACGATGTGATATTAGAAGGACTTAATTTTTACTCGGGATTTAGCTTTTTCTACAACTTAGCACGTAATCAGAAGATGGTATCAACGTCCACAATGATTAATTATATTAATCGGGATGAGCAGCTTCACGTGCATTTGTTTGCTAATATTTTTAAAGAATTGCTTAGGGAAAACCCAGAGCTAAATACACCTGAAAATCATAAATTTGTTCAACGTACATTTACGAAAGCGGCGGAGCTAGAGATCAACTGGGCAAAATATATCATCGGGGATAAAATCCAAGGCATTGATATAGATGAGCTAGAAGCATATATCAAGTTCATGGCGAACAAACGAGTGAATGAACTAGGTGTAGAGAGACCGTTTGAGGGCTATCGTTCCAACCCAATGCGCTGGATAAAAATATACGAAGACGTAAATAGCGGGAAAACAGACTTCTTTGAACAAAAATCACGCCAATACACAAAAGTATCAACTGATAACGGATTTGACGATTTGTAAAAATGAAATAGGGGATGGGGATCAAGTTGAATATGATAGAAACACTACAAGCAATCTCGGAGAATTGCTGTGAAGAGGGGAAAGAAAATGCCAACGTGGATGGGGGAACTCCACTTGGTAAGCTAGGCCAATTTGCGTCATTAACAGCAAAATGGTACACAGACGAGCATCTACTGACAGAAGAAGTAAGAAATGCAGAAAAGGAAAATCTCATCTATATACACGACAAAGATTTTTATCCAACAGGTTCAACAACATGTTGTCAAATCCCGTTAGGAAAACTATTAAAAAGGGGTTTCAACACAGGTCATGGGTCCATTCGACCACCAAAGACCATAGAAACGGCATTATCTTTAGCGTCGATTATTTTACAGGCTAACCAAAACATGCAGCACGGTGGACAAGCTTTCCCATGCTTTGACTATGATTTAGCGCCGTATGTTCGGAAAACCTATGAGTCTTACTATGACTCTAGTTTTTCAGAAACCGAAGAAGAGCGGGAGAAATTGGCTTGGGAAAAAACAGAGAAAGCTACATACCAAGGATGCGAAGCGTTTATTCATAATGCTAATTCCATGCACTCCAGAGGTGGGGGGCAAATCCCTTTCGTATCTATTAATTATGGTACAGACACCTCCAAAGAAGGTCGGCTGCTGATGAAGCAGTTGCTGTTGGCAACACAAGCTGGCTTAGGAAATGGAGAAACCCCTATTTTTCCTATTCAAATCTTTAAGGTGAAGGATGGGGTAAGTGGTAAAGAAGGGGATCCAAATTATGACTTGTTTCAGCTTGCTGTGGAAACAACCAGCAAACGGTTATTCCCTAATTTTAGTTTTCTAGATAGCGCCTTTAATAAGCAATTTGATACTGGTGATCCTGAATCTGAGGTTGCCTACATGGGCTGCCGAACGAGAGTGATGGGAAATATTCATGGCGATGAAACATCCATTGGGAGAGGGAATCTATCCTTTACATCCGTGAATTTAGTTAAGATAGCTCTACAATCAGAAGGGTTTCTTTCCAATTTTTTTGCGAAACTGGAGAAGGTGTCAGATCTAGTTGTAAGGCAATTGTTAGAACGTTTTCGGTTTCAATGTGAGCGACGAGCAGAAGAGTTTCCGTTTTTATATTCTCAAGGAATTTGGAGAGATGGAGAGGAACTATCAGCTAATTCCTCGGTGGCTGAGTTGTTGAAGCAAGGAACGTTAAGTTTAGGATTTATTGGCCTAGCGGAAGCATTACTTGTTTTAACAGGAAAGCACCATGGTGAATGTGAGGAGACATGGGAATTAGGACAAAAGATCGTTTCTTTTTTGCGGAAAAAAATGGACGATGCCACTGCTGAATTTGGGTTAAACTTTTCGTTGTTGGCAACTCCTGCAGAAGGGTTATCAGGGAAATTTATCAAAAGAGATCGTGAGCACTTTGGAGAAATCGATCATGTAACAGACAAGTCTTTTTACACAAATTCGTTTCATGTGCCTGTACAGTCGACCATCTCCATTGGAGAAAAAATTAGAAGAGAAGCGCCATTTCATACGCTTTGTAATGCAGGTCATATCACGTATATTGAATTGGATGGAAATGCGAGTGCTAATCCAACCGCTATGATGCAAATTGTGAAGCTGATGAAACAGCATGGGCTTGGCTATGGGTCGATCAATCATCCTGTGGATCGTTGTAAAACGTGTGGTTTTCATGGAATGATTGGGGAGAGTTGTCCGCAGTGTGGAGAAAAGGATGCTTCTAATATAGAAAGGATTCGTCGGATTACTGGCTATTTAGTAGGTGATCTGAAGCGATGGAACAAAGCGAAGAAAGAGGAAGAGCAGAAGCGAGTGAAACACAGATGGTAGTGTCTTCGATAATTCATGAGTCCATTGTCGACGGAGAAGGTCTACGAACCGTCCTATTCTTTGCTGGTTGTCCACATCAATGCTTTGGCTGTCACAATCCAAGCACTTGGAGCATCAATAACGGCGTTTCGTATACTGTAGAAGATTTGATGGAGGAGATTGAAAAATATCCTCATGATGATGTCACACTCTCAGGTGGTGAGCCGTTTTTTCAAGCAGAAGCGATTCTTCCCCTTGCTAAACGCATAAAGGGGGCGGGGAAGAATCTTTGGATTTATACAGGGTATACGTGGAGTGAGCTTTTGCAGCGTGGATCTACGTATGAACTAGAGCTTCTTCTGTTAGCGGACGTTATCGTCGATGGACCATTTATTCTAAAGGAGATGGATGTCACCTTACCTTTCCGCGGAAGTAAAAATCAACATATCATTAGAATTAATAGTTTAGAGAGAGAGGAAGTAGAAGAGAGGTTGAACGCAGTTGTTGGGTAGTTTGTTTTAAAAAACCGCCCATCAGCGGCAAACCTCAGTTTTTGTCCTTGGGGCGGCTCATAAGGACAATTACGGGCTTTTAGCATGGTGTTTTGTCCTTATGAGAGGTTCATAAGGACAATTTCGAGCATTTCTCATGCAATCTTGTCTTTATAAACAAAATACTTCAAAAAGAAAATTCCCTTCTTACTAGAGAACTTCCTTTACTCTACCTACCTGTCCATCTTGTAAGCGAACTTTGATCCCGTGTGGATGGTTGCTTGATTTTGTTAAAACATCCTTCACAATACCTCTTGTAAGTTTTCCAGTAAGTTGATCTTGCTTTAAAACGATATTCACTTCTATACCAGGAACAATATCTTTCCTTGATTGTCCATTCATTTTGTCATCACTCCTAATCTTTCATGAAGAAAAAGTTTTTCACTTCCTTCTCCATTAATGTACCGTAACTATCTAGGTTATACAAATCTGTCACAGTCCAAATGTGAGATGTTTGGTGTGAATATGTTAAAATGAATGTGCTTACATTAGTGAAAGAAAAATTAAACATTGGAGTGTGAAGGTAATGAAGTATCGACAATTAGGAAATACGGATTTACGTGTGAGTGAATTGAGCTTTGGTACTTGGGCAATTGGAGGTAACTGGGGCACAACAGACGATGCGGAATCATTACGCGCATTACAAGTTGCCATGGACGCAGGAGTAAACTTTTTTGATACTGCAGACGTTTACGGTAGCGGCCATAGTGAGGAGCTACTTGCGAAGGCAACAAAAGGAAAAGAAGATGACATTTACATAGGGACGAAGTTCTGCCGTGCAGGAGATATATTTGATCCGAAAACATACTCGGAGGAAACGGTACGAACTTATTGTGAAAACAGCTTAAAGCGTCTACAACGTGAGCGAATTGATTTATATCAAATCCACTGTCCTCCAATGGAAATTTTACAAGATGGTAAGGTTTTTGAAGTGTTGGATAAGCTTCAACAAGAAGGGAAAATTCGCCACTATGGAGTAAGTGTGGAGACGGTAGATGAAGGCTTACTTTGTTTGGAAAACCCCAATGTAAAAGCACTCCAAGTTATTTTTAACATATTCCGTCAAAAGCCATTAGCAGAGTTGTTCCCACAAGCGAAAGCGAAAGGTGTTGGAATTCTTGCACGAGTACCTTTAGCTAGTGGTTTATTAACAGGGAAGTTTACGAAAAATGCAGCATTTGAAGCAGATGATCACCGTAACTTCAATAAAGATGGACAAGCGTTCAACGTGGGAGAAACATTTGCGGGAATTGAATTCAACAAAGGTGTAGAGCTTAGTGAACAACTGCGCTGGATCGCAGAAGGTCGTGGCAACATGACGAGAGCAAGCCTTCGCTGGATACTAGATCAGGAAGAGATCACAACAGTAATTCCAGGCTTTAAAAATGTTAAGCAAGTAGAAGACAACCTAGCAGCGACAGAAGTACCAGCATTCACGGAAGCCGAATTGGAAAAACTAAAGTCTTTTTATGAAGCAGAAGTGCATAGCAATGTAAGAGGTGCTTATTAGTATTTTTGATGTAAAAGAGTGAGTAATTTGCTCAAGTTAGCTTTTTTGAAGTATTTGAACATAGCAAAATGGAAGTACGGCATCTAGTACCGTATAGAGGAAGAAAAAATACAGCGAGACCAATTCTTAAGAGTTGGTCTCTTTTTAGTTTCTAAAAAAACAAAAACTTTATCTATATAACGAATAGAGCTTTTCCTGTTAAAGTATTGACCTACATGTTTTTGAAAGAATGGTGAAACAATAGAAACAGTATTTTACTGAAGTAAAGATCGTAATGTTCTGCTATGTTGATTGTATTGCTGTAACCAAGCAGAAACTATGTTTGAAATGTGAATAATATTATTAAAAGAAGTAAGTGCATGGAGGAATTATTAGGGCTGTAAAAAGAGAAGATTTGTATAAAATCATTGACAATATTTCAGATTGAAATTTGGAGAAGGTAAGAGAAATCCTTGAAACCTTAAAGGTCTGGCTAATACAACTTCCTTCACAAACTTTTTGTTACCTTCAATATGCGAGTCTAAGATAGTTATTAAAACATATTGATTTGGATATATACTCCTTCCCCGCTTCCCGCTTCACAACAGTCATCTCCATTTATTTTTTACAGAAGAGAACTTAAATACAAATGGAAAAACTGCTTCATACGATGGCAAAGTAAAAAATACTAAGACAGAAGAAAGAATACTTCCATCATTGTAAATAAGCCGTAGCATTGAGTATCTTTTATTAAACTAACGTATTGACAGCGATAACGTTAAAGCCGTTAACAAAAATATGAAAACCTATAGGTGCATAAATGTTGTTATATTTATGGTAAAGGTATCCTAGTATTAGTCCCAAAACAAATATTCCTGGTAAAATTACAATTGACCACTGATGTATAAGCATAAACATTAAGGAACTTCCCCACACTGCTATATGAGCGTTGTATTTTAATTTTAATGCTTGTAAAATACCGCCTCTAAATATAATTTCCTCGAGAATAGGTGACAAAATAGCCACCTCTAAGAACACTACTAAAAAAGTAACATCTAGATCGGTTAAGCCTGCAAAATCTGAAGTACCAACAACGTCAGATGTATCAATATCTCTCATAAAAAGAAAATGTAAAAAGGTGGAGGTGACACCTATAAACAAAATCCATATTAAAGGTATTTTCCATAGTAATAATACTATTTGTTTTTTGGACAAAGGAACAAACCCTAATGAATTCCACTTGAGGTTGTTCTTTGTGAGTAAATACTTTCTTATGCAAATGATAGCAACAATAAAAAAATTAATTTTATATATGTTTCCTTTTAATATAGTTGAATCAGGGTGATTATTGAAGCCATCCACAGTATCTAGTAAAAGTCCTATAGCTATGTTAAACAATGTAGTCCAGATTAAAACGAGTATAATAGTTCTCATTACATCTGAAAAACTAAACCTCATATCTTATACCTCTTTTCCAATAATACAACCTAACTAATCAATAGACGTTAGTTAGGTTGTATTTGTATCTATGTCTCTCTATTTTTCATCTTCTGGTTCAGTCTCCCAAGGAGCAATTGGACAAGTGTACTCAGGAGGACAACTTGTAACGACATTACCAGTTGTTGTAACATATATTGGTTTTGTCCACGTTCTACCGATAGACATTATGTTGGTGACAATTCGATCATATCCTAATATAAACCAGTCAGTAGGTGCTCTTCCTGTTATATACTCTATCCCTGAATCTACTAGCCAGCCTACTATTGCATCCCTAAACCAGATAGCTATTCGAGCTTGTGGTATAAAATCATCACCTGGATGAATAACATTTGTCTCCAATGATTCTACCACAGTATCTAATTCTGAATCTATTGTTTTAGATACATTATCATCCGTATCCTAGACAATATTCCATTGTCTCGTTGCACCTCCCACAAATCCCCCTCTTCCCTCTCCCGCAAGTATTATAATTATGTTATGATTCGAGTAACGAAATAATAGAATAATAGGATCATGAATAAAGGTGGGATAGAGATGGCAGGAGTGAAAGTACAGGGGGAGCGTTGGTTTCCTTCCGAACAAACGTTTTCCGATGAAATGAAGGATTTATGGGGAGATTGGTACTGTGATTCGGAGGTTGGAAAGCTTCGCGCAGTGCTGATGCATCGACCAGGACAAGAGGTAGAAGGGATTACGGATGATAATTTCGCGGAATATCGTTTCCGAGCAGCAATGAACCCAGTTCGTGCGAGACAACAGCAAGATGAGCTTGCAAACATTTACCGAGATCATGGCGTAGACGTTCACTATGTGGAAGGGCAACGTACAGATCGCCCGAATGCTATGTTTATGAGAGACTTAATGCTTATGACACCAGAAGGAGCGATCGTTTGTCGCCCTGCCATCCCTGCCCGCCGTGGGGAAGAAAAAGCAGTTGCTAAAACACTAGCTTCATTAGGGGTGCCGATTATTAAAACGATCAACGGTGATGGCTATTTTGAAGGTGCCAGCGCCATGTGGGTGAACCGAGATACCATTATAATTGGTACAGGTAGCCGCACAAATGAATCGGGAGCTGTTCAAGTGGAATCAGAGTTGCGTAATCTTGGTGTGAAAAATATCATTCGAACGCAAATACCTTATGGATCCATTCACTTAGATGGATACATGAATATGGTAGATGAGACGAAGCTTCTTGTTTTCCCATGGCATGTAACGTATGATTGTGCAAAACAATTGCTAGATTTAGGAATAGAAATTATTGAGTTAACGAATATTGAGGAATTAAAACAAGGGATGAGCATGAACTTTGTGGCGTTAGAGCCAGGAAAAGTCGTTATGCCTTCTGGTAACCCTCATACGAAAGCATTGTTAGAAAGTCATGATGTGCAAGTTATTGACGTAGACATGGACGAAATCATGAACGGATGGGGAGCGGTGCATTGTATGACAGCATTCTTACGCCGTGATCCTGTTTTAGGGTAAAAAATAAGAGTAAGGCCTAATGCGGAGTGAAGAGTGTTCGTATTAGGTCTTTTTTGACTATAATGATGGGTAGAGGAGGATGATAACGATGGTACGGTTAGGTGTTATCGGTACAAATTGGATTACGGAGAGGTTATTAAGTGATGCGAAGGATGTAAAAGGTTTTTCTTTATCGGCTGTATATTCTCGTACGGAGGAAAAAGGGAGTGCATTTGCGGAGAAGTATGGAGTGGAAAACGTCTTTACTGATATCGAAAGTATGGTCCAGGGGGATCATGTCGATGCTGTTTACATAGCGAGTCCGAACTCACTGCATTGTGAGCAAGCGATTATCTGTATGGAGCATGGAAAACATGTACTTTGCGAGAAACCCATCGCTTCGAACGAAAAGGAATTTAAACGGATGAAGGAAGTGGCGACTAGGAATAGGGTACTCTTAATGGAGGCCGTAAAGACTACGTTTTTACCAAACTTTCAAGTCATTAGGGAGAACTTACATAAGATCGGGAAGGTTCGGAAGTATGTGGCTAGTTATTGTCAGTATTCTTCTCGGTATGATGCATATAAGGATGGTACGGTTTTGAATGCGTTTCGTCCGGAGTTTTCCAATGGTGCGGTAATGGATATTGGTATTTATTGTGTTTATCCTGCGGTATATCTGTTTGGTGCGCCACAACGTGTTCAGGCGATGGGGGTAAAACTGGAGTCTGGTGTGGATGGACAAGGCACAATTTCCTTGCAGTATGAGGATATGGAGGCTACGGTTGTGTATTCGAAGATTAGTAATTCGTATTTGCCTTCGGAGATTCAAGGGGAGCTTGGGAGTATTTTGATTGATAAGATCCATACGCCGGAAAAGGTGGAGATCCGTTATAACGATGGTGGGTATGAGGATCACACTGTTGCACAGGATTCGGGGTCTATGCGGTATGAGATGGAGGAGTTTGTTTCTCTTATTAATGAGGGGAAGATTGAGTCGGATATAAATAGTTATGAAACTTCTCGGATTACTTCGAAAATAATAGAGGAAGCAAGAAGGCAGTTGGGGGTAGTCTTTCCAGCTGATGAGTAATGCTGGTGGCTTGGTGGACCTGCTACAAAATAGACATATTTGTGGAAAATGTTATAAAAGTCGCATAAATAAACGGTTCATGTTGCAGAATAAGTCGTTAGTTAGGTAATAATGGAAAAAAGTCTAAAATTATTCTTTGACTTTTATTCTCAAATCTAAGATGATATGCATGAGAGATTGTGAAACGTTTACTTAAAGGAGGTGAATGCAGATGATTTTTGAGTTTTCTAATGATGTTGTTCCTATACTTCTGTCGTTTAGTGTTTGTATTTCGATATTGACGTTCCATCTTTGCAATTTGATGCTTAAGGATACCTTTGTGAAGCATCGGTGTATGTCGAATGGAAAGCTACAGGTGATTCATGGGGATTCTCTACAGGAGAGTGCTGTGTATGAGGAACGTGGGCAGCAGCTAACTTTTATTACACGGATTGTGAAGCGAAAGGAAGCTCCTGAAGATGATGCGGATTATTTCCTTCTGGTTTTAAAACATCTAAGTTTAACTACTCAAGGAGGACAATCATGGAAAACAAATCTGTATTCAAATTCTTTAAAAAATATGGGGCTTTTATAGTAATAGGACTTGTGTTATTAACGTTAACGGGCTGTGGACAAACGAACGAGCCGATAAATTCGGAAACAACGGGATTCTTTAATCACTATGTGGTGTATCCGTTCTCGTTTTTAATTAAAGCGTTGGCAAATTTGTTTGATGGGAATTACGGGTTATCGTTAATTCTAATGACGCTTATCATTCGTTTGGCGTTAATGCCGCTAATGATGAAGCAATATAAAAATCAAAAAATTACGCGGGAAAAAATGGCTGTTATGAAGCCTGAAATAGAAGCGTTAAAAGAGAAATTCAAAGCAAAGGAAGGCGAGAAGCCTGATCCAGAAGCTACGAAAAAAATGCAAATGGAGCTAATGAAGCTTTATCAGGAGCATAAATTTAATCCAATCAAGTCGATTGGTTGTTTACCGATGTTAATTCAGTTTCCAATTTTAATTGGTTTCTATTGGGCAATTATGAGAACGCCTGAAATTGCGGAGCATTCATTTTTATGGTTCAACTTAGGTGAACCAGATATGATTCTACCGTTTTTGGCGACGCTCGTGTATTTTGTTCAATTCAAGACAACACAGATCGGTATGGAAATAGCGCCTGAGCAACAAAAAATCATGGCGATCGTAGGGTATTTAATGCCGGTCATGATGGGTGCGATCTCGTTTGGTATGGCAGCAGCACTTCCGTTATATTGGACGATCGGTGGTTTGTTCCTTATTTTCCAAACGTTATTATCTAAGTGGATGTATAAGTCACCTGCACCAGCTTTGGCGGCTTCAGTGGAAAAATAAAGTTGATAAGATGTGACATGAGTCTCGCCCCCTTTCACACAGGATTTCTGTGTGGGAGGGGGTTTTTCGTGATTTAGGCTGTTGTTTGGGAGAGGGCGGGTTTGAAAATGTCTTGATAGCGGCAGATGCGAGACAAACTAGAGGTGAACAAGCTGAAGATTGTCTAGAAAATCATTGGTAATCTTATAAAACAAGAATTTATAGACTTTCCCACAATTTTTTAACTTGTACACTTTATTTTTCCCCGAAGCCGCTATGAAAGGGATTTGAAATCCTTGGTTTCCCACATCATTTCATAATTACAAATTTCCCTATTTTTCAACGTAATGAAAGGGTTAGCTCAGCCAACACGTCCAAAAAATATATGTTACAATTGCCCCAATGTTGTTATAAAAGAAAGGATGTTTTGAATGAAGAAAGTTATTGGAGCCGCAATAATCTCGCTTACTTTTATAGGATTGATGGCGTGTAGTAATGATAATAGTTCAGAAATGTTAGAAGGGGGCCAACCACCTGGTGATGCAGGAAATGAATTGCAAAGTGCGGAAGCCCTATTTAATATAGAGGATTATCCTGAGGTGATTGCTGTCGTCAATGGGGAAGAGCTTGAAAGGGAAGTATATGTAACAGCTCTTGAAGAAGAAGCCCTTATGCTACAAGCTCAAGGGTTCGACTTCCAAGGTGAAGAGGCAGCTGAATACTTAACGATGCTGGAACAACAGCTTCTAGAGCAATTTATTACCGAAAAGACACTTAACTTTGAGGCGGAAAAAGCAGGGTTAGATGCAACTGATGAGGAAGTGAAACAAGAATTAGAAACGGTGATGGCACAAAACCAAATACCATCAGAAGAAGATCTTGTTCAAATCCTTGAACAGCAAGGCGCGTCCATAGATGAGCTCCGTGACGATATTGCAATGTTCGTGAAAAGACAAAAATTTATTGAGCAGCAACTAGATTCTACAACCATTACGGATGAACAAATCCAAGAAGAGTATGATAACTTAGTTGCACAGATAGAAGAGAGTGGAGAAGATAGCGAAATCCCACCACTTGAGGAGGTTCAAGGTGAAATTCGCGATTACCTTGAAATGGAACATCAAGAAGGTCAGTATGCGGAGATACTAGAGCGCATTAGAGAAGAAAGCGATATTACGATAAATATATAAAAAGAAAGAAAGCCGCTAATCTTCATTGGATTAGGCGGCTTTTCTTATATTTAGATAATTAATTACAAAAACTTATATTGGAAATTTTATTTTTTTGTAGGGGAATTTCCGTTGATTATTTGACAAGTTTCGACAAATTGTTAGTAAACACGCTTGAATTGTTAGTAAAGACAGTTCAATTGTTAGTATACAAGTTCTATTTGTTAGAAAAGACAGTTGAATTGTTAGATACTGAGGCTCTATTTTTACATTTACCAAATATGTGGAATTCCATAACCGGAATTTGCGCAAAATTAATTTTAGAACTTGCTAAAAGTGAGAATCGACCCTCTGTCTGGTACATGGTGACGGAAATGAAGCTAAAAAAATTCAGATATCGCTTACTAATTGTCAAAAACAAATAAGAATGGTGATAAGAACCGAGATTTAAAACCCATTTACCTTATTAAAACTCTACTTTGTCGATGTTTGGACAATAGGTTGCATCTCTAGACAAAAAAACGAAGACGTCGCTATGAAGGACCATAGCAAAAGTCTTCGTTTTCAAATAACCTTAACGATTATCTATATTCTCAGGATATAGGTCATGCTGAAGCAAACGGCTTTCAGCGAATTTTTCCCACTTTGTATCTGGTTTTCCGTAGTTCACATAAGGGTCGATGGATATCCCACCACGTGGCGTAAATTTACCCCAAACCTCAATGTAACGAGGATCCATTAACTTTACTAAATCATTTAGAATGATGTTCATGCAATCCTCATGGAAATCTCCGTGGTTGCGAAAACTAAATAGATAAAGTTTCAATGATTTGCTTTCTACCATTTTTTTATCTGGTATATAGCTTATATATATTGTTGCAAAGTCAGGCTGACCTGTTTTTGGACAAAGGCTTGTAAACTCAGGGCAGTTAAACTTTACAAAATAATCACGATAATCATGACGATTCTCGAATGATTCTAAGATCCCAGGATTGTATTCAAAATGATATTGTGTGCCTGCTTCACCTAGCAAGTTTACTTCATCACTTCGATCATGTTTATGAGACATGTGCTACTGCCTCCTTTTTTGGCGTTGCTTTTTTATCGTTATTTAACCATTTCACTGTTAAGTAAATGAATGGTGTATCCGCTAATGCGATGAGTAGCTTCACAAGATATTGTGTACCAATCATGACAAATAATGCAGATAGTGGCATTGTTCCATAAAAGGCAATAAACACGAAGATGATGGAATCTAACAGCTGGCTCGCTAACGTACTACCATTATTACGTAACCAAAGGTGTTTCCCTTGTGTTTTCTCTTTTAGTTTATGAAACAAGTTCACATCAAACAGCTGGGAGAAGAAGTAGGCAACTAACGATGCTGCAACTACTCTTGGAACAGCTCCAAGAATTGCTTCAAACTCTCCTTGCATTGGCCAGAAAGATGCTGCTGGTAATGAAATCGCAACATAGAAAAAACCAAGCATGAGAATATTTGCTAGTAATCCAATGAGGATGACCTTTTTAGCAATTGATTTACCGTAAACTTCTGAAATAGAGTCAGAAATTAAGAAGGTAAGGGGATATGCTAACAACCCTGCAGTTAATACTACTCCGCCTATATCAAAAAGCTTCGTAGAAATGACGTTGGAGACGAGCAATGCAGCAATAAAAAGACCCGCTAATAAGATAAGCTTTGTTAACTTACTCTCGTCCATTGTAATCGTGTTATTCATTTTATCAGCTCCTAGTTTTTATTTATAAAGCGGAGGATGGTTTCGAACTCCGCTAACTAAACTACTTTATCATAAAACACGAAAAAAGTATAAGGGAAATTCAAGGAATTTTGTTCAATAAATAGTCACGGGCCTGGTCCCTGAACAAAAGTTCAGGGACCAGGCCCGTGGCAATATTGTGAACTTTCCTTCCTGTTCCCCTTATGTTTCTGTTCTAGGTTTTGTTGGATCACATTTCGGTGGTGATAGCTCCGTTGTTTCTGCTAATTTCATTAAGTAGTAGCATTCTTCCCTAAACATGTGATCAGCCATGAGTGGTTCAAATACACTTAGTGTTTCTTTATTTAACTCCATTTCTTCTATTTCACGTAAAAACGTCTTAAATAATTCCATTTCTAACTCAATGTCTTTATGAAACTTTGACAATGCTGGGAAGTGAGTGACATTTGCGCGAAGGTACCCAGCCATTTCTACTGCTTTTAAGTAGAAGGCTTCCCATTCCTTTGTGAACATGTAACTTTTTTTCCGTATCTTTGACTCGACATGATCCATATCATCGTGGATCGCATTTGCGTGTCCAGCTGCATCTAACAACCAAATTAAGTCATGGTGAAGCGCATGGACGTCTGGTGGAATCTTCCCTTTCACAAAATAAGAAAGCAATCGTAATGCTTCATCCAACTCATTCACCATATGGTTTAGAAAGGAAGGCGGTAATTTTATTTTTACGTTGCCGACTAAATGATCCTTTAAAATAGCTAGTTTAAGTTCTCTAAGTTTTTTTCCTTCCACCTCTGATTTTTCCAAAAGAGACATAAGGTTTTGGTCATTTAATGATGGTTTACGAGCACCTTCCAATAGTTGATCGAAGCGCTCGATAAAATAGTTTGCGTGCTCCAC
This sequence comes from Evansella sp. AB-rgal1, assembly GCF_041820985.1. NCBI lineage: Bacteria > Bacillati > Bacillota > Bacilli > Caryophanales > Bacillaceae > Evansella > Evansella sp. AB-rgal1. The sequence goes on from NZ_JBGUAU010000003.1 coordinate 155,136, forward strand.
GTAGTCCTTTTCACTTGGAGATAATGTATCATGTATGAATCGACTGTGATCTCCTAAAACCTGAAGCCAGAAATTTAATTCAAATAAAGCTTCATCTCGGAAATTTTTTGCCAAATGTTCCACCCCCATTATCTATACACCTTTCCATTCATATGCTAAAGTTTGGGAGAAAATGAAAAGTTTTAAAAATATTCATCTGTGTTGAGCTAAAATCACTGCTGTACATGATAAAATCCTATAATAATGAATGCAAACACCTTTTTTCACCAATAATGAGTATAAGTACGAAAACAAGTGAAATCATGGTAAAATAATATGGTTATACCAAAAACATATATAGTTGAGAGAAAAGTAAATGAAATGCTCAATCTTCTTATATTACAATCGAAGGGTGAACATCCTTAAATACATAGATAAATAAGCTTTTTTGTGATATAACGAAAATAATGGAAAAATGAGAGGAAAGGTTGGTTACGTATGAGCGAAAATAACACGTCATCTAATTTTATTAAGCACATTATAAAAGAAGATTTGGCAAACGGATATAACGAGATAGTTACACGATTTCCTCCAGAACCAAACGGGTATTTACATATTGGTCATGCAAAGTCCATCGTTCTAAACTTTGAGCTTGCAGATGAATTTGGTGGGAGAACGAATCTTCGTTTTGATGATACAAACCCATTAAAAGAAGATGTAGAATATGTGGAATCAATCAAAGATAGTATCTCATGGTTAGGGTACGAATGGGATGAATTACGTTATGCATCTAATTACTTTGATGAAATGTATAATCGTGCTGTTCTTCTTATTAAAAAGGGCCTTGCTTATGTAGAAGATATGTCTCAAGAAGAGATTCGTGAATATCGCGGAACACTAAAAGAACCTGGTAAGGAAAGTCCATCACGTAGCCGCTCTATTGAGGAAAACTTAGATCTATTTGACCGAATGAAAAAAGGTGAATTCCAAAACGGTGAAAAAGTCGTACGAGCAAAAATAGATATGTCTTCTCCAAACATCAATATGCGTGATCCAGTTATTTATCGTATTGCTCATGCTACACACCATAATACAGGTGATGATTGGTGTATCTACCCGATGTACAGCTTTGCACACCCATTAGAGGATGCAATTGAAGGTGTTACTCACTCCATTTGTACATTGGAGTTTGAAGACCAACGCCCATTATATAACTGGGTTGTAGAGCAATGTGAGATGGAGGCAAAACCAAAACAAATTGAGTTCGCTAGACTGAACTTAACGAATACAGTTATGAGTAAGCGTAAATTAAAGCAGTTAGTTGATGAAAACTTTGTGGATGGTTGGGATGATCCACGTATGCCAACTATTTCTGGTTTACGACGACGTGGTTATACTCCAGAAGCAATTAAAAAGTTCTGTCGTGAAATTGGTGTTGCTCGTGCGGATAACTTAGTGGACGTTCGTATGCTAGAGCATTTTATCCGCGAAGATCTCAAATTAAAGGCACCAAGAACCATGTCCGTCTTGCACCCACTGAAGGTAGTTATTACAAACTATCCAGAGGGAGAAGTGGAGTGGTTGGACGCAGAAATCAATCCAGAAAATGAAGATATGGGAACACGAAAAATTCCGTTTTCCCGTGAGATTTATATTGAGCAAAGCGATTTTATGGAGGATCCTCCAAAAAAATACTTCCGTCTATTTCCAGGAAATGAAGTTCGCTTAAAGCATGCATACTTTATTACATGTAATGATGTTATAAAAGATGAAGAAGGCAATGTAGTGGAGCTTCATTGTACGTATGACCCTGAGACAAAAAGTGGTACAGGTTTTACTGGTAGAAAAGTAAAAGGAACATTGCATTGGGTCGAAGCAACGAACGCAAAAGAAGCGGAATTCCGTCTTTATGACTCTCTTATCTTAGATGAAAAAGGTGGCAGTGATTTCCTTGAACAAGTGAATCCAAACTCTCTTGAGGTTGCTTCAGGATATGTTGAGCAAAACATGAGTGACGCAAAGGAAAATGACAAGTTCCAGTTCTTCCGTCACGGATACTTTAATGTAGATCCGAATGATTCAACGGACGAGAAACTTGTGTTTAACCGAATTGTAGAGCTAAAAAGCTCGTTTAAGCTTTAACATAATAAAAGCTGTGTATCCTATATAAAGGAGTACATAGCTTTTTATATGTTTATGATTAATTCGTAAAAATATAGCGTCTATACTTGAGATACAAACCTAATTCAACCTAGAGAACATAGACAAAATGGTCAATATAATTTATTTATTGATAGTTTGTTTTTTCCTTTGTAGGAATTATATTTTTTTGTTAAATACCAAAAATTTGCAAATATCCCCGTTTTCTGCTATGATAAAGAAGAATTATTTTTGTTCGGCGTAAATGATAGTATGAATATGGACTTTTCGTCTTGATGATACTTTGGGCAGGGATAGTAATAAAATGTGTGGTAACGCACTAGGAGGCAACAAAAATGGAAAAAGGTACAGTAAAATGGTTTAATGCAGAAAAAGGTTTTGGCTTTATCGAACGTGAAGATGGAGACGATGTATTCGTACACTTCTCTGCTATCCAAAGTGAAGGCTTCAAATCATTAGACGAAGGTCAAAGAGTAACGTTTGACGTTGAGCAAGGTGCTCGTGGAGCTCAAGCTGCTAACGTTGAAAAAGCTTAATCTTAAATCTTTTATACAAACAGGCTCTTTAAATAGTGCCTGTTTTTTTTATGTTCTCCTCAAATTCAATAAGATAAACTTACTCAACGTTCGAATAGGGAGATGGTACTGGTAATGGAAAAAGATTTAAAACCATCAATAGTAATCTTTCCTTTTGGTATAAAACTAAAAAATGGTTTCCCTGTTCTGGGAAACATTTTTCTAGTTGTTTAGCTAAATTATAAAATAATCGCCGGATAACCAGTTGTGTCATGGAAAGAAGTCTAGCTCCAGCGCCTACTTGCTCGAGGTCAAATAACCTACCAGATACAAAAGTGTAAGATCGCACTTTTAATCTGGTAGGTTATTTGCTGGTCGCTCGTAATCTTAGGCGTTTGCGCTTTTGTTCTTGAAGATACTAATACGTTTTTTTGCGTAAAGAAGAGAAACAATTACTACTCACTGTATCGGTAGATGTAAAAAACCTTAAAGATAGAGTTTAAAAAATATTGTATACCTAAAACAATGAAAGACCGATCTCTATATCATCACTAAGTCTCTTTGTCCTTGCCGGTGTGAATTAAAATGGAAGAATTCAAGTGACTATTTTTTCGAGTTATTAGATGAGATCTTCAAACGTTCGTTAAAGAAATTTAAAATATCTAAATGGATTAGATTGTAGAAATAACAAAAGAGGTTAATGCTCTAAAGGTGAGTTGAAGAAGTTGAATTTGAAAGGATTTACTTTTTATAATATTCCCCAAAACATTCAAGATATTTTCGGGAGCAGTAATCATTATCTTGAAGAACCTTCATAAAAACTTTTTATTTGATTATCAGTAATCCCTTTAATTAATCCCAGTTCACTAATCAAAAAGTCATGTGCGTTATCTAACATTTTCTTTTCGCTTGAATTAAGAGCTTTTTCTTTCTTTATACGCATTAAATCACGTACAACTTCCGCACAATCTTGTATTTTACCAGTTTTTATTTTGTCCGTGTTCACTTTATACCTTTGTTTCCATGTCAGCACTCTATCTGATTTTCCATGCTGAAAAATGTGTATGATGTGTTTTAATGCATTTATGTCAGTAACAGGGCGTATACATGAACTCACTATTTTCCCCTTAGGAATCATGACTTGCATATTACCGATAATCATTTTTATGATATAATACTGTTGTTTGTCCCCTGAGATTTCCTTTTCTTCTATGCCTTTAATAATACCTGCTCCGTGCACGGAATAAACAATTTTATCGCCAATTTGAAACAAATACCCCACCTCCATATTTAGTAACTTTCTTAACCTTAACATACGTGGTGTTTTTTATCAAATTTTTAATAATATCATATTCAATATTTTGTTGTCAATAACTTTTTGTTTAAAAAACAAAAATGCAAAAGTACTGAATGTAGTGTCGAATTATAATTTGATACTTTGAATCATGATTAAGTAAAGTGTAATGACGATGGATTCCGAATATAGTAAAATTTACGGAACTCTTAGTTCAAGATTTCACTTCATACTGATAAGAAATTGTACCATCTAGAACGGATAGTATTTCATCTAAGTCAAAAAGCTGCTCTATGAAGTGTACACCTGGTGAGTATTTATTTTGGATTATCTTATTTCCAATTATTGAAGCAACATTCCCTGTTATCTCTGTATTATTTGAACCAAATAAAACAGATTCAATAGTACCTTTCTTACCTTCAATTTCTCCATACACTTCAGCTTTTACTAAGTATTCATTTGAACCGATTTTTAAAAAATCAAAAATATGTAAAGCTCCATCAAATATTTTTACAAAAAATTTGCTAAAGAACTTTAATCTCATAAGCTTAAAAACACCTAATTTTTTTAGTATTGCTAATTCATTTGTAGTAATAGCGGAGTCATAGAATAATCGAGAAGATACATTGTCTAGGTTAAGAGTTTTAGAGACAATATGTTGATCAGCAAGGTCAAATCTATAGGCTTTTCTTTTTCCATACTTCTTAGGTAACTCTAAATATTTACCTTCCGTAAAACTATCTACTTTTCTTTTTTGTCCATTCTCAATTATGGAATATGTATTATTGATATTGTTTAGCAACCATTCTACTCCATCAATTCCATGCTTTTCACCAATGCCAAGCATTAAATATATATCTGTTCTGTTAACTTTATCAAATTGAGAGGTTAGCTTTTTTACCATTAAATTAGATATACCGGGGGCTAAGCCTACTCCTAAAACTAGAGTTGATCCTGATTCAAGTGCTTTAGGGTTTAGACTTTCCATTTTTGATAAAGTACTATAAGAAGGGGATATATCTATGTAATCAATTTTATTATTTATACATTTTTCAACAAAACTTGTATCTTTTTGGTCAAGGCACATTATTACTAATTGTGTCTGTTTAAATATGTCATGGGTTTCATCCAAGTTATAAATGTCTATTTCCAGAGGGAGTACTTTTTCTTTCGTTGACAAGGAAAAATTTTTAGCCTTTTCAAAATTTCTACCAGCAGCGATGACTTTCTTAGGATAACTTTGAGATAAATTTCTACAAATAACACTACCTACTTGACCATAACCACCAATTACTAAAATATTTTTCATTTGAAAAATCTACTCCCTTATAGTTCCAGAGTTTTTCCTGTTTGCTGTACAAGGACAGCGAAAAAACCTTGTGCAAACGTTCCCTCGGTAGTAAATAGAAACCCACCTTTTGCACGTATATATTTTATTATATCGAATAAACACTGGTTTGAATGTTATGTTTTTGTATATTTGTTGTGAGCCTTTACGTTAGGGGATATACAAGTTTTCTTTTTATTAAGGAGTATATATTGCTTAGCATTGTATCCTTGTTTGCACATATAAACCGCATAGCATACCTGTGGGAATTACCTACAAATCACACAAAAAAACCTATCAAATGAACAACAATTTGATAGGTAAACTACATTGTATTATTTTGCTATTGGTAACGGACCCGTTACTATTTATCCAACTTTGTTTTATAAAACATTCTCGGAAGAAACTGCCTGTCGAACAGTCACTCCGTTTGTATCCACTTTTAGTAATTGGATAGCATGGTTGTTGAAATGCTCTGATAGTGCGTTTTTCACGAATTCACCTTTGCCTTTATGAGCGAAAAACAAGACGATAGGTCCTGCACCACTTAACGTTACTCCATAAACAGGAAGCTCGGGAGCAAGTTCGTTTGCGACTTTTAATTCAGGAACTACTGCTTCTCGGTATGGTTGGTGAAAAAGATCTTTACTCATCATTTTTCCAACAACATCCCAATTGTTTTGCAATAAGGCAGCTACAAGGACGTTACTTACACTACTTGCTTCAACAGCTTCCCGAAATGAAAGCTGTTCTGGTAATAGCCCTCTTGATTCCTTAGTTTTAAGTTCATATTTTGGAACAACTGCAACCATTTCCACATCAGGATATCCACCTAAAATAATGTTTGTGTCATCTTCTCGATGGCTACCAATTACTAATCCACCATATAGAGAAGCAGTAACATTATCAGGATGACCTTCAAATGCACTTGCTCGCTTCGCTTTGTCATCCACAGATAAATCAAGCGATAGAAGCTGGTCGGCAAGCTCAATCCCTGCAACGATCGCAGCGGCACTACTTCCTAATCCACGTGACATAGGGATGTCACTATACATTGAAACAGAGCATGGAGGGAGCTCGCGACCGAAATCCTCTGCGATAGAGGCGGTTATCTGATAAATTAAATTATCCTTCCCTGTTGGTAATCCTTCTAACTCTTCAGAGGTAGATTCGAATTCCCAAGTATCACTTTTTTTTACTTGTAATGTTAAATACCTATCGACAGCTAGCCCAATGGAATCGAACCCAGGTCCAAGGTTAGCTGTACTTCCTGGTACTGTAATGGAAAACAGGATCATGATTTAACACGACCTAGAATGTGATCAAACACCACTTCTTCTTCATTCGGAAGAACTACTGGTTCAAATGACGCAGTATCGATTGCACAATTAGGATCTTTTAAACCATTGCCAGTAAGAACTGCTACTACCTTCGCGCCCTTCTTGATTTTTCCAGCAGCAATATCCTTTTTCACTCCAGCGATAGAAGCGCAGGAAGCAGGTTCTGCGAAAACACCTTCTTCTTGTGCAAGTAGCTTATATGCTTCAAGAATTTCTTCATCTGTTACATAATCGATAGCACCATTGGAAGAGTTAGCGGCTTCTACTGCCTTATCCCAACTAGCTGGGTTTCCGATACGGATAGCCGTTGCGATCGTTTCAGGATCTTCAATCACTTCGTTACGAACAATGGCAGCCGCACCTTCTGCTTCAAAGCCTCTCATTTGAGGTAATCCAGTGTTATTTTTCTCATGGTATTCCTTAAAGCCTTTCCAGTATGCAGTGATGTTACCAGCGTTTCCAACTGGAATTGCTAATACATCAGGAGCTGAGCCTAACTGTTCGCATACTTCAAAAGCAGCCGTTTTCTGACCTTCAATACGATACGGATTCACGGAGTTCACTAACGTAATAGGCGACACTTCAGCTAAATTACGTACCATTTGTAACGCATTATCGAAGTTTCCTTTAATAGCATAAATTTCAGCACCATACATAACCGCTTGAGCTAATTTCCCCATCGCGATTTTTCCATCTGGGATAACGATAATACAACGAAGGTTTGCGCGAGCCGCATAAGCTGCAGCCGCCGCAGAAGTGTTTCCTGTAGAAGCACACATAATTGCCTCGCTTCCTGCTTCCTTCGCTTTTGCAACTGCCATAACCATTCCACGGTCTTTGAATGATCCAGTAGGGTTAGCACCTTCGTATTTCACGTAGAGCTCCACACCCCATTTTTCAGAAAGGCTTTCTAAAGGAATGAGGGGAGTGTTTCCCTCACTTAATGATAATGTAGGTGTATTTTCGTTTACTGGTAGAAACTCTTTATATTCTTGGATAAGTCCTTGCCATCTTTTCATCGTACGCCATCTCCTTCAACTCGGTAGCTACTTTTCACAGCTTCTACTACATCTAAATCCTTGAGCTGCATCAAAATATTTTCGAAATTTTGTTTTGTTGCCTTATGAGTAATGATAATAATTTCAGCTAATTTACTATCTTCAACAGGAAGTTGCAAGATTTTTTCTAAGCTAACACTTTGCTCGGAAAACAAAGATGTTAATGCTGCAAATGTTCCTGGTTGATCTTTGGCGTGAATGCGTAAAAAATATTTAGCAGTAATATCTTCTGCAGACTTTAGATTTTTCTTGAATTGAGGAACAACGGCTGAGTTTCCGTTAACTCCAAGGCGCATGTTTTTCACAACTTCTACTAAATCCGATACTACCGCAGTTGCAGTAGGAAGCTTTCCGGCACCTGGACCGTAAAACATCGTTTCACCAACAGCTTCACCGTATACATAAACGGCATTAAACTCGTTATGAACGGATGCCAACGGGTGAGAATGAGGAACTAATGTTGGTTGCACACTAATTTCTACTTTTTCCCCCGTACGGATCGCTAGCCCGATGAGTTTCATCGTATATCCTAGCTGATCGCTATATTCTAGATCTTCTTTTGTTACTTGAGATATTCCTGAGACAGAAACATCATCAAGATCTATATGCATGGAAAAACCGAGTGTTCCTAGAATCGCTATTTTTCGTGCTGCATCTAACCCTTCCACATCGGAAGTTGGATCTGCTTCCGCATACCCAAGCTCTTGAGCTTCTTTTAAAACTTCGTCGTATTTTCGGCCTTCTTGAGACATTTTTGTTAAAATATAATTTGTTGTTCCGTTGACAATTCCCATCATTTTTGTAATACGATCAGAAGCTAACCCTTCTACTAAACTTCTTAGGATAGGAATTCCACCAGCAACACTAGCTTCATAGAAAAGGTCACATTGGTTTTCCGCAGCAGTTTGTAAAAGTTCTTTACCATGAAGTGCCATTAAATCTTTATTTGCTGTTATAACATGTTTTTTGTTACGAAGTGCTTGCAGAATATATTCCTTCGTGTCATCAATTCCGCCCATTACTTCAATAACTACATCTATCTCAGAATCATTCAAGATATCATCCACGTTATTCGTGAGTCTAGTACCGTTTAAATAGACGTCGCGTTTTTTATCCACATCGTGAACCAAAATTTTACTGATCTTTACTTCGCACCCAACTTGGTGCATTAATTTGTCTTGATGATTATCTATGATTTCTACGACTCCGCTTCCTACAGTTCCTAACCCTAAAAGTCCTACGGAAACTTTCTGAACCATTGTCCTCGCCCCTTCGGTTGTGTCTACTTAAGAAAGACACCTGTGTATATATAAGAGACATTATAGTGGGGAATGGGGATGATTACAACCCCTAAAGAGTGATTTAGTTATTTATAGTAAGAAAAAACAAAAAACTTACAATAATGTAAGCGGAATCATATTTGGTAACATAGGGTTTAGTGGTGATTTCGTGAGAATAGCACATTTTTATGAAATTTTTAGCAACGTTATGGATGTAAGTGGTATTCGAGACAAGACCGAGCATGTACACCCCAATATTGTCTAGCAAAAGCTGGATTCGAGACAAAATGAAGGGTGCCCACCCCAAAATTGTCTAGAAAGAGCTTGATTCGAGACAAAACCAGGCATGCTCAACCCAATTTTGTCTAGCAAGTCACGTTCAATGTGTAGCAGCCACCTCAATAGCAACAGCAACTTTTAACAGAGATTTTTATAAGTTACCTTTTTTAAATTCGTTCTTTATTTGTTGAAGTAATCCAGCATTCGTTAACACATCAAGACCTGTTAATGCCATCGTTTTTGCTGCAGTCATCATTCCATCGAATCCATAGTCGCTTAAAGCAGCTTCACGAAACTCATGCGTATGAGCAATAATAGGAGTTTCACTAATTTTAACGAATGGGTGAATGGAAGGAACGCGATGACTCACATTCCCCATATCAAGAGAACCTCCACCACTTTTTTCCCCAATTTGTTCCCGTGAGATACCAAGTTCCATAAGGTTTTTAGTAAAACAATCTGATAATACTTCGTTCGTTATCATGTCATCATACGAATATTCATAGTTAGATATTTCTAACGTTGCTCCAGTAGCTAAAGCACCAGCTTCGGCACATGCCTTCACTTTCTCCACTACTGGATTTAACGTTGCTCGTTTTTCTGAACGTACATAAAATTGAGCAACCGCATAATCAGGAACTACGTTGGCAGCTTTTCCACCTTCTGGAATAATTCCGTGAATTCGCACATCGTCTTTCACATGCTGTCTTAACGCATTGATACCATTAAATGTGTGAATCACAGCGTCTAAAGCGTTAATCCCCTCATGTGGAGCTGCTGCTGCGTGGGCTGAACGACCTCTGAATGCAAACTGTAATGCATCCATCGCTAGGGAAGAACCGCTTTTCACATAAGAATCACTTGGATGTGCCATGATTGCAACATCTAGGTGATCTAGTACTCCATCATCGGCCATCGTAACCTTTGCTCCGCGAGTTTCTTCGGCAGGTGTTCCGTATACATACACTTTCCCACCGGTTTCTGCAATCACCTTACTTAATGCAATCCCAGCTGCAATCCCCATCGTACCGATTAAATTATGTCCGCAAGCATGTCCTACCTCTGGAAGGGCGTCGTACTCTGACATATACCCAATATGTGGTCCTGGTTTTCCACTATCGTAAACAGCTTCAAACGCGGTGGGTTGATTGACAATACCAGTTTTTACCTGAAAACCATGGTTCTCTAATTCTTCCGTTAATACTTTGCACGCTTTAAATTCTTGATTACCTAATTCAGGATTTTTACCAATAAATTGACTAATCCGGTAATATTCTGACCTATTAGTTTCCATTGCTTGAATAATTGTATCTCTCATATGTAACCTCCTAAGGCATTATCTATATAAGAATCATAATCTTTTATCCAAACTTTATAAAGAGTAAAAGGGCAGTTCTTTTCAATCAGGAACTACCCTTCTGAAAAATATTAACTTAAACCTTCTTCAGGATGAACTTTACGTAGAGCCTCTTTTGCAGGTCCATCGATAACCTCACCGGTATAGGAAAAACGTGATCCGTGACATGGACAATCCCACGTATTATCGCCGTTATTCCATTCTACCTCGCAGCCCATATGTTTACATGTTGTATCGACACAATGAAGAATGCCATCTTCATCTCGGTAAGCACCTGCACGGCTTCCGTTAATATGGACAACAGCCCCTTGACCAATTTCCACATCTGCTGGTGTTTTTCTTAATCTTTCCAGCTTTCCCTTGACGAAATGCTTTGTGACATTCCAATTTTCTTTAAAGAAATGCTTTAAGCTAGGATCTGCATGAAACCGTTCTGTAGAGTAGATCTCCATTTCCGGTGTATTCTTTTCAAACACATAATCTCTTAACACATTTGCCGCCACCGTACTAGTACTCATACCCCATTTACGATAACCTGTTGCCACAAAGATATTTGTTTCATTTGCAGAAGCTGGCCCAATATAAGGAACATTATCTTGTGTGTAAAAATCCTGTGCAGACCAACGATACGGAAAATCCGTTACTTGGAATATTTCTTCGCCGAAAGCTTGTAGTGCCTCGTAATGCTCCATTTCAGGCTTCCCTTGTCCAGTTTTGTGGCCCTCACCTGCAAGGAGTAGGTGAGTTTCTCCATTAATTTTTACTGTACGAACAGATCTGCTAGGGCTATCTACACTTAAATACATCCCATCTAAATGCTCCACATTTCCTTTTCCAGCAACAATGTAAGAGCGTTCTGGATGCATTCTCATAAAATAATAGCCTTCTCCCTCATAGAAAGGGTAGTGACTGCAAGCCATTACTTTATGACATGATATGTAATGTCCATCATTCGTTTCTACATTTAAACTGTCCATCCCAGTTTGCGATTCTGTCATAACACTAACGGCTGTAGTATCTTCAAATATCTCGCCACCGTTTGCGATAAACTCGTTTACAAGTTTTCCAACGTATTGTAATGGATGGAACTGTGCTTGCCCTTTCATTACTAGCCCTTTTTCTATTTGACCAGGGAATGGAAGAGAATCAATCATCTCTGAAGGTATTCCTAGTTTTTGATATGCTTTATATTCTTTCTCTAGTTTGCGCACGGATTGGCTACTAGCTCCATATAAAACCGCATCCTTTTCCTCGAACTCACAATCCAGATTATATTTTTCAATAGTAGAACGGATAAAGCCAAGTGCATTCATATTAGATTCATAATATTGTTTGGCAAAGTCTTCACCGAAATGCTCTATTAATTCATCGTAGATAATGTTGTGTTGTGCCGTAATTTTCGCAGTTGTATGTCCAGTTGTTCCGTTCATAATGCGTGATGCTTCTAAAATTGCTACCTTTACACCTTCTTGGCTTAATAAGTAGCCAGTTGTGATCCCAGTAATACCACCACCTACAATAACCACATCAAACTCTCGGTTCTCCATTAGCTTATCAAAGGCAGGTCGAGTTGTTGACGCTAGCCAATAGGATTCAGGATATTTTGGAAGTTTACTCATGAATTCTCCTCCTTACATTTAAAAGACCAATACTACTATCTATTTTTGACTAGGAAGATAGATTTCTATGCATCCAATGTAAAAAAATGGTGTGAATAATTGTTTTGGCATATTTATAATGGACAACCTCATACATTGAAGGAGAGAGGTGTAGAAGCTATAAACGATGGAGGAGAAGTGTTTCTATGAGTTTTTTTCAAGGATTTAAAGAGTTCGCAGTAAGAGGGAATGTCGTCGATATGGGGATAGGTGTCATAATCGGGGCTGCTTTCGGAAAAATTGTGACTTCCTTTGTTTCTGATATGCTGATGCCACCATTAGGATTATTTTTAGGAAGAGTTAATTTCTCGAATCTATATATTAACTTATCAGGTGGACATTACACTAGTCTTGCTGAGGCTGAAGCAGCAGGGGCAGCCACTATAAATTATGGAATGTTCCTTGAAACCATTTTACATTTTGTTATTATCGCATTCGCCGCCTATTTAATTATTATTCAAATGAACAAACTCCGACGAGTATCGATGGATTCCACAAAATCAAAAACCTGTCCCTATTGTTTTTCCGATATTCCTTTACGGGCAAAACGTTGTCCAAAGTGTACGTCTAGCATTGATGAGGATAAACGTAATTATAATAGAAATGGCACGCGTCACGAAACTATTGTGAAAATACGTTGACGAGCAAGAGTATTTCGAAAGTTTTCAGAAAAAGCAGGATTTTCCCTGTTGGATAAAAAATACGTGTACTAAGAGCCCTGGTATAAGGATGGTGTATACAAATGAGAGAAACAGTTATCGTCGAGTATATAAGAACTCCTATAGGAAGAAGAAAAGGAAAGCTAAGCGGAATTCGTCCAGATGAACTATTAGCAAAAACTCTTTCAGGACTTATGAAAAAAGCAAAAGTAGATCCGAAAGAAGTGGAAGATGTGATAACTGGTTGTGTTGGACAAGTAGGTGAGCAAGCGCCGGATATCGCGCGTTCCGCTCTCTTGATGGCTGACTTCCCAATGGAGGTACCTGGTGTAACGATTGATCGCCAATGTGGTTCGAGCCAACAAGCTGTTCACTTTGCATCTCAGGCCATTGCAAGTGGAGATATGGACGTTGTTATCGCATCCGGTGTGGAAAGTATGTCTCGTGTACCTATGTTTTCAAATATGCAGGGAACGGATTACAGTCCGGTTTTAAAGGAGAAGTATGAAATGATTAACCAAGGACTATCTGCCGAGCGTATTGCGGAAAAATGGGGTATGACGAGAACAGAATTAGATCAGTTTGCATTACAAAGTCATGAACGAGCATTACGTGCTCAAAAAGAAGGTGTGTTTTCTTCTGAAATCCTGCCTATAGAAGTAGTAAATGAAGACGGAACGAAAGAGTTGGTACAGCATGATGAAGGACCTCGAGAAGGCTCTACACTTGAGAAGCTAGGTCAACTAAAAACAGTTTTCAAAGAGAATGGTGTGATCACTGCAGGAAACGCATCTCAAATTAGTGATGGCGCATCCGCGATCCTTATAATGAGCAGAGAGAAAGCAGAGAAATTAGGATTGAAGCCGACATTTCGAATCGTAACTCGGACTGTTGTAGGATCAGATCCTACGATGATGCTTACAGGTCCTATTCCTGCATCGAAAAAAGCATTAGAGAAGGCTGGGCTTACAATGGGTGATATAGACTTGTATGAGGTGAATGAAGCTTTTGCACCTGTGCCTTTAGCTTGGCTCAAGGAAATGAAGGGAGATATGGATAAGTTAAATATTCATGGTGGAGCGATTGCACTGGGCCATCCATTAGGAGCTAGCGGCGCTCGAGTGATGATTACATTAATGAATGCCCTCGAAAAAACTGGTGGGAAATATGGTCTACAAGCGATATGCGAAGGCTTTGGGATGGCGAATACGACGATAATCGAGCGAATTTAGTAGATGGGAGCTGGACTCAGTGGTAGTAAAATGGGTCTTGTGCGCTTTAGGTAGGGAAAGCTGGTTTAACTGCCATTTCGGATGAAATTAGAAGAGGTTTTGGCAAAATAAGAGCTGTTTAATTTCCATTTGAGGTGAAATTTGAATATTTTTTGGAAAATAAAACCTTCTTAATTACCATTTCAGGTGAAATTACAAGAGGTATTAGCAAACAAAAGCTGTTTAATTACCATTTCGTCTGAATCCCCAGAGTTTTATGGCAAAAGGAGTGTCGGAAAGGGAGCGACGGGAATTGAAGAGCGGTTTGAATTCCCGAAGGAGCGTTAAGAAGGGAGCAACGGGAATTGAAGAGCGGTTTGAATTCCCGAAGGAGCGTTAAGAAGGGAGCAACGGGAATCGAAGAGTGGTTTGAATTCCCGAAGGAGCGTCGGAAAGGGAGCAACGGGAATCGAAGAGTGGTTTGAATTCCCGAAGGAGCGTCGGAAAGGGAGCGACGGGAATTGAAGAGCGGTTTCAATTCCCGAAGGAGTGTTAAGAAGGGAGCAACGGGAATCGAAGAGCGGTTTGAATTCCCGAAGGAGCGTTAAGAAGGAAGCAACGGGAATCGAAGAGCGGTTTGAATTCCTACAAAAAACAAAGGTGTGTCATTTGGTCCAAGCAACAACCAAATGACACACCTTTTTAGATTAGCTAACGTTCTAATTTTTCTAATAGGCGTCCAACTGGCGGCGCCTGGCTTAGCAAGCATTTCTCACTAGTTCTTCATCTTCGGATCTAACGCATCTCGAAGACCATCACCAATCATATTAAACCCTAGTACAACTAACATAATCGATATACCTGGGAACAACACCGTCCAAGGTGCCGTCTGGATATACTGCCTTGAATCAGAGAGCATGCGACCCCACTCAGGTGTTGGTGGTTGAGCACCTAAACCAAGGAATCCTAGTGCTGCTGCCTCTAAAATAGCGGTACCGAAGCTTAATGTAGCTTGAACGATAATCGGTGCAAGACTATTAGGAAGGACATGATGAAATAAAATACGACCATTTTTCATCCCTTGTGCCTTTGCTGCCATTATATACTCTTCTTGACGAATGGAGATAACCTTAGAGCGAACGAGTCGTCCAAATATTGGAATATTAATAATTGCAATAGCAATCATGGCGTTTTGTAAAGATGGACCTAAAATAGCTACAATTGCGATCGCAAGTAGAATACTTGGAAAGGCAAGCATAATATCAAAAACTCGGGAAATCAGCATATCCGCCCATTTCCCATAATATCCAGCCAAAATCCCAAGCAGTGTACCAAAAATCAATGCACCAGTTACTGCGAAAAATCCAACCATTAAGGAAACTCTAGCACCGTATATAATCCTAGTAAAAATATCTCTTCCAGAGTAGTCGGTTCCGAACCAATATGTGCTTGATGGACCCTGCAAACGATCAACAGCCCTCATTGTATTGTACTCAAAAGTAGTTAAGAATGGGGCTAAGATAGCTACAAAAATAAAAGTAAATATGATAACAAAACCAACGATCGCTAGTTTGTTTTTCCTTAATTGCCAGAAGGCTTCTCTCCAAGGAGAAATAGATTCTACTTTTTGAGGTTCAAACTCTTGTTTATTAGGGCCTGGTAAAGGACTTTTTGTTGTTTTCGTAACTGTACTCATGATTTTTCTCCCCCTTCTCGTCTAATATTTAATCCTCGGATCGATGTAGGTGTACAGAAGATCTACAATGAGATTAATAATTACAAACATCGTTGCAATAATGAGGATTCCAGACTGAATAACAGGGTAATCACGATTTCCTATTGCATCGAACACATAACGACCAATTCCTGGCCAACTAAAGATGGTTTCCGTTAAGATGGCACCGCCTAGAAGTGTTCCAGTTTGTAAACCTACTACGGTAAGTACGGGAATAACAGCATTTTTAAATCCGTGACGGTAAATAACAGAGACCATACTCGAACCTTTTGCTTCGATCGTCCGAATATAATCAGAACGTAACACCTCTAACATGCTAGAGCGGGTCATACGTGCAATGATAGCCATAGGGATTGTACCTAGTGCGATACTTGGTAAAACTAAATGTCTTATAGAAGTCCAGGTTTGATCCCATCTTCCATTAAGGACCGTATCAATAATATAAAAATATGTCGTTGTTTCAACCGGATCTCGTGGATTTCCACGACCTGTAGCAGGGAGCCATCCTAATTCTTGTGCGAATACCCACTGTTGCATTAATCCTAGCCAAAATATCGGCATGGAGACCCCGACTAATGCAATGATCATACTTGTATAATCAAACAAGGAGTTTTGCTTCCATGCACTAATAATACCTGCGTTGACTCCTACAATAATTGCAAATAGCATGGCGAAAAAGGTTAGTTCCATCGTTGCGGCTAAATAGGGCCATACTTCTTCTGAGATAGCACTCTTCGTTCTTAGTGATGTGCCTAGATCTCCTCGTAATAGGTCCATCATGTAATTTCCGTATTGAACAAAGAAAGGTTCATTTAACCCTAACTGTTCTTCTAAATCAGCAATTGCTTGAGGAGACGCTTGTTCACCTAGTATAACTTGAGCCGGATTCCCTGGGATAAGGTGAATGATAGAGTAAGTTATTAACGACATTCCTATCAGAACAGGAATTAGCATGAGTATTCTTCGTATCGTATACGAAACCATAAATTTCACCTCTAGCTTCCATGTCTTATATCAAATGAAAATATGTAAAAAAGAAAGAGGGCAGAAGAGGTTCTTTACGTAGAGCAAAGATTCTACAACTGCCCTCAAACACAAGCCTTATTTTTTAAAACGAAGGTTGTATTATTCTACTATTTCAACGTGAGATAGTACCTCACTTGTAGATGGGTGTGCCACATATCCTTTCACTCGCTCGCTACCAGCTAACACTGGTGTTGTGTGAACAAGCGGAATCATTGGAGCATCTTCGTGAATTAATAATTGTGCCTCTTTATAAAGAGCATCACGCTCATCAAAGTCTACACTTACTTTTGCTTTGTTTAATAAATCATCCACTTCTGAGTTACGGTAGAATGTACGGTTACCACCTGGAATTGCACTGCTGTGTAATAGGTTACCGAAGAAGTAGTCAGGGTCACCGTTTGTTCCAGACCAACCTAACATAAATACATCTTGTGCACCTTGTTGAGTTAGATCTAAGTATGTTGCCCACTCATGAGAAACGATCTTAGCTGTAACACCAACCGCTGCAAAGTTTTCTTGAAGAACCTCAGCAGCTCTTTGTGGATCTGGCATGTACGGACGTGCTACAGGCATAGTCCATAAATCGAATTCTAGTCCATCAGCAAAACCAGCTTCCGCTAATAATTCAATAGCTTTGTCAGGATTATAATCGTATGCTTCTACTGCATCATTGTAACCAAGATACATTGGTGGAATGATGTTTTTCGCAGGCTCAGCAAGCCCAGCGTATAAAATAGCGATAAGTGACTCTTTATCAACCGCATGGTTTAGTGCTTGACGTACTATTGGGTTATCAAATGGAGCTTTATCCATATTAAAACCTAAGTAACCAATATTGTTTGTAGTACGTTCGAATACGGTTAACCCATCTTCCGCTTTAATACGTTCCACATCGTCTGGTTCTAAACCATCCATAATATCGATATCACCAGAACGTAATGCCGTTAATCGAGCGGAGTTATCAGGTACAACTGTAAAGATAACTCGATCTAACTTAGGTAATCCTTCTTGCCAGTAGTCTTCAAATTTTTCAAGAACGATATTGTCTTCACGAGTCCAACTTACGAACTTGAAAGGTCCTGTTCCAACAGGGTTTTCGTTAATTGTAGAACCGTACTGTTCAAATGCAGCAGGAGATGTGAAAGCAAAGTAGCTCATCCCCATGTTTTGAAGGAAAGAACCTAATTGTTCTTTTAAAACAAATTCGACTTCGTAGTCATTAATTACATTGATTTCACTAATAACGTGACCATCGTCACCTTTAAATCCACCAAATTGCGTTCCATACACAGAATACGTATATCCCTCATCTGCGAAGTGATATTCGTGCTCAGGATCTGCCCAACGCTCAAAATTTAGTTTTACAGCGTCTGCATTAAAGTCAGTTCCATCATGGAATGTAACTCCCTCACGTAAATGGAATGTAAATGTAAGACCATCATCACTAACATCCCAGTCATGGGCTAATCCTGGCCCAATATCAAAGGAATCAGCATCAAATTCAAGTAGTGTTTCAAAAATTTGCTTCGTTACACGGGAAGACTCTCCGTCTGTAACACTTGCGTAGTCGAGACTAACTGAGTCACCACCACGAGCAAATACTAGTGTTTGATCAGCAGCGGAAGCTCCGTCATTGTTATTATTATTGTTGTTGTTGTTGTTATCATTGTTGTTATCGTTGTTCGTTGTGTCATCGTTATTGCCCCCGGTGTTTGCTGGTTCATTATTCCCACTACAAGCAGCTAGACCAATAATAAGTACAAGCGACAGTACTAAAAACCAAAGACTCCTTTTTTGCATGTTGTTGCCCCCTTAAAGTTTTTTATAAATTTTTTTGAAACTGTAGTTGTCACTCATATAAATGACAAGCTACAAAATGGTTATCGGAATATTCTTTGAATTCAGGGCGCACTTCTTTACATATATCCATACATTCTGGACAACGAGTGTGGAAGGCACAACCTGTAGGTGGTTTAGACGGACTAGGAACATCTCCCTCTAGTATAATTCGTTCCGTTTTTACATCAGGATCAGGGTTAGGTACTGCGGATAGTAAAGATCTTGTATACGGGTGAAGTGGATTATCGTATAACCCTTCATTATTAGCTAATTCAACCATGCGACCTAAATACATCACTCCAACGCGATCACTAATGTGTTTCACAACACTTAAATCATGAGCGATAAATACATATGTAAGTCCAAATGAATCTTGTAAATCCTCCATGAGGTTTAATATTTGTGATTGGATAGATACATCAAGAGCAGAAACGGGTTCATCACAAACGATAAGCTTTGGATTAACTATGAGTGCACGAGCAATCCCAATCCTTTGTCGTTGTCCCCCACTAAATTGGTGAGGGTATCTTGATGCATGATCTCCCGGTAAGCCAACAACCTCAAGAATTTCTTTCACTTTCTGCTTTCTTTCTTCTTTTGTTCCAATTCCATGAACAATTAAAGGTTCACTAAGAATCTTTTCAATTTTATGTCTCGGATTTAATGATGCGTATGGATCCTGAAAAATAATTTGCATATCTCTACGCATTTTTCTCATACGTTCGTCATCTAGTTCGGTAATATCCTCACCATTAAAAATGACTTGCCCTTCGGTTGGATCGATGAGTCTAAGTAGTGTTTTTCCAGTCGTTGATTTACCACAACCAGATTCCCCCACAATCCCGAGTACTTCCCCTTCATACACATCGAAGGAGACATCATCAACGGCTTTTACTTCTCCCACTTTTCGTGAAAAAATACCACCGGTCACATCAAAATATTTTTTGAGATTTTTTACTTGTAATAAAGGTTTAGACATGAACTTCCACTCCTTCTTTTTCATAGAGGAAGCAGCGGCATGAATGTCCCTCTTTTACTTGAAGTAGCTTAGGGTCTTCTTCGTAGCAACGATCAAACACCTCGCTACATCTTGCGGCAAATCTACAGCCCTGTTTAATAGATCCAGGCTTTGGAACATTTCCAGGAATTGAGTATAATCGTTCATCACGGTTATTCAATTTAGGTAAGGAACGAATAAGTCCTTTTGTATATGGGTGAGTTGGTTCCTTCAAGATAGTTCGAACATCGCCCTGTTCTACAATGTTACCTGCATACATGACAACGACTCGGTCACACATTTCTGCAACAACCCCAAGGTCATGGGTGATAAGCATAATTGCTGTTCCTTTTTCTTTATTGAGCTTTTTCATTAATTCTAAAATTTGTGCTTGGATGGTTACATCTAGTGCGGTGGTTGGCTCATCGGCAATGAGAACCTCTGGATCACAAGCCATTGCAATAGCGATCATCACACGTTGTCGCATTCCACCAGATAATTGGTGAGGGTATTCGTCGACGATCTCTTCTGCTCTTGGGATTCCAACTAACTGAAGCATTTCTATTGCCTTTTTTCGAGCTTCCTTCTTTGATACTTTATGGTGGTTTTTTACTGTTTCAATAATTTGAAACCCGATAGTGAAAAGAGGATCTAGAGAAGTCATGGGTTCTTGAAATATCATGGCAATTTGGTTTCCACGAATTTGCCGTAATCTTTTTTTCTTTACTTTTACTAAATTTTCCGCAGAATTGTTATCCACTTTTTGTCGAAATAAGATTTCTCCTCCAACAATTTTTCCTGGTGGGTTAGGAACGAGACCCATGACGGAAAGGGAGGTAACACTTTTTCCACAACCTGATTCACCAACGATACCGAGGACTTCCCCTTCATCAATGTGAAAGCTAACGTTATCAACGGCAGGGATTTGACCACGATCGGTGAAAAAGTGTGTTTCTAGATTATTCACTTCTAGAACTGGTTTTTTCATAGAAACCTCCTTGTCGATATTTTTTAAGGATATTAAATTATATTTATCTTAAAAAACTAATTTCATATGTAATAGCTAGTTCTATATTTAATTTATATGTAAACCCGTTATTAGAAAATTACTACAATTCAAAAAATATTGCAATAACTATTTTGAAAAATCAGAAAAAAATTCTATTTGCAAAAACTATTTTAGGAAATAAAACCAAGGTTTGTTAGGGGGGCAATGTCATTATTGGACGAAGGAAAAACAACAGTGTGTAGCAAGAGATATTTCATATGGGTTGTATGTGAATGTAGTTGTATTAGAAAATAAGGATTTGGTAATTGTGGATCAAGTATTAGAAAAAAGCTCAATGAAGGAAAAGGAGTCTTCTATTTTGAAAGAATATCGTTTTGTCTTACTTTTTTTAACAACACTAGCTTCCAGTTTCAGTGTCTCATTTTCGTATTAACAACAAATACGCTTTTTTTCCAAGCAAGCAATTCACTTCTCCATCTACCGTTAAAACAGATCAATTAACTATTAACATCATCATGTTAGTAAGCTCGATTTTCCTTTTGGTCGTATGTGGTCTCATGACTTGGGAGGCGAAAGCTTTGCGGACCGAAGATTAGTTGGATTTTTTAGTGTTTTGTTAATGGTTCGTTAACTTCCATTTGTTACGGAATTTCAAGTGCTATGGGAAAACAAAGTTCGTTTACTTTTCATTAGGAAAGAGTTTTGAAGAACTTACGGAAAATAAAGGCTTGATTGAGCATTTCATGGGCGAAAAATGCTTCTGAAAGGCGCGCCAACGGGTGGAACGCACCTTTCCCTAGACAAAATGCTTCTGAAAGGCGCGCTCACGGTTGGATCGCCCCTTTCACGAGACAAAATGCTTCTGAAAGGCGCGCCCACGGGTGGAACGCACCTTTCACGACACAAAACGCTTCTGAAAGGCGCGCCAACGGGTGGAACGCACCTTTCACGAGAGAAAATGCTTCTGAAAGGTGCGCTAACGGGTGGAACGCACCTTTCACGACACAAAACGCTTCTGAAAGGTGCGCTCACGGGTGGATCGCACCTTTCAGGAGACAAAATGCTTCTGAAAGGTGCGCCAAAGGGTGGATCGCACCTTTCCCGAGACAAAACGCTTCTGAAAGGTGCGCTCACGGGTGGATCGCACCTTTCACGACACAAAACGCTTCTGAAAGGCGCGCTCACGGTTGGATCGCACCTTTCCCGAGACAAAACGCTTCTGAAAGGTGCGCCAACGGGTGGAACGCACCTTTCCCGAGACAAAATACTTCTGAAAGGAGCGCCAACGGTTGGATCGCACCTTTCACGAGACAAAACGCTTCTGAAAGGCGCGCTAACGGGTGGAACGCACCTTTCCCGAGACAAAATGCTTCTGAAAGGTGCGCCAACGGGTGGAACGCACCTTTCACGACACAAAACGCTTCTGAAAGGCGCGCCAACGGGTGGAACGCACCTTTCACGAGACAAAATGCTTCTGAAAGGCGCGCCAACGGGTGGAACGCACCTTTCCCGAGACAAAACGCTTCTGAAAGGCGCGCTCAAGCTCAGATCGACAAAAATACTTATGAAGTCTTTCACATTATTTTTCACTAAATTCAATACATATTCCTTGTTCCCTATAAAAAGTTGGAAGACAAAAGATTAATGAATCGCTTTATTTGCATTATTTAGATAAAATGAGGATTAAGATAAAACAGTCTATCCACTAAAGAACATAATAAAAGGCTATAATCATTTAGGAAACAATCGACGAACGAGGTGTCTACTGTGGTTAATCAAGAAAATATTACTCCTTATATAACGTTTAATCGTGATGATTGGGCAAGTCTACGATCATCCGCACCAATGACGATAACAGAAAAAGATATAGCAGAGTTAAAAGGGTTAAATGATGTTTTAAATCTAGAGGAAGTCTCGGAAATTTATCTACCTTTATCAAGACTTCTCTATTTACATGCTAGAGCAACGAAAGAGCTTTATGATAGTAGAAATACCTTTTTAAGAACGCAGGTCAAAAAAGTACCATATATTATCGGAATTGCGGGAAGTGTTGCAGTTGGTAAGAGTACCATGGCTCGAGTCCTACAAACGTTGATTTCAGGATGGCCGAATCAGCCGAGGGTAGAACTACTTACGACAGATGGATTTCTCTATCCTAATAGAGTGCTTCAAGAAAGAGAAATAATGAACAAAAAAGGATTCCCAGAAAGTTATGACATTGCAAGTCTTCTTCATGTTTTATCACAACTAAAATCAGGGAATGAAAAAGTAACAGCACCAATCTATTCTCACATTACGTATGATGTGATTCCAGATAAACAACAAGTAATAGAGAGCCCGGATGTTGTCATCGTTGAAGGTATCAACGTGCTGCAGCCACCTAAGCTAATTGACGGCAAAGCAGTGGATCAAATTTCGGTTTCCGATTTCTTTGATTTTTCTATTTATGTGGATGCAGAAGAAAAGAATATCTTTAAGTGGTATGTAGATCGCTTTATGATTTTGAAGGAAACGGCATTTAAAGACGAAAAATCTTACTTTAATAATTATGCAAACCTCACAGAATCAGAAGCATTAGAAATAGCTAGAGATATTTGGAATAGAATAAATAAAGTGAATTTACATGAGAACATTTTACCGACTCGTTACCGATCCGATTTGATTTTATCCAAAGGGGATCATCATCTAGTAGAGTCGATAAAAATGCGTAAAATTTAAAGTACGTCAGGTTTTCGTAAAAATAATATAAAGGGAGTGGAGAGAATGAACTCTGTGATCAAGCCATTAGGTGATCAAGGGATTCGTGTGGAATTAGGTAACGTAATTTCTCCATTAATTAACCAACGCGTTCATCAACTAGTAGAAGCCGTGGAAAGTAGTAAATGGAATGGTGTTTTTGAAGCGGTTCCAGCCTATACAACGGTAACGGTATATTATAACCCACTTATTATTTCGTACGAATTATTGAAAAAGAGATTAAGAGAAAAAGCTCAACAGCTTCTGTCTTCTGTAGCAATAAAACGAAGAAAAGTAATTTTACCTGTTTTTTATGGGGGAGATTTTGGTCCTGATCTAGAATATATAGCAAAACATCATTCTATTTCAGAAGAGGATGTCATACGATTCCATACTGAGCCAAATTATATCACCTATATGATTGGTTTTTCTCCAGGATTCCCCTATTTAGGAGGAATGGTTGATAAATTAACCACACCTCGAAAGAAAAATCCAAGAGCAATGGTAAAAGCGGGGTCAGTAGGGATTGCTGGATCGCAAACAGGTGTGTATTCTGTGGATAGTCCAGGTGGCTGGCAGATTATTGGACGGACACCAGTTCCGCTTTTTCAACCTAAGGAAGAAACTCCCACATTATTTAAAGCGGGTGATTTAATAACGTTTCAATCTATTTCGAAAAAAGAGTTTGAGGAGATATCGCTTCAGTGTAAGAATGGAACTTATGAGGCAGCGGTGTTGTAGGCATTTTTTTAAAAAAGGGGGCCGAACGACTATATGGATAAATTTATTGATATCAATAGCGATTTGGGAGAAAGCTTCGGCTCTTTTAAAGTAGGTAATGACGAAGAAGTATTAAAACATATTTCATCTGCAAATATTGCATGTGGTTTTCATGCAGGAGATCATAATGTTATTCATAAAACAGTCCAACTTTCTGCTCGATACAATGTTGGAATAGGTGCACATCCAGGTCTCCCGGATCTATTGGGTTTTGGGAGACGTTGGATGGATGTATCTACTGAAGAGGTTTATAATATGGTAGTTTATCAAGTGAATGCAGTAAAAGGATTTGCACAACTATATCAACAAAAGCTTCAGCATGTAAAACCTCATGGCGCTCTTTTCAACAAAGCCTCCAAGGACAAAGAAATAGCCTGTGCAATAGCAAGAGCTGTAAGAGATACAGATCCTAATCTCATTTTATATGGACTCTCTAGTAGTGAGTTAATTATTGAAGGAGAGAAAATAGGATTACAAGTAGCCAATGAAGTTTTTGCCGATCGTACATATCAACCAGATGGAACATTAACACCAAGATCAGATCCTAATGCAATCATTCACGATCCAAAGAAAGCGATGGCGCAGGTTCTACAAATGATCAAGGATGGTTCAGTTACTGCTGTTGATGGGAGTGTAATTCCCATTCAAGCAGATACTATTTGTGTTCACGGTGATGAACCTCAAGCAGTACTTTTTGTAAAACAACTGAAGAAAATTTTGAATGATAATGCAATTACTGTAAAAAAACCAGGAGGGGTACGGTACGATGAACGTTTTTGAGGTACTTGAGCCTGGTCTTCATACAACTGTTCAAGACTTAGGTAGAATTGGTTATCAGAAATATGGAATCGGGCAATCTGGAGTGATGGATGACTACTCCTTTCAGCTAGGCAATCTCCTTCTGGGAAACGACAGAAATGCTGCAGGTCTTGAGATAACGATGCTTGGCCCAAACTTACGTATAGTAAAAGATGTTGTAATAGCCATTACAGGTGCAAATCTCTCTCCTGCCGTAAATGGGGAGCCTGTGGCTATGTGGTCTACACTCTTTTTACATAAAGGTGATGAGCTACAATTTGGCAAACCACAGATAGGCGCTAGAGCATACATTCTTGTTGCTGGGGGTATTGAAGTGTCTGAAGTAATGGGAAGTCGTTCTACGAACATAAAAGGTCGTTTTGGTGGTTGGGAAGGAAGAGCATTAGAGAAGGAAGATGTGATTGTTGGAAGTAATCTAACAAGTAAGTTTCTTAGAAAACGGACACTTGCGCATGATGTCCTCCCAAATATGAGTGGAGACGATGAAATAAGGGTTATTTCCGGTCCACAAGAAGATATGTTTTCCGAAGAGGCAATTACAGCGTTTTATCAATCTTCATTTAAGATAACTACGAGTTCAGATAGAATGGGTTATCGTTTAGAGGGTGAATACTTGCATTGTGAAAACCAAGGGGAAATGATTACGGACGCAGTAGCATTAGGATCCATTCAAGTTCCTGGCGATGGAAATCCCATCGTTCTTATGGCAGATCGTCAAACATCTGGAGGCTACCCAAAAATCGCTAATGTCATAAGTGTCGACATGTGGAAGGTTGCACAAAGACTCCCAGGACAAGCACTAACGTTTAAAAAAATCGAACTAGAAGAAGCACATCAAGAACTCCACAAACGTGAAAAAATATTTAAACAACTTCAAATAGCTGGAAGAATGTATTCTTAATATAGAATGGATACAATTGAAACATAATTTGTAGTGCTAGATAGATTCACTAATAACGAGTATTTTCTAGGGTAGACATCCATGAAAATACGCTGTGTAGTTCCTTAGAACTGACCATTAAATATGTAATCAACGTATGCCCACGAGACTCCAGTGGGAAAGCAGAGCAGAGGCAAGACACCGCAGAGCGCTTGCGCTTGAGGAGGCTTACCAGCTCCCCACGGGAAAGCGAGCAGGATGAAACGAATGGAATACAAAGTTAGTAACACTAGATAAATTTGATGATGCTAAATCACGTATTTTCAGAGTTGAATGAAAAATGTAAAATAGAAAAAGAAAAGCGTCGACAAAGAAAGGAAAGATGAAAATGACAAAACAAGTAATTGAAACAACAAATGCACCAGGAGCAATTGGACCATATTCGCAAGCTGTAGTAACAGGTAACTTCGTATATTGTTCTGGACAACTAGGATTAAACCCAGAAACAGGAGAAATGGCGGAAGGACTTGAAGCACAAACAACTCAAGCATTTAGCAACGTAAAAGCGGTACTTGAAGCAGCAGACTGCACAATGAATGATGTTGTTAAAGCTACTGTATTTTTGAAAAATATGGACGATTTTGTAGCAGTAAACGAAATTTACGGAAAACAATTTGAACAACCATTCCCTGCAAGAAGCGCAGTAGAAGTAGCGAGACTTCCTAAGGACGGGTTAGTTGAAATTGAAGTAATTGCTGTAAAGAAGTAATTAAATAGAGTTTGGTAAAGTAGAGTAAACCTTAAGTAAAGCGTATGGATTTCCCAATGGAAAACTATGCGCTTTTTTGTGTTTTTCAACGGGTTCTTTGGTAGGCACTACCGTGGTAGCGCCTACCAAAGTCGCAGGTTAAATCCGCGAGAAAACGGGAGCATGAGGGAGAATTTGACTAGGTCGTTTTGTAGGCGCTACCGTGGTAGCGCCTACCCGGGTCGCAGGTTAAATCCGCGAGAAAACGGGAGTATGAGGGAGAAAAGTGACTAGGTCGTTTTGTAGGCGCTACCGTGGTAGCACCTACCCGGGTAGCAGGTTAAATCTGCGAGATAATGGGAGTATGAGGGAGAAAAGTGACTAGGTCATTTTGTAGTGCCTACCGTGGTAGCGCCTACCAAAGTCGCAGGTTAAATCCGCGAGAAAACGGGAGCATGAGGGAGAAAAGTGACTAGGTCAATTTGTAGTGCCTACCGTGGTAGCGCCTACCAAAGTCGCAGGTTAAATCCGTGAGAAAACGGGAGCATGAGGGAGAAAAGTGACTAGGTCAATTTGTAGTGCCTACCGTGGTAGCGCCTACCAAAGTCGCAGGTTAAATCCGTGAGAAAACGGGAGCATGAGGGAGAAAAGTGACTAGGTCAATTTGTAGGTGCTACCCTAGTTTAGAATGTAACTTTTTTTCGTACTATACGTAATACTAAGGATGAGTTAACAAGTTTAAATGATAAAAGGACTAAATAATTTATTTCAGAAGGTGGTGTTTAACATTGGTTAATAATATATTTAAGAAGTTAAGCGGATTCGGTGGTAGTTTACAGATGGATGAGGATGATACTGTAATACATGTGCTCATTCATTTTACACCATATAAAACATATATTTACATAGCTGATCATGACTGTTTCGTTTGCGACTCAGATGGTGTAGAGTTTGAAGACCCTTACTCGAGTACGGAGTATATCATTAATGGAAATTACGTTTGCCTGCTTTTAGAAGATGAATCACTTTCTCCAACCGAAAAAATAAAGAAGGTACTTGAGCGTTATTCATTATCAGAAGAAGAAGTTGTGTTTATAGATATATTTGAAGGGTAAATGTTGGCAACGTAAATGAAACAATAAATGGAGTAATATAACAATAAAGGCACTGGAAAAGGAAATACTTTTTCAGTGCCTTTATTGTTATAAAAGGAAAACTTCAAGATCCTAGTGTTCTTAGATTAGAAAGGAGTGTTTTTACTAATACTAAGGTACATATTGTAGAAAAGATACAAAGAAGATAAAAATTATTACATATAAAGGAATTGTCTTATGAATGGCTTTATACTAGCTGCTATTTTATTTAATGTTATTGCATTTACAACAAGCAAACGACTTACTAAAAATCAAATTGTACATATTTGGATGTTTACTATCGTTGCACAGATGTTATTCGATGGATATATTGACCATAAATATCAAGCCTACTGGTATTTTGATATAGAGATAAGTTGGTACGATTTTCTTCCTGTGACAATTCTCGTTCCACCTGTAAATATGATTTTTTTAAATTGGTTTCCCTTTGGCTCAACCTTATTAAGAAAATTTGTTTACTTTCTTGGGTGGTGGGTAGCTATTGTGATATATGAAGTAATCGCATTACTCCCAGCTCCGTGGGGTTACTTTCATTATGGTTGGTGGAATCTATGGTATTCCATCATTATGGATCCTTTCTTATTACTTTTAATACTAGGATATTATAAGTGGATACGGAAAATAGAAAAAGAAACATTATATACATAAAAAGTGGGGAGGGTGTATTAATAGATTTTACTCTACTATGAAACCTCATCCTTCCCAGTTGTATCATGTAGGTTGCTATTCACAAGGCGTTGCACCTTCAGGTTTTCCCCATTGCGAATGCAATACTTTCTTTTTTGAGTTTTTTTGCAAAATTAATATTCCTCAGTACCAAATTGTTTACCTCCCCAAAGGTTTTTTATCCAATATATTAAAGTCTTCAAACATTTCCTATGAATCTCTAGTAATGTTTGAAACAAAACTATGCATACCACCTCTGTAGTCTTTTTATTTGCTATCTAGCAATCGTTTGCGTCAAATAGTACATTACTATGTTGCGATAATAGATATTATTCATGTTTTATAAAAAATATTATAGGGTATAACGTGTTATTGAAGAAATTTTTATTTTGAAAAAACACAGAAAACGCTTGCATTATTTTTGTTTGGATGTATAATTAAGTTGTGAGTTAACGCAAACGATTTCGCAATTTTAAGGGTGTTGGTTTTTTATGATCTGTAGTGCACCTGATTGCGTTTTTTTGTAGGAATAATTGTTTTTATGAGGTTATTAATATAAATAAAACGGTGTTGTACATATTGAATCTAATAATATGTTAGGCGTATTCAATATGGATTTATTATTGTCAATTATTTTTTTACTCACAATTGTAAGTTCATTTATGCAAGCGAATGCATTTAATGTAGTTTCAAAGAATAGTTAATTGTGTGTTTGATAGTTTTACTATCTTTACAATATAAGTAAAAAATATTAAGGGGGAAATTTTAATGAAAAGAATCATGTTAATGGCAATGATGGTAGTTTTATCACTGATGGTTATTGCTTGTGGCCCAGATAATGATCCACCAGCGAATAACGGTGACAACAACAGTGCTACAAATGGAAATAACGATAGTACAAACGATGGAACAAACAACTCTGCATCTGATGTACCAGAAAAGCCTGAATCATTAGAAATATGGGCAAATGATGATGAATATCAATTTGCTGCTGTTGAATACTTAGTTCAGCAATTTGTGGAAGAGACAGGGATTGAGGTAACTGTAACACCTCGTTTAATGGCAGACCAAGATGAAGCGTTTCAACTTGATGCACCTGGTGGAATTGGACCAGACTTAATTTTCCAACCACATGACCGTTTAGGTAATTTAGTTGCACAAAATTTATTAGCTCCACTAGAAGCTTCTGAAGATGTATTAGCACAATACACAGAGGATGCTATCGGTGCCTTCTCCATGGACGGAGTAGTTTACGGAGCGCCACTTGTAATGGAAAACACTGCGCTTTATTATAATAAAGATTTAGTACCAGAAGTTCCGAGCACAATGGAAGAGTTATATGAGTTAGCAGAAGAATTAACAAACACTGCTAATGACGAGTATGGATTCCTTTTTGAAGCATTGAACTTCTACCACGTTCACCCTTGGATTGGTGGTTACGGTGGATATGTATTTGCTCAAGATGCTGAAGGTAACTATGATCCAGATGATATTGGATTAAATAATGAGGGAACAATTGCAGCATTTGAAGAAATTCAGTCATTATTTGACCGTGGACTTATTCCAAGAAGTGTAACCGAAGATGTTCTAAATGGCTTATTCACTGATGGAAAAGTAGGTATGGTTGTTTCTGGTCCTTGGGCACTAGCAAACTTCTCTGGTGCATTA
Organism: Evansella sp. AB-rgal1; assembly: GCF_041820985.1. Classification (NCBI taxonomy): domain Bacteria; kingdom Bacillati; phylum Bacillota; class Bacilli; order Caryophanales; family Bacillaceae; genus Evansella; species Evansella sp. AB-rgal1. The sequence goes on from NZ_JBGUAU010000003.1 coordinate 185,310, forward strand.
GGAGATAGCTTAGGTGTTGCTCCTATTCCAACACTATCTAATGGAGAGGAACCAACTCCATTTGCAGGGGTAAAAGGTTGGCTTGTATCGAATTATTCAGATAACACTTATTGGGCTTCTCAATTAGCTCTACACTTAACAACAGCTGATTCACAAGCTTACTATTATGCAGAAACTGGTGAAATTCCAGCACGTCCAGATGCTGATGTTGATAATCCATTTGCAGAAGGATTCTTACAACAATCTCAAACAGCAATTCCAATGCCAAACATTCCTGAGATGAACCAAGTTTGGGGTCCAATGGAAGACTCCCTTCAGTTCAATGCTAACGGGGATGATGTACAAGAAATTTTAGAAGAAGCAGTGGACGAAATTAGAGCGAACATTGAATTAATGCAATAAGTTTAAGAATAAGTATTACAGGCATAGAAGAGGGTGGCAAAAAAGGGGAGTTCCCTTACGTCACCCTCTATCCCATTCTATAGGTTAGGAGGTTCATGGATGGACTCAAATCAAAATGATTCAATAAAAACAAAAAATAAGTTTTCCAGCCATAACCCTAAGTTGGCATGTGCTTTGTCGATTATTCCTGGCTTAGGTCAGTATTATAATCGCCGATTTATGAAAGGAACCGTCTTTCTAGTTTTAGCTGCAGCATTTCTATTAGCTTTTGCCGACTTTATTGATATGGGGTTATGGGGAATATTTACACTTGGAACTGTTCCGGGTAGAGACCACTCACTAGAATTAATTATTCAAGGACTGGTTACTTTTGTTCTACTTTCTTTTGCACTAGTATCCTACTTTATTAATTTTCGAGATGCATATAAAGATGCAGAGAAGTTAAAGGACGGCTTTCGCATTCCAACATTAGGGGAAGCATTTCATAATACGTATGATAAGACCTTTCCTTACTTCTTAGTAGGACCAGGATTAATCTTAGTAATATTTGCCGTTATTCTACCATTAGGTTTTATGCTCTCTTTAGCATTCGTAAACTATCATTTACGAAATTCACCACCAGCAAATCTTCTTGATTGGGTTGGTTTCGACAACTTTGTTGCATTAGCAACAACGCCTATGTGGCAAAACACATTTATAAGTGTCTTTAGTTGGACCATTATCTGGACGTTAGTAGCAACAACACTTCAAATTGTGTTAGGTTTATTTCTGGCAATTTTAGTAAACGACAAGCGTGTGAAATTTAAGCGAGCAATTCGCACAATGTTGATCCTACCATGGGCAGTACCTGGGTTTGTATCCATTTTAATCTTCGCAGCAATGTTTAACGATGGTTTTGGTGCGATTAATCGACAAATTATGGAGCCATTTTTCAATGTTAGTATACCTTGGCTAACCGATATTCTTTGGACGAGGGTAGCCCTCATAACTATTCAAGTATGGCTAGGATTCCCGTTTGTATTTGCACTGTTCTCTGGGGTACTGACAAGTATCTCCGATGATTGGTACGAAGCAGCAACTGTGGATGGTGCGAATCGTTGGCAAAAATTTAAAGCAATTACATTCCCACATGTTATGTTCGCAACTGCGCCGCTAATGATCATGCAGTATACGCATAACTTTAATAACTTTAATATTATTTATCTATTTAATGAAGGCGGTCCGGCGGTACGTGGCCAAAATGCAGGGGGAACAGACATCCTTATTTCCTGGGTGTACAGTTTAACGTTCCAGCAGCAAAACTATAGTATTGCTGCAGCTATTTCGATGATTATTGGTTTCATCGTAGCAGTATTTGCATTCTTCCAATTCCGTAAGACAAGATCGTTTAAAGAGGAGGGGAAAGTGTACTAATGAATATGAAAACGAAAAATAGACTAGAGCTTGTTGGTATTTACCTTATTTTTGCGGTTATGTTCGTCATTATTGCTTATCCCCTTCTTTGGGCAGTAGGGATGTCCTTAAACCCAGGGCGAAGTATGTTCTCTGCTAGTATGATTCCGGAAAACTGGAGTTTGGAGCATTATCGCTGGTTATTCTTTGATGACCCACGAGGTCGTTATGTTACTTGGTATAAAAATAGTTTAATTGTTGCAGGATTTACGTCACTGTTCTCGGTATTAGTAGCTACATTAACTGCCTATGCTTTTGCCCGTTACAAATTCGTAGGTAGAAAAAATGGGATTTTCATTTTACTTGTTCTACAAATGTTCCCAATTTTAATGGCCATGGTGGCGATCTATTTGCTACTTAGCTTAGTAGGACTATTAAACTCGTTAACTGGGTTAATTATCATCTACGTTGGTGCGAGTGTTCCAATGATGACGTTCTTGGTAAAAGGTTATTTTGATACGATACCGAGAGAGTTAGATGAAGCGGCAAAAATCGATGGTGCAGGGCATTTGCGAATTTTTTTCCAAATCATGCTTCCATTAGCGAAGCCGATCTTGGCAGTTGTTGCATTGTTCCAATTTATGACGCCATTCATGGACTTCTTGCTACCGCGAATTGTTCTTCGAAGTGAGGACAAATTTACGTTGGCACTTGGACTTTTCAATTTCGTAAGTAATGAATTTGATAATAACTTTACTCGATTCGCAGCTGGTGCTATTTTAGTAGCGATTCCTATTGCGTTAGTGTTCTTATTCTTGCAACGTTACTTGATTGCAGGGTTGACTGCAGGAGGAACGAAAGGGTAGGGAACGAACTCTTTCTTTTCCACTAAGTAGGGAAAGGGATCATATGTTTTTCATAAAAAAGGTGGGCTCAAAAGTGAAAATTTGCTTTTCGGGTCGCCTTTTTTCTATAGTTGTGATCAAAGAAAGGTGGAGGATTATGTTAAGAGAAGCGATTTATCATCGGCCAAAAAACAATTTTGCGTACATATATAAAGGGAATTTGTTGCACATTTTTTTGAAAACGAAGAAGGATGATGTGAGGTCGGCGACGCTTGTGTATGGGGATCCTTATCACTTGGTGGATGGGGTTTGGCAGGTGGAGTCGAAGGAGATGCGTGTTTCTGGATCCGATGCTTTGTTTGATTATTGGTTTGTGGATGTGGAGCCCGCGTTCCGTCGCCTTCGTTATTGTTTTCAGTTGAGTGATGGTGTGGAGGAGCTTGTGTATACGGAGAAGGGTTTTTATGATGAGGTTTTGAAGGATGATATTCGGTATCACTTTTGTTTCCCGTTTGTGCATAATAGTGATGCGTTTCATGCGCCAGAGTGGGTGAAGGATACGGTTTGGTATCAGATTTTTCCGGAGCGATTTGGAAACGGGGATGTGACGAATGATCCTGAGGGTACGTTGCCTTGGGGGAGTGAGGAACCGCAATATAATAATTTCTTTGGCGGGGATTTCCAAGGTGTGATTGATCATTTAGATTATCTAGAGGTTTTAGGTATCTCCGGTATCTACTTTACGCCATTTTTTAAAGCGAAGTCGAATCACAAATACGATACGATTGATTATATGGAGATTGATCCGCAGTTTGGGGATAAGGAGAAGTTTCGGGAGCTTGTTCAGGAGTGTCATAAGCGGGGAATTCGGATTATGTTGGATGCCGTGTTTAATCATAGTGGCTACTTTTTCGAACCGTTTCAGGATGTGTTGAAAAATGGAGAGACGTCTAGGTACGTAGATTGGTTCCATTTACGAGAGTTTCCTGTGAAAACGGAGCCTTTGCCTAATTATGATGTGTTTTCGTTTGGGGCATCGATGCCGAAGTTGAATACGCAAAATCCTGAGGTGAAGAAGTACCTGCTCGATGTGTCTCGTTATTGGATTGAAGAATTTGATATTGATGGCTGGCGTTTGGATGTGGCGAACGAAGTGGATCATGGATTTTGGCGTGAGTTCCGTGATGTGGTGAAGTCGGTGAAGCCTGATGTGTATATTTTAGGGGAGATTTGGCACGATTCTATGCCATGGCTTCAGGGAGATCAGTTTGATGCGGTGATGAATTATCCGTTTACAGATGCGGTTCTTGATTTCTTTGCGAAACGGGTGACGACGGGGGAGAAGTTTGCTGATATAATATCAGGTGTTCTTCATATGTATCCTCGTAATGTGAATGAGGTTGGCTTTAATTTGCTGGGAAGTCACGATACGGCGAGGGTATTGACAATTGCGGATGAAAACAAGGATGTAGCCCGGTTGATGTATGTATTCCAAATGTCGTTCGTAGGCACTCCGTGTATTTATTATGGAGATGAGATTGGAATGACTGGTGGCATCGATCCTGGTTGTCGAGAGTGTATGGAATGGGATGAGAATAAGCAGGATTTAGAATTGTTTCGATTTGTTCAGAAGTTGATTTCGCTTCGCAAGTCGTATGATGCGTTTGGAAGTAAGGGAGAGTTTCGATTCCTATCTGTGGATGGAAATACGGTTGTGTATGAGAAGGTTTCGGAGAGCGTTGAGCGATTGGTGTTTGTGTTGAATAATAGTGATGAAGTGGTTGAGGTGGCTGTTCCTGGATTTGATGGTTTAGCGGGGATTGATTTGTTTTCCGGGGGAAAAGTTAGTTTGGCTGGGCCTTTGGCGATAGAGGGGTATGGGTTCCGGATATTGAAATAAAAGTTAGTGGGCGTTGAAAAAACGGGTTTACTTCAGGAGTGCAAACAAGCCATTCGCAAGCATGATTTTTTCTTGTATATCAGTGTTTTAATGAATTTCAAGCATTGTAATGAAAGAAACGAGGAGATATGCTCAATGGAATAAATAAACGGAGAATTTTCCCTTATTCAATAAATAGCACGGAAATTACTTTGAATAAAAGGAGAAATTCCGCTTATTTACTTAAATCTATTTAAAAAGGGGGAGTTTCCTTTGCGTAGTCGGAAAAACTCCACTTATTTGCTAAGAAATTAGGTGAATTTTGATTTTAAACGATATTTCTCCGCTTATTTTATTTCACTGGTTAGGAAAAGGATACATGGACTTGGCGATTAGGTAAGTTTATCTAATAAATTTCCAAGAAAACCTCTTTACTTCAACAAACGGGTTAGTGAAATAAGCAAATATAAAAACAATGGTACGAAGAACCTTCGTGCCATTGTAATATGCGCATTATACTGTGAACTTATTGCGAAAGAGATCGTGTGATGCAAGAAATGAAATTAACTGTATTTATATTAATTGAAAGGCTGTGGGGAGATTAAAGACCAAATTAAGAAAGCCTTTATTATATCAATAATATAACTAGTCCAATTAGCTATCTTTTTGGACTAGTAATTACGGTTCTATTTGAATTTTCTCATCACAATCGAAACTACTTACTCTTTTTCAATGCCCACTTTGTGTTTTTGAAGTTAAGATATAAATTTTATATCAATTTGGAGAACTTCTGATCTACTGCCTAATCTCACAGGTGGACCCCAAAAGCCGAAACCGGAAGATACAAATGCGTGAAGCTGGTTTTTGTGTTTGTAGCCATAATCTAGTTCGAAGATTCTTCTTGTAAAAATATGGTTGGGCCACATTTGCCTACGGTGTGTGTGCCCTGAGAGACTTATATCTACTCCTTGATTCATCGCTTGCTCCAACTCGAGAGGTTGGTGATCTAGCAGGATGATTGGGGTGTTTTTGTCTGTGTCTTGAAGCAGTTCTTCGATGGACTGGCGTTTTCTATCAGTCTTGTCTTTTCTTCCAACAATCGTGACATTGTTTTCTAATTGTATAATCTCATCTTGTAGAATCGTAATATTTATTTCCTTCATTGCAGCGACAAATTCTGGGATTTGTTTTCCATAATATTCGTGGTTGCCTAATACACCGTATTTGCCGAGTGGAGCGTCCATTTGCTTAAGTATGGCGTCCATTTTTTTCGCTTGAAACTCTTTCGGATCATCGTCCACAATATCACCAGCAAGGAGGATCAAGTCAGGCTTGATCTTGTTAACGCAATCCACGAGTCTTTGTGCATGTGCTCTGCCTGACAAAAGTCCGAAGTGCATATCGGAAGCCATCGCTATTCGAAGAGATTGCTGATCTTTGCTTTGTTTCGGTATGGTAATTTCATACTTTCTTATTATTGGTGAGTAAGCTTGGACAGCGCCGTATGTAAAAATAACGGTAAAGGTGATTAGTGTGACGATACCTGTCCAAAACGTAATGAGTTCTTGGTCATAAGGACTAAACCTTAGGAGCAATGCAGTTATGTTGGCGATTGGTAATACAAGTAGTGAATATTGAACAAGGGCAATCCAGTAAGAACCGATTATTTTGAAAAAATTAGTGAAATGAATGTAGCGGTCGATCATGAATCCGTAAGCTAGGAGAAGAATGATGATTGTGTATATTGGCAGATTGACGTCATTCGTGATGGTTTGAAGCCATACCCACCCGTTCCAGCCGATGTAAAAAACGATGATATTGTATACAGATAAAGCCCCGATAATGTTTAGTAGTGTTCGAAGTTTCATAAAGTGTGCTCCTTACTTGTTATGGTTACGATATTATTATTGCTCACTTTTGAGGTGGAAGTAAAATGATATGGGGTTCGTAAGATGTGTAAAATTGTTGGAGGATTGGTTGGGGTTGATGGTGAGGGTGCGATAGTTTCTCCTTAAAAAACACTAATAGATTGTCTGTTATCTACAGATTCAGTGAGAAATTCTTAGATATTCGTAAAAATGTAAGGGTTTAAACACTAGAATATTATCGAGAGACAAAAATCACGGGTCAAAGTTTGCACCACTAAGTTCAACGTAAACTACTTTCATAGTTGTCTAAAGAACAGGATAAATAGGTTCCAACAATAAAAAAGACCTCTGATTGGAGGTCGTAAAATTTAACTATCATGATTCTGCTTACTCAGCCTTTTCACTTCTTCTTCTAGTTCATTAAGTCGCTTTTGGAATCTGTATAGAATTGGTGTATAAGCGATCGTTACAATAATAACAACAATTACCCATTCTTCTATAAGTCAACCCTCCCACTATTTAATAATACTTACTATTACTTTATTGTAATGTACAGAAAATTGGCAATAATTGTTTCGTTACTAAAACAAGAATCTTTACGAATAGACTATAAAAACACAGTAAATCAAGCACTTCTCTTTAATATATATTAAATAGAGGTCATTGGACTAAGAAACAGAAACCATACACAAGTCAATTTGAGCAGTAGTCTCACTTTGTTAATTCCTTAGATAAAAAGCTGATCTTAATAGCGACCAATCAGTAACGGAACTTTCCACTATTTACAAATGGAACAGGTAGGAATATAATGGTAATGAAATAGCCAATCCAAGGGGGTGTGTGTTTATGCGCAAATTTAATACGAATTATACGTTACCAATAGCATATGAACAGCCCATGGAAGGTTTATTTCTGGTTACCTAAATTTATTTTTATGTATTTCATTAGTTTCCAACTAACGTATAACCTTGTTATTTTTCCCATGGGCTGAAGAAGAGTCGATGGTTTTTTTGTGTTCTAACATTTTTAAAAACGAGGGATAATTTAGGAGGAACTAATGTTGATAAAACAATATGGATGGAATAGTGAATGGGAAAATAAAGCGAGAGTATTTTTAACAGATAATAAAATAGTAGGAAGAGTAATCGAAGAGCAAAAAGGGTTATATCGAGTGTGGGCTGAAAAAGGAATTCTTTCTTGTGAAGTTTCCGGTAAATTTCGTTTTGAGGCTTTGGCACGAGAAGATTTTCCTGCTGTTGGTGATTGGGTTGTTTTAGACCCTTGGAAGGATGAAGAGAAAGGTACGATTCACAAAGTACTAGAGAGAACAAGCTGTTTCTCAAGAAAAGTTGCTGGATTAAAGACAGATGAACAAATTGTTGCAACGAATGTGGACTCTATTTTTCTAGTAATGGCAGTGAATAAAGACTTTAATTTACGTAGGTTAGAGCGGTATTTAACACTGGCTTGGGAAAGTGGAGCTAATCCTGTGATCGTATTGAGCAAGGCCGATTTGTGTGATGAAGGTGAATTAGCGGAAAGGATTGCAGATGTTGAAGGAGTCGCTTTCGGGGTTCCTGTGCACAAAGTGAGCGCTGTGTTAGCAGAAGGAATGGAGTCACTTCGTTCATACTGCCAAGAAGGTCAAACCGTAGCATTGTTAGGTTCTTCTGGTGTTGGAAAGTCAACGATAATTAACACATTATTAGGGGAAGAAATTCAACTCGTTCAAGATATTCGTGAGGATGACGCGAAAGGGAGACATACCACAACACACAGAGAATTGTTCTTGCTTTCAAGCGGAGGCGTACTTGTGGATACTCCCGGGATGCGGGAGCTGCAGCTTTGGGAATCAGAGGATGGATTTAAGCAGAGCTTTGAAGATGTAGAGAAGTTGGGGGAACAATGTCGTTTTCGAGACTGTGGTCATCAGAGTGAGCCAGGGTGTGCAGTGCAGGGAGCAATTGATAGTGGAGAGCTAGACCGTGGGCGTTATGATAGCTATGTGAAGTTGCAAAAGGAAATTGCTCATTTAGAAAGAAAAGCAAATTTGAAGGCTCAGCTTGTGGAAAAACAGAAGATGAAGAAACTTTCGAAAACGATAAAGAAGTTTTACTAAAAGAAGGGGTCATACTTCCTTGGATTACAGAGGATGTATGACCCTGTTCCTATGTTGATAGATGACCTAGTTAATTGGAGAAAGAAACAGTTCTTTTATTTCCGTGAACTGCCCATAGGTGAATTCCTGTATCACCTTTTAATTGTATGGTCACGTGAGAGGTCTATTTATTTTTCACCAGGGAATAATACGTTTAAATAACAACATCCTAATCGATTAATTTGTAATATTCCCTAAATCTCTTAACCACAACTCTAAAAATACCTTTGTATTTACCGAATTCTTCTGTATAGGATTTACCAATAATATCATCCTCTAAGACATTCTCAGCTTCTATAATAAACTGAGAAATAAAGTCTAATGTTTCTTCTGGTGTAAATCTCTTACTTCTAAATAAAGTAAGTTTTTCCATAACAGCAGGGGACCAAATAACGTTCCGGGCATACATTACATAAAGTCCTTTTTGGATAGTGATTTTAATAACTCTGTGGTAGTCATGCCCTGTCCATTTTCGTACTGTTCCATACTTTCCTTTAGCATACGCTTTAGTTCAAGATTTTTCTCAGCGTCAACTTGTATGGATTGCTCATCTTCTTCTTGAAGAACAAGTGCAAATTTCCCCTTTCCAGGAATTGAAAACTGAAATACAGAATTCTCACTATCCATATTAGAGATATACTTCAAAAGCTCTTCGGAAGTAAGGATTTCTCCCATAGTTATCACCACCATTATGTTTTCTTTTTGTAATAATACCATATCGATTTCATGTATTATACTACTGCTACTTTTCTTAGAATAAAACTTGAGTTAAAGAAAGACACTTGATTGAGTTGGTATAGAACGCTTTAAATTTAGTCTTTTAATGCTGCAATCAGATTTTCACTAACGTATCACCGTAGCACTACATACTGTACAAAAATAAGCTAGGAATGACATTTTAAATTACTTTAAAATCATTCCTAGCTACCGTCTTTGTCTAGAGTGCTTAAAATATTCTATATAACATGTTGTTCGGTCATCTGACAACGAATAGTAAATAATATATTTATCAATAATTATTTTATAACTGCCTTCCCATTCTGGTTTATTTACTGGGATACTAGTACCTAACAAAGAAACCTTTTCTTCGATATTTTTTACTAGGCTTTTCTTATATTCCTTTGTCTCTTGTAAAGTGAAGTGCTGACTATGAATGTTACGAAATCCTTTTAATGCTTGATGTGTCCATTTAATTTCCATCTATATTTCACCTTGTTCAATCATCTCTAATACGTCTTCAGTTGAATAAACTTTCTCATCTACTATATCCTTCTTTGCTTGGAGTAATTTTTGTTTTAGCTCTGGATCAGCATCAATATCTTCTTTTACAGTAGTTTCTGGTTTTTCAATTAAACTTAAATGATATTTTTTTCCGTCTAACTCTATGACTGATTCTCCATCAAGGATAATACTTTTAATCAACTCTGCTTCGTATCCATTAAGTTTTCTCATATTCTTATTCAACCTCCATTTCAAAATACTTACCCTTAATTATTATACGACAGTTTTAATATAGTTCGAAAACTTCATAGTGGAAAATAATTAGTGCTTATGACAAAGCTCTTTGCTTACTGGTGTATAAACTGAGAGGTTTTGGAGACAATTAAATACCTTTACACCATACTCCCATGAGGGAGACCAATCTCATAATTAACCCATATTCTTTTTCATACTTGGGAAAGATAAAAAAACTAAACTCAAATTAATAATACCAACAGTTACGAAAGTCATAGTCATATATCTTCCGCCTATTGTTGGTGAGTTAGACACTGTAATTCCAAGAAAAATGTAAAGAACACCTATAGATAAGTAAAAAATTGTGATTTTTTTCATATTATTTTTAAATAACATATAACCACTTAATTCACAACTTCATTATATACTGCTTGTGGTATATAGATATCAAAAAGTTCCACAGTAGATCAAGACGACCAATGATAGATAACCCGATAATAGGACTAGTATTACATATCGCTTTCATCTTGTTTCCCTTTGCCATCTTCTTTTAGAATAAACTCAATTGTTTCATCATCTTGATTTTTTTGCTCATCTGTATATTCAGCCCAATGAATATTATGATCAATTAAGATTTGAATAAAATCTGATATGCTTTTACCACCTAGCTCATCTGCTCGTGCGAGTGTTATTTTTCTTGCAGTAAACAAATACATGGCTAGTGAAATATTAACATCTTCATCAACTGAATTTACATGTGCCCCTTTTAGAAAAGGCAAGAATTCAGGATTAATTCCAACTTTTGCTTTAGATTCATCCATAGCCAATGGTATCATTCCTCTCATTAAGACTCTTGCATTCATTATAACAATTTAAGATTACGGAAGAAATCAATTCTGGAAATAGTCATTAAATTATATAACAAACAACCCCTGAGATTCCTCTCGAAAATTTCGTTACCGGTATAGTGCGCCTTAATTTAATCCTTTAATGCTGCAATTAAAAAAATCTCCCTTTTCGTTAACACTATTTTCCATTTTATGAACATAAAAAAGAGCTGCAACATTGCAACTCGAAATTTTACTAACGCATACTATTTGGTTAAATTTAAATTGTGTTTTTATGCTTTACTTATTATCAAGGTGCCCTAAGTAATTTGAGAAAGTAACAATTCGTTCTTTGCCATCTACTTCCCATAGATGTATCCCAGTATCACCTGTTCTGATATTCACTTCTGTTATTATAGGAAGGTTTAAAAAGCAGCGATAAAGCATGTTAATCATTCCACCGTGAGAAACTAGACAAACTCTTTCGTTGTTATTATTTAAATTAGAGTCTAACAGTTTGGACCAAAAATGCTCTGCACGAGAACGGAACGCTATAGCAGACTCACACTCATAGAAAGTATCATGAGCTTTTCTTCCTCCCTCTGGAAGAGGATACATTATGGCAGATTCTGAACGGAGCATTCCTGCTAGAAGCCCATTGTTCCATTCCATTAGTTCTTCTGATGTTTGTACAGGTACTCCCGTAGCTTCAGAAGAAATAATAGCTGCTGTTTTTGATGCTCGTTGCAAAGGACTAGTGATAATTTTGGTTGGAGGATAATTATGTTGTATCCACTTTGCAGCTAAAAGAGCTTGCTCTATCCCTTTTTCTGTTAATGGTAAATCAGCTCTACCTTCATGTCGTTGTTCAATATCCCCGAGAGACTCCCCATGTCTTACTACTAGAATTTCCATAGACTATTTCACACCTAACCCAAATTATGATTTGGAACCTTTCGTTAGATTCCAAATTTCTTTTAATACTGGCATTTCTTCCATTTCTTTTTCACTAACCTCGGACCAAATAATTCCTTCTGGTTTAGGATAGGGAGAATCTGTTTTCAGTAAGCCCTCTTCGGTTGCAATCCAGTCACAAGTTAAATCGTACTCATCTATTGGAATTTCTTCATCTACTAATTGTACGGAATTGATTGTTCCTACGATGGGGATAGGTGGGTTTCCTAATTCCCTTAAGATGGCATACTCTCTATCAGCATAGCCTTCCCCTTTTCCTATTCTTCGACCATCGCTATGTAGCGCTACGGAACCGGCGAAAAACAGATCGATTTTAGGTAATTCAGTTAAGGGAATCACCTTCCCATATTGGTGGATATTCTTTAAACTTGCTGCTTTTTTCTCTTCTCCTGGAGGAACATTAGCAGGGTCCACTTTAATAAACCCATCCTTTAATCTTGGGGTAGGAACTAGTAATGTTTTACCATCTTTTAAAACTTGTGCACGAATAGGAAGTTGTGGTGAGTCAGGATTCACCTTCACAACCTTTGCATGTATGTATTCTTCCATTTGAAAAACAAATTGAGCTGCTTTTTCAGCTCCTTTAAAATTAGGGATTCTCCCCTTTAATGGAAAAGGAAATCTTCCCACTTTCTCCGTCATCATCTTTTCCCATATTTCCTCACGTATTTCTTGCTTCGACCGCATCAAAATCACCTCATCCCCATTATAGACAAGGGACTAGGGCCACGTACAATATTGTGAAAGAAAAATTCACAGGTCTGGTTCCCGAATTTACGATGACTACGAGTTAAGAATATTGTTGGGAAGTAAATAACTAAGAGACTAGTGTATAGAAAGATTACAAAAAAGTGTAAAATTATCTTGTTTTAACCAAAAAAAATGGGTTACTATGAAATTATTATATGGAAAGTGAGGTAAGAAGAACGACGCGGTCATGGGTGGTGGGAAGTATTCCGTACCATTGGAAGTAACAAAGGTTATTAAAGAATTCGGGCATGCCCTTAGCTTAAGGCATCAAGAGTCTCATATAAAAAAATCTGTAATGTGTACAGGGGAAGAACCTTAGTATGTACCCCAAGCTACACGACAAATCTAATTTAGCGTGGAAATATTAGGAAGGGAATAGAATCTATGGAGGAAAGAAGTAAGCAGAAAAAAATTATATTATTCACTTCTTTAATTTCAATCATATTGGTTAGTGGTATTATTTTTACTGTATTTCATAATAATGATAATCAAACATCTAGTCAGAACTTGGAGTTGGATCCAAGTGAAAAATACATTGACGAAACTGCCACAGTAATTAATGCCGGTAACTATGATTATCAACTTTATCATAAGGTGGAAGAGTTGGAGCAATATTCAGACCATATTGTTAAAGTGAAAGTAACGGGCGATAGGCAACTTGTAACGTGGAAGGATGAATACGATTCGACTGATCCTGGTGTAAGTGGTACACAAAGTGCGGTGGAAATTTTAGAAGTTTACAAGGGTTCCCTAAGTAATAATGAAATCATTATTGTGAATGAACCAGCTTATTTTAAAGATCATCAATATTACGGAGGCATTATTACAGGGATGTACCAAGGGAAATATGACATGACTAGCACTCGAGAGGTAAAACCTGTCACTACTTTAAACAGATATAAGGATGTAAAAGATGTGGAGTTTTTTGGTGATGATAATGAGATTGCTCATTTTAATAACCTAAAAAAGCAAGTAATTGATAAATTTAAATAACAGAGTTATACAGTAAAACCTGCTTTTTCATATCCTCTACCTAACATAATTGTTGGTAGTGGATATTTTACTGTAACGTCTTTGAAAAACGTTGATGTTGATTATTACACTGGGCAACCCCCTAAATTTTGACTAAGTAGATGCCACAGTCCATTAGGCGACGACCATCTTCTTATATTTAGTATGGTAAACACATAAAATTCACAGGTCTGGTTTTTCAATTAAACTTAAATGATATTTTTTCTGTCTAACTCTATGACTGATTCTCCATCAGGATAACCGATAATGCTTTTAATCAACTCTGCTTCGTATCCATCAAGTTTTCTCATGCTCTTATTCAACCTCCATTTCAAAATACTCACCCTTAATTATACGACAGTTTTAATATTGTTCGAAAACTTCCTAGTGAAAAATTATTAGTGCTTGTGACAAAGCTTTTTGCTTACTGGTATATAAACTGAGAGGTTTTGGAGACATTTAAATACCTTTACACCATACTCCCCCATGAGGGAGACCAATCTCATAATTAACTCATATTCTTTTTCATACTTAGGAAAGATAAAAAAACTAAACTCAAATTAATAATACCAACAGTTACGAAAGTCATAGTCATATATCTTCCGCCTATTGTTGATGAGTTAGAAACTGTAATTCCAAGAAAAATGTAAAGAGCACCTATAGATAAGTAAAAAATAGTGATTTTTTTCATATTATTTTTAAATAACATATAACCACTTAAAATTATTATATATGACAAGCACAAAATAATTAAAGTTGGATATAGCGGAGTAAATTTTGCTGCATATATGAAATGGTCAAGTTGTGATATTTCTGAGCTATTTATAATCTCTCCATTTAGAACTCTTGAAAACAATGCAGTGTTTTTCCATTCCTCTGGGTAGTACCTTATTGCACTCCCTTCGTACCAAGCAGCAAATGTTGACAATAACAAAAGTATCGACACTAAAATATATTGTATAATATATTTCATTTATATAATTTCCCCTTTATAGTCTTTTCATAGTAACAGCGATATCTTCCTATATAATTCTATTACAATAAAATTTATCATAGATTTACCACTAGACAAATTAATCCGACAGTTATATTATAAATAAATTTAAAATTCATAATGAATATTGGTAAAAGTCATCATAGTTGACTTTTACCAATGCTAGAATTATTCCCTTATTATGACATTCCTATATCCATATTCAAGAGCACCATGTAAAATATTCACAACACTGGTGTTTCCTTCATTTACAAATCTAAATCCATAACCACCTGGATGTGTGACTAGGGTTGTATCTCGCCAATCAAGTGCAACCCAACCTGCACGATTTCTCCAAACTGCTTTCCCCGCATAAACACCACCGAGCTCATAAACTTCAATAGCAAAAGCATCAACCCTATTCATCAATTCCACACTCATAACTCCAGGATTATAAAAGTAGATCCCATTGTTGACCCAAATAAAATTAGAAAAAGTTGTTCTACCAATATTATATGTAGTCCAAGAGGCCATTAAAGATTTTTGTAGACCTTTTTTTTTCTTCTTCATAATAAATAGTCTCTACTAAATTATCATTTTTATCGTAAATCTCGACAGTTGCTAATTGAGTGTTCCCTTCAGCATTGGAATTAAATGAGGTCACATTTTCACCCGCAAAAACGCTATGGGAAATACTTAAAAAGAATAAGAATACTAAACTACTAAATAAAGACTTTTTTATTAACAAAAAACTCCTTTTTTGTTGTATTTTTTTAATTTATCTTATTATAGTTTTAGCAACGACAATTTACTAGTTTAGTAGAGAAGTATTAAATCAATTAATTGAATTATTCATACTTCGAAGTTAAGTCATAACCAAAAAATCGATAAGTCACCTCATATTATTTCAAATCATAGTTTGGTGTTTTAAAATTGCCTACAAGATAATTTCTTATTCAAATTTCAGTTTATGGTCTCGCTGAAGTACTTGCCAAAAGAATTCTTGGTACATGAAACTTGAAGCAAGTTTAGTTTAAAATACAAAGAGCGTCCTGACTTCACTAATTTACTAGCAACCTTAATAATCTGTGTACGTATGGTTTCGATTTGCATGGTCTTCTGTCCTTCTGGAAAAAAGGTCGCGCAACCAGTTGGTTAAGTTATAAGCCGCCGGATGGGTTTGCTAAACAAAACGAAATCCAACACTGTACGAAGTTCCTTCAGTAAATTTAGTACTTGAAGTTCACAGGTCTGGTCCCCGAATTTTTGTTCGGGGACCAGACCTGTGAGGGTTTTGTGAACTTTTGTTACTGGTTTGTTACTGTTTTTTGATACAACTTATGTTGCAGAGATCGATTTTGGTATTAATTTTCTTATCAAGAAATGGGGGAGTGTAGCTTGAATGAATGGGTAGATAAAGTCGTAGTTGTGACGGGAGCAGCTAGCGGTATTGGGAAGGGAATTGCGTTAAAGTTCGTGGAGCAAGGAGCTACAGTCATCGCTTGTGATATTTATAGAGAACAACTCTCAGTCATGAAACATTCAGTGGAGACAGAGGTGGCAAACACTAGCTTATATGTATCTCCTTTTGATATTACAAACGAAAGCGAGGTAAGCGAAACTATCAACTCCATCATCAGTAAGCATGGAAAGATAGATGTATTGGTTAATAGCGCTGGCCTTCAATACGTTTCACTATTAGAAAATTATCCTAGTGACATGTTTGAGAAGCTATGGCGAGTCATGTGTTTTGGACCGTTTTTAACAATGAAGAACATTCTTCCTCATATGAAGCAAAAGAAATACGGACGAATTCTGCACTTAGCTTCAATAAATGGTCTCATTGGTTTTGCTGGAAAATCAGCTTATAACAGTGCAAAGCATGGTTTGATTGGGTTAACGAAGGTTGCAGCATTGGAAACAGCGTTAGATGGTATAACAGTAAATGCACTATGCCCAGGATATGTGGACACCCCACTTGTTCAAAACCAACTAGCAGATTTGGCGAGTACGAGAAACGTATCTTTGGAACAGGTTTTAGATGAGGTAATTTATCCGCTTGTACCTCAAAAAAGGTTGTTGTCTGTAGAGGAGATTGCTGATTACTCGATATTTTTAGCGAGCGAAAAAGCTAGTGGGATAACTGGGCAAGCAGTTGTGATGGATGGAGGGTATACGGTTCAGTGATTGTGTTTTGGTTGAAGTGAAAAGTTGTAAATTGTATCGAAGACGGGGATCTGCACATATATTCGAGGAATCCGCACATAAAAGATGAAAATCCGCACATATATTCACTCAACTCGCACATAAAATCGAGAAATTCGCACATAAAATTGACGCTGTAGTTGGGTTTCCAGCTTTTGTTGGGGAAAACTATGATTTTTCGCTTAAAGTTGAACATGGTTTCAGTTAATCCTCATATGGAGAAAAAATAAGTGTGATGAACATCTCAAAAAACCCTTTTCAGGGGGTTTTTTGAGGTGTTTTTTGGTTGTTGTGGGGTGGTAGTTTCCAGTTAATTGGCTAATCTTACAATTGAGGGGGAAAATCTTACAATTTTGGAGTGAAATCTTACAAATGTGGAGGGTAATCTTACAATTGTAGACATAAATCTTACAAATACATTATTAATATGTCCATTGGGTTGCACAAGTACCATTAGATTAAGGGGGGAGCATTAAAAATCCCCGCCATAAGCAGGGATAAAGCAAATTTTGTTCTTGAACTACATGGTAAAGAGACATTCATCCCTGATATAATCTAGCATTCCTGTGCCAAAAAGAAAACTCCTTATTCTAAACGTTTACCTCAGTCCATCTTTCGTATCTCTTCATATGTTAAAGGTATGAATCTTGAAACGGTGAAGAGGAGCTTCGTTATGGTTATGGAATTGGAATCAAAATTAAAGAAGTATCAACAAAAGCTCATCTCTTGCCTCAGGGATGAGCAGTTCGATGATGGTTCTTGGAATTACCCTTGTGAAAATGGGCCAATTACGGATGCTTATATGATTATTGTTTTGACGGCATTAAATTATCAGGAAGAACCATTCATTACTATGTTAGCAAATCGAATTCTCTCTACTCAATTGCCAAACGGTGCTTGGAAATTGTATGAAGATGAGGAGGAAGGGAATTTATCTGCAACAATTGAGGCCTATACGGCACTATTGTTTTCCGAAAAGAGAACGAAGAATCATAAAGAAATGAAGCTTGCTGAAAACTTTATTCTGAAGCAAGGCGGAGTGAAAGCGGCACATGTTTCAACAAAATTTATGTTAGCTCTAAACGGATTATATCCATGGCCTACCTTTTTCCCAATACCGCTCACGACCATCTTACTTCCTAAAATTTTTCCATCCAGTTTTGAAAATATGACATCATATGTAAAGGTTCACTTTGCTTCTGTATTGGTTGCAGCGAAGAAACGCTTTGCAATAAAAAACTCTGGTTTACCTTCCATTACACACTTAATTCTAGAAGATAAGGTAAAACGTCGCCTTTCGAAACAACTGGAAGGAAGTCCGTACCACAAAACAAATTTTTTACAAAGAAAAGCACTCCAACGAGCTGAAAACTATATTCTAGATCGTATTGAAGGAGATGGAACGTTAGGTAGTTATGTAACAGCAACAGTTTATATGATTTATAGTCTTTTAGCATTTGGATATGATGCTACATCGCCATTAATAAAACATGCCATTAATGGAATAAAAAAATCTGCTACTGAAATAGATAAGGAGATGCATATCCAAAATGCTTCTTCAACCATTTGGGATACTGCTTTAATTACGTATGCATTGCAAGAAGCAGGTGTTCCAGCCAGTGATTCAATAATTAGAAACGCCGCGGAATTTTTATTAAAGCAACAACAACAGAATAACGAATCTAATACTGCCAAGGGGGCATGGAGTTTTTCCCATAATAATTCGTCTCACCCAGATATAGACGATACGCAAGTGGCGTTGCGAGCAATACAGCCATTCACTTTTTATTCCAAAGACCATCTTCAAGCCTGGAATAAAGGTTTAACATGGCTATTGTCTATGCAAAACAAAGATGGTGGGTGGAGTTCTTTTGATAAAAATAAAGGGAAGCATTTGATCGCAAATTTACCTATTCCTAATATAAAGGACACAGCCATCGATCCATCAACCGCAGATTTAACAGGACGTACACTTCAGTTTTTAGGAAAATATGTAAAAATGAATGATGAGCACCCTAGAGTATCCAATGCAGTAAAGTGGTTACTAAAAAATCAAGAGGAGTCTGGAGCATGGTATGGAAGATGGGGAGTGTGCTATATATACGGCACATGGGCTGCGGTAACAGGACTAAGATCTGTAGGTGTATTAAATACTCATGTGGCTATAAAAAGAGCCGAAGAATGGTTGATTTCTGTTCAAAATACAGATGGTGGTTGGGGAGAATCGTGCAAAAGTGACGTAGAAAGGACGTTCGTTGGATTACCAATTAGTACATTACCACAAACCGCCTGGGCGTTGGACGCTCTTATATCAATAAATGATGAACCAAGTGTAGAGATTAACCGTGGGATAACATTTCTACTGGACCATGTAGATGAGGTGTCATATCCAACTGGAGGGGGCCTTCCAGGAACTTTTTATATTAATTATCATAGCTATAATACGATTTGGCCGTTGCTGGCAGTAAGTCATTATTTGGATAAATATGGTAGACCTTCAGGCCGGTGAATGGGTGGTGAAAGTATACTGTGATTGTTCCTGTAGGCTTTTATGGAATGAGCGGAATCCCGCGTATGGAGCATGCTACCCGCGCATAAAAGTAGCGAAGCCAAGCATAAAAGTGTGAATGCCGCGCATAAAAAGACCAAAGCCGAGCATAAAGACGCTTGAGCCGAGTATAGAGAAAGCTACCGCGCATAAACTGACCCATGCCCGGTCTGCAAATGTAAATCATACCAGAAAAGTTAGTATTACTAGATTTTCACAGCAAACTATAAGCACATTTTCCAACTAGACTATATGATTAGTAGTTTAGGTACAAGGCTACGGGGAATATGCCGTTACTACCTCCATCTTTCTTCATAGAATGGAAACAGAGAGGTGGTGAAAGTATGGAACGAGTAGACCCATATTTAATGAGCGTATTTCGCTCACGTATTGCAAACCCAGCATGTGCTTACCGAGTCTATAAAGTGTTGCGTTCGTGTAGCTATCATGATCTATGTACACCAGCAGGTGCGTACGGTTTAGTAGATAGACTTGCCCATTGCTGTGAGGTACAAATAACACCTCAAACGAGAGATTATGCAGCGAGGTGGCTAATGAGCTGTGGTGTGGATCCACAAAATCCAACCCATAGAAGATCCATGTATCATTTAGTATATGAAAGATAATTGAGAATTGGTTATAAACAAAGGAAACTAGTACGGTTTGTATTTAATCCGATATGAAAAATTGAACTAGAGTTTTATTAAAGGATTCATTAGTAGTATAAATTTTGACTAACAAGTTACTCCAACTTGTTAGTCATTTTTTTAATGTTTAATCTAGTATTCTTTTCTATTTTTTCGATATTAGTGCGAGAAAAATACTATCTATTAAAAGGGGAATTGTAAATTAAAGGATTCTGTTTTGGTTAATTATGTTAAAATTAAATGTAACAAACAAAGTTGTCCGAATAATTTACGCAAATGGCGATTATGAATAAAGTAAAAACTCATTAAGGTGTGGAAAAATTATGTTTGGAATTCTGTTTCGAGGTATGGCAGTAGGAATAACGGAAACCGTTCCAGGTGTTAGTGGTAGTACAGTGGCAATGATTTTAGGAATTTATGAACGACTTCTATATTCGTTAAGTAGTTTATCAACGAAACATAGAAAAGAAGTTTTGCCTTTTTTATTTACATTTGGAACAGGAATGGTAATAGGATTTTGGTTTTCATTCCGTTTAATTGGCTATCTATTAGACGCTTATCGTACACCAACACTCATGTTTTTTGCGGGTATTATTGTAGGGTTTTTACCTTACCTATATAAAGAAACGCTTAGTTATTCCAAAGGAAGCCTTCAAATAAAACACTATGTAATCATTTTCTTGTTTCTGAGCCTAGTTATTATCGGACAATTATTAGGGGACATGAATAGTATTGACCTCAATAACTTATCTCTTGGCGACTATGTATTCTTCACGATTTCAGGTTTTTTCGCAAGTACAGCTCTCGTACTTCCTGGAATAAGTGGTGCTTTAATCCTAACTATACTTGGAATATATGAAATAGCCACAGCTTCTCTAATTTCATTTCATTTACCTATTGTAATAGCGATAGGTACAGGCATCGTAATAGGGGTTTTGTTTACCAGTAAGCTAATTCGTTATTTATTAGCAAACTACACTATCGAAACGTATGCGGCGATGATTGGTTTAGTAAGTGGTTCCATTTATGCTATATATTATAATTTAGATGGACTTTATGATACTTCAACTTTGATAGTGTCAATGATAACATTTTTGGGAGGTATTATTTTTCTAATTGTATTAAAACAGAGCCAAACCTATAAATTTGACTAGAGTTGTTATTTAAAAATTTGGCTGCAAAACGGAAGTAGCTAGTTTAGTTTTGAAAAAAGAAAACGAGGTGTTGTAATGTTTGTAAATATTAATGTCATTAATGTCTTATATCAATTAATTGCATTTGTATTATTGATAGGTCTTATCATTTTCGTTGTCTCTTTTCTACGAAAAAGTAAAGAAGATAAAAAACGATTAACACAACTGGAAGAGAAAGTGGATTACATAATGAAGAAAATGGAAAATGATTCTCAAGATAAAAGTAATTAGTGAAGTAACGAGTGGGAGCGGTTAAGCTATTCCCACTGCTGTTTTGCTAATGGGGTGGAGGAAGTTAAGAGCGTGAAGCCAAATAAAAATAGAATATTTATTGTGAGTATACTAATCTCCTTTTTTTCTTGTTACACTTTGTACAAACTTTACGAGACGTCACTTATTGTATTAGAGAGTTACCCTGACATTGACAACGTTGCAGCAGTAGGTCTAGCTATGGTATTTGCGCCTTTCATGTTAGGTATGTTTACTATTGTTTTCTACCTTACTGTGTATGTTAATTCTATTAAAAAATTTCCTGAACAATCCTTTTCTTGGAAAATACTACTCTTACATAAAAATTCATGGGGATTAAATCTCATAAGAATCTTATTGTATATAACATGCATTTGGATGATCACCGATTTGATAGGATCGGCTCCAACTTGGGTTAGTTTAACATTAGTAGTGAACATTATTATCTACGGATATTGGGTCTTACAAATGCTTCAAGAAAGGATATTAATTAAGAGAAGTAGCATTATTGCAAAATAGAACATGGCTCCGTTCACAATTTTTTGCGAATGGAGCCATGTTTAATTACTTGTAACTTGTAACGTTTTGTTAAATCAACGAATCTGCTTATTTCTGAAAAATAAATACCGATACCCCTATAAAGATTGCTATTCTGTAAAAAATATTACCAAAGTGACTCTTTATTTGAATTCTTTTCGTCTAACAGATAAACAAGGAGGAGAAAAGAATGAAATTTGGCAAAGTTTTTTTTATTCTTATCTTCATAGGAATTTTATTTGGGTGTTCTAATAATATTACAGGAACAAACAGTGCATCGAACATCAATGATAAGACAAACGAAATTTCAGCCCAATTGCGAGAGCCACCTAATTTAGAAATTTTTATAGGTGAGGAAAAAGTAACCCCAGTACTCGGCACGTATAGCTGGTCCTATAAGTATGAAAATGGCACCACAGAAAGTATCGAAGCAGATGCTGATTCACCTTCAACCATTGTTGAAGGGAGAGAACCACAAAAAGTAGATGCGGATGCAGATATTTCTATCGAATTTTCAACCATGCCTATAACATATCTGATAAGAGAATGGGATACGGAACACAATGTGTTGGGAATAGAGAGGGAATTAAACCTTTCCATTCACGAGGGAAAAAAGATTTTTGAGCTTCTAGGAAGTTGGGAGCAGGGTAATGCAAGCTATGTTTTTTATTTAGATATTGAATAGTGGCTACCTCCCTGTAAACAAAGAGATAGATAGTAAAATAATAACGGCTCGGCTCACAAAAGTGAGAACCAAGCCATTCGCAAAAAAAGGTTTTACCTTCTTTATAGTAGTGAGAACCACATATCTTCTGTAATCTGATTAGAAAAACTGAAACAAACTAAGTCCCCCAAAGCTAAAGAAAATGACAAGTGATGTTATTAGTGAAAAAATAAAGCCAATTACCATAAATAATAAGATCGCTTTGCAATAGTTTTTTCGAGGATTGTCTGATCCGAAGCCCCAAACAAAGAGAAGAATTAAGTTAATAAACGGAAGAGACAGTAAAAGTAACGTGATGAACCATCTTCCTACAGACATTTGCTCCTGTGTGTTCTCTACAACGGTATTAACTGAAGTAGCCGTGCTCTCAGTATCCATGCAATCCACCTCCGTAAAATAGATTAATAATGTGAGTTCTCGATGAAAAATGTGGATTGTATCATTTAAGTGGAACTCCATAACTATGGTTCATTATATATAAATAGTGCACAGATTTTTATAACTCAAAAGTATAGTTTTTAACATGTGTAGTAAAAAAGGAAATTAATTTGATATGTCGAATTGTATTTTATGTATATTATTAAATTAGGTTATTAAAGCTTGGAGGTAATTTTTTGTTACTTTTCTATTGATCCCCATCAACTTTCTAAATGATAAAAATAAATTAGGAGTTGATATATATGATTTATAAAATATCTACAGATGGAATTACTGCTGAAATGTTGGAAGGATTTTTTGTAGATTGGCCTAATCCGCCAAGTCCAGAAACGCATTTACGACTATTAAAAAATAGCTGGAAAGTAATCGTTGCTTTAGATGAAGAGAGTGGGAAGGTTGTGGGGTTTATTACAGCCGTAAGTGATGAGGTCCTTACTGCTTACATACCACTACTTGAGGTTCTTCCGGAGTACAAAAAGAAGGGAATTGGAAGAGAATTAGTAAAACGAATGCTTAGCGAGTTAAAAGACATATATATGGTTGACTTATGCTGCGACGATGACCTGGTTGCTTACTATAATAAGTTTGGAATGGCTAAATCTAATGGTATGATTCAAAGAAATTATGAAGTGCAATCAGGAAAAAATAATTAAAGAGAATTCTTGGAAAACTATAATCTTATAGGGAGCGTTTCTGAAAATAGCAGAAGCGCTTTTACTTTTTTCTTAAATTATTTGTAATCGACGTTAAGATGAATAAGAGATTGAAACCAAATTTTCACTATTTCGTAAATAGCAATGAGAGGAGGGGGATTTAATGATTAAAAATATTAAATATGGAACTCTGCTATCTCTTTCAATCTATGTTTTAATTGCACTTATCTCTATTTTATATACCAACACGTTTGATTTAGAAATAATTAAAATGTGGGGATTTGGTGTCACTTTACTTTTATTTTTTGGATCCTTTCCTTTTTACCAAACGGTATATCACGCAGGAAAAGTGAGCAATCCAACCTACACAGTTCATATTCCACCAGATGAACATCTTCATGATAAAGTTCAAAAAGAATATGAGAATACAAAAAAGAGAAAAGAAGGCAATGTTCAGGGGATATTAATATCATCAGCTGCAATCACATTGTTAATTACAATCTTATTAGCGGTCATATAGTAAGGTATGTTAAACAATTTTATTGGCTATTCAAGTGATGGAAAAATCAAATATGTTGTACTTTATGAGTTAATTTCTTGGTTAAGATTTTCTCTTGTGTGTGTGTGGAAAAAACAATTATGAAAAAAAGAACGAAGACAAATTCTCCGTTCTTTTTTTCGTTCGAATTATACTGTTATTCAGGTTGTGAAATTTAGCCTGTGAAATCACCGGTGTTCACTCGTTTTTCCCTACAAGTGAATACGTTATGAGTCATCTCGTTAGCTTTTGTTTGGCATATTAAAAAATAATGTGCGCAATCAAAGTAATAATCGGTAGTGTTATAATGGTACGTAATAAGAAAATGAATACTAAGTCACGAAAACGTACAGGAATTTTTGACCCTAACAATACTCCCCCAACTTCCGACAAGTAAACAAGCTGAGTAACGGAAACACTAGCAATAATGAATCGAGTCATTTCACTTTCAATATCCCCAGCAAAAAGAGCTGGAAGTAACATGTCTGCAAAACCAACCACTAGTGTTTCTGCCGCCGCTGCCGCTTCAGGAACTTGCATCAGCTGAAGTACAGGAACAAATGGAGCCCCTAGCCATGTGAAAAACGGTGTGTTTTCTGCAATCACTACACCGATTGTTCCAATAGCCATAACAACAGGAACAACCCCAATCCACATATCTAACACATTTTTAAAGCCAGCTTGGAAAAATTCTGTCACACTTTTATTTTTATCAGCGCGTACCTTTGCCAACTTTATACCCCAGCTTACAGAAGTATGACCAGAAGGAATGGATTCATCTAACTGCGCTTCTTTTCCATTTACATACGTATTCGATTTTCTAGATAATGGTGGAATACGCGGCATAATAATTGCTGCAACTAAGCCAGCAAAAAATATAGTTAAATAGAATTGGAAAAACATGTGCTCAAGTCCAACGTATCCAAGTACAACTAATGAGAAAGTAATGGAAACGATTGAGAAAGTAGTCCCGATAATCGCTGCCTCACGTTTTGAATAATATCCTTCCTCATATTGCTTGTTTGTTAAAATAACCCCAAGTGTTCCATCACCTAGCCAAGAAGTTAGTGCATCTACAGATGAACGTCCTGGCAATCTAAATAATGGTCTCATCACCCTTGTTAATAAAGCCCCAACAAACTCAAGTAAACCAAAGTTTAATAGTAATGGTAAAAACAACCCAGCAAATAAAAAGATAGTAAAGAGAATAGGTAATAAATCGTAAAGTAAAAGTCCACCTGTATATTCATCGTATATCCATTCATGACCAACTTCAAAGAAAGTCATAATAATTAACACGAAAGCGACAATACGAATAGTAAACCACAGTGGAGAAATATCAAATAAATTTACAAAGAATGGACTATTTACCATTCCTTTTGGTTTTACCCACTTCTGGATGACCACACCAATCACACTCACTGCAATAAGAATGATCATAATTACTGGTAATACACCTTCCAGCAGTCCACCTAACCAATCAGCCATAATGGAAACTGGGATTTTGAAGCTACGCTCTCCAGCAGGAAAGGGAGCCATAAACAATACAATACCTATGATGGAAGGAATAAGAAACTTCCATATCGCAAAACGGGAAACCACTGTTTCTTTACCGTTATTATTAGTCAAAATAATCACCTCATAAATTAATAAAAATACAACAAAATTTATTTTAATAGAATAATAAAAAATAATCAATAAGAAAATTTATTTTTATTCAACAATTTGGTTAATTATTAGTATGTGGAATCTACTATTATATCGGTCAGCTGGTAGCGCCTACCAAGAGCCCAGGTTAAATCCGAGAGCAAGCGGGAGAACGAGGGAGAATTTGACTAGGTCAAATTGTAGCGCGTACCGAGGTAGCGCCTACCAAAGTCGCAGGTTAAATCCGCGAGCAAACGGGAGCATGAGGGAGAAAAGTGACTAGGTCATTTTGTAGCGCGTACCGAGGTAGCGCCTACCAAAAGACCAGGTTAAATCCGCGAGCAAACGGGAGCATGAGGGAGCAAAGTGACTAGGTCATTTTGTAGCGCGTACCGAGGTAGCGCCTACCAAAGTCGCAGGTTAAATCCGCGAGCAAACGGGAGCATAAGTGAGAAAGTGACTAGGTCATTTTGTAGCGCGTACCGAGGTAGCGCCTACCAAAAGACCAGGTTAAATCCATGAGCAAACGGGAGCATGAGTGAGAAAGTGACTAGGTCATTTTGTAGCGCGTACCGAGGTAGCGCCTACCAAAGTCGCAGGTTAAATCCGCGAGCAAACGGGAGAATAAGTGAGAAAGTGACTAGGTCATTTTGTAGCGCGTACCGAGGTAGCGCCTACCAAAAGACCAGGTTAAATCCATGAGTAAACGGGAGCATGAGTGAGAAAGTGACTAGGTCACTTGGTAGTGCCTACCGAGGTAGCGCCTACCAAAGTCGCAGGTTAAATCTGAGAGCAAACGGGAGAAAAAAGAAGTAAAACGTATGAATCACTCTCGAGCAACCCCAAAAACCCAACCAAAAAAGAGCCCACCAAATTGGCAGACCCTCAACATGCTATGAAAAAGACAACACGAATTTTCAAAGCGGGAGTACTACATCAATCTAGGAAGCTTTCTTCCCCGCTTTTTCCTCTTTGGCCACCTTGAGGAATCGGTGTGTTTCAGCAACTACAACACCTGACAAACCTAAGAGACCAATTAAGTTTGGTACGGCCATCATCGCGTTCATTGCATCAGCGAATCCCCAGATAAGATCGTTGGAACCAAGGGCACCAACCAGTATTAACAGGACAAACAAGATTCGATAGAATTTTGTTCTATCTTCCTTAAATAAGTAATTAAAGCACTTTTCACCATAATAAGACCAACCAAGTATGGTAGAAAAGGCAAAGAATGCTAAACCAACAGCAACAATTACGGATCCAGTTCCACCTAAGAAGAATTCAAAGGTTTGTGATGTTAATGTTGCTCCATTTAAATCTCCACCATAAAGGTTACCCATTACGATAGCAATACCAGTGATAGAACACACCACAATGGT
Organism: Evansella sp. AB-rgal1; assembly: GCF_041820985.1. Classification (NCBI taxonomy): domain Bacteria; kingdom Bacillati; phylum Bacillota; class Bacilli; order Caryophanales; family Bacillaceae; genus Evansella; species Evansella sp. AB-rgal1. The sequence goes on from NZ_JBGUAU010000003.1 coordinate 212,603, forward strand.
ATCAATAAATACCTGAGTCATGGAAACGAGGGCTTGGCGACCAGGGTAGTCTGTTTTTGCCGCTGCGGCAGCAATTGGAGCAGACCCTAAACCTGCTTCATTGGAGAAAACCCCCCTAGTTACACCGTAGCGAATAGCAGCCCCAATTCCTCCACCAATAATAGCGCTACCAGTAAATGCTTCTGTAAAAATAAGGTTCACTGCAGAAGGAACTAAGTTTAAATTAGTAAAGATAATTACTAGTCCAGCTCCTACATAGAAAAGAGCCATAAAAGGAACAACATAGGATGTTACCTTTCCTATCTTTTTTATTCCACCCAATATAACCAAGCCTGCAAGAATGGTTAAAGTAATACCAGTTACCCAAGTTGGTATACTAAATGTACTCTTCAACACAGAAGAAACTTCATTTGATTGAACAACGTTCCCAATCCCAAAGGCTGCAATAGAACCAAAAATAGCAAATAGTACAGCTAACCATTTGAGATTTAATCCTTTTTCAATATAGTACATTGGTCCACCAGAAAATTCGCCATTCTTTCCTTGAACACGGTACTTTACAGCAAGTATTGCTTCAGCATATTTTGTGGCCATCCCAAAAAGTGCACAGACCCACATCCAAAAAACTGCACCAGGTCCACCCCAGAATACAGCTGTGGCTACACCAGCGATATTACCGATACCAATGGTAGCTGCTAAAGCAGTTGTGAGTGCTTGGAAATGTGAAATATCTCCAGGTGATTTCTTATCTTGAGCTTTAGGACTGAAAGCAAGTTTTAAAGCGTAAGGTAGAGTACGGAATTGTAAAAATGCAAGACGAAACGTTAAAAAAATACCTGTACCGACAATCAAAATAAGCATCGGTGGACCCCAAACTATGTCATTGACAGCACCAATAAAGTTTTCAATTGCTTTCATCTAATTACCTCCTTGTACATGTGATAATCTATTGTATTTATTTTTCAGATTATTTAGAAACGTTATTTATTCTTTTGAAAAATTAATTTTTGGTGAAAACTCTTACATGGACTTCCTTATTGAGGTTAAGAGAATAATTGAATTTTTTGTGAAAAAAAAGGATGTTTCAAGGTAAGACTACCCGAAACATCCTCTTAAAAACATCTATCGTTTGGTAAATTCTTCTTTTCTATTCGCAAATCGTTTCACAGGTCCAACAAACTCGTTCAAAGCGAATGATTCCTGAATTGCATTGGAGATAAACTTTTTCGCTTGCCGTACGGAAGTGACCACATCAAGTCCATTTGCCAAACCAGCACAAATTGCTGCGGCATATGTACAACCCGCTCCGTGAGTGTAAGAAGTTTCTATTTTTTCCGACTCAAGCAATTCAAATGTTTCACCATCATATAGCACATCCACTGCAGAATCCCCTATATTACTTCCACCTTTTATCAGCACATAGGAAGCACCTAATTTCTTAATTTCTACAGCAGCAGCTTTCATATCATTCAACGTGGAGATGGGAGATATTCCACTAAGCTGTGATGCTTCGAATAAGTTAGGGGTAACAATGGTTGCCTTTGGTACCAGATGGTTCCGGTAGCTAACAGTATGTTCAGGGTGTAGTGGTTCGTCAGTTCCCTTGCAAACCATCACTGGATCCACTACCACATTTTTTAATCCGTAATCTTCCATTTTTCTCGCAGCTAACTCAATCATTTCACTAGATCCAAGCATACCTGTTTTTACAGCGTCTACACCTATTCCATCTAAGATGGTATTCAGCTGTGACTCTACAACCTCTATAGGTTGGGGAAAAACATTGTGTGACCACCCGTTATCAGGGTCCATCGTAACAATAGTAGTCAAAGCATTCATTCCATATACTCCAAGCTCATGGAACGTTGTTAAATCTGCTTGGATACCTGCACCACCACTTGTATCTGATCCTGCGATAGTTAAAGCTTTTTTCATATAAATACTGCCTCCTTTATCCAAACCAATAATTATAATGTATAGAGTAGGGAGGGAATATGCAATAAGAAAGATTCATTTGAATGGTTTTCATCTATAAATTAATCATAATCCGATTGATTCGAAGGTCTTTTCTTCTATAAATTTCTCTGTGCAATTGAAAAATACAGGTGACTAGGATGATATCCGAGGTGAACATAGAATCCAATAATGATAGCAATAACTATTCTTTTATTTTCCTTTTATTAACTTCTTCAATTGCTTGTAGTAGTAACTTCTTATTGAAATCTGGAAAATATGTATCAGTAAACCATAATTCTGACTTTGAAGATTGCCATAACAAAAAGTTGCTAATTCTTTGTTCTCCTCCAGTTCTAATAATTATATCAGGTTCGGGGAGACCACTGGTGTAAAGGTATGTATTTACAAGTTGTTCGTCTATATTTTCTATGGTTATTTTTGTATCTTGAATATCACTTAGTATTTTTTTTACAACGGAGATTAACTCGTGTCTTCCTCCATAGTTCAGCGCGAAATTTACAATAAGCTTGTTATTGTTTTTTGTTTCACTAACAGCTTTTTTTACAGCCTTTTTAGTATGACTCGGTAATCCTTCAATATCTCCAGAGATGCATATCTTTATATCATTTTCCATAAAATCAGGTAACTTTGTATTTAGAAACTTAGCAGGTAAATCCATTAAGTATTGAACTTCCTTTGGAGGTCTTGTCCAATTTTCTGTAGAAAACGCATACAATGTCAATACTTTTAAACCTATTTCTAATGAGTCCTTAATAATATTTTCCATAGTTTTAGAACCAGCATAATGCCCCTGACTTCTAGTAAGTCCTCTTTGTTTACCCCACCTTCCATTTCCGTCCATCATAATAGCAATATGTGTTGGAATAGTTCCTTCCATTTGATATTTCCTCCTTTTCAGTAAGTTTTCGTTTTACAAATTCTGTATATTTGTATCGTTTGTTTTAACATAAATATCCAACTGTCTCTAACAGACAATGTAATTCACACGTTAAATAGTAACTAAAACAACAGGCAGGAACATGGTTATTTCGATCCATATGAATAGGGAGGATTACTAAAAGATTTACGACTTTGATATGTGTTTAATGAAATGTTCCGAATGCCAATTCGTATTGACCAATGTTAGTTTAATAACTTTGTTTGTCGTTTGTTATACGTATTAATTATTACCCATAATATAATAAACAGTACAAAAGATGTTCCACCTACGAGCAAAATTAATACTCCCAAAAATGAATAATTCTCGGATTCTATAAATACACCAATTGACCCTCTGCCAATGTAATAAGCGCTGTAAAATTTACTCATAAGAGGGTTTTCATATGTGATGTATTCGTATAAAACCTCATTACCGTTCAAATAGCTTTTTACCACCGCTGATCCAATAGAAAATTCCGCATTCTTTATGAGATCTTCAATCTGTTCTTTATTTGCTTTTGTTAATTGTCCATTGCTTGGGATAATTTCTAAAATTTCGTTAGTGATTGCAATTTGTTCTTCGTGGAGTTGGTTTGTTGGGATTAATGTTATAAAGAAGATGATTATTGATAAAAGAAAAATACTTAATCCAATATACAATAGCCTTTTACCAAATGTTTTTTGTGTTTGAAATACCTGATTGATTAAAGAACGCAGTTCATTTTCTTTACCAAATCGGTCAATAGCAATTTTGATTGCTTCCTTTTCAGATTTTCCTTCTATTTTCAACTCGTGAACAGATTCAATTAAATGACTTTTCATTTCATTTTTTAAATCTTGTATTTCATTCTTGTTCCCCTTCATATTCCGATAAACCTTGTTAACGTACTCTTCAATTGGTTTCAATTATTCTCTCCCCTTTCAAGAAACGAATCAATAATATTTTTAACAAATTCCCATTCTTTGCATTTATTTTCAAATCCATGTTCACCTAATGAGGTTAATCTATAATATTTACGTCTTCCTCCTGGGCCTTGTTCATCGCTCCAATAGGACTCTATCCATTTGCTTTTCTCTAGTCGTTTTAATGATAAATAAAGTGTTCCTTCTTTTAATTCAAATTGGTTTTTAGTTTTTTCTCGAACCAACTTTGCTATTTCATATCCATACATAGCCTTAATCTTTAACAAGGAAAGAATGAGAGTATCAATATGACCTTTTAGAACTTCTTTGTTAATTTCCAAATTTTTCACCTCGCTGATTTAAATGTAATATAGAGTACTTAATAATGCAAGGTATTATTTCAGCTAAATAATATCTTCATCTCCACCGTACGATCGGGATAATCTATAAGTTGAGCGGAAAATTGCAAGGACACCCACAAAAAAAACCACTGAAATAAATCTATTCCAGTGGCTGAAACTTTTCATTATGTTTTAAACAGCCCATTCTCCATTTCGGAAAATAGCTTCTGTAGAACCATCAGCTTTTACACCATCGATATTCATCTCAGCGGAACCGATCATGAAATCAACATGCGTAATACTTGTATTCAAGCCGTGTGCTGAAAGTTCGTCTTTTGACATTTTTGCACCATCTTTTAGACAAGTGGAATAGGCACTTCCTAATGCAATGTGGTTAGATGCATTCTCGTCGTATAACGTATTGTAAAATAGAATTCCAGACTGAGAAATTGGTGAACTGTGCGGAACAAGTGCCACCTCACCGAGGAAACGAGCACCTTCGTCAGTGTCTAACAAGTGCTTTAATGTATCTGCGCCTTCCTCTGCCTTAAAGTCAACGACTTTTCCGTCTTTAAATGTAAGAGTAAATCCATCAATTGTGTTTCCACCGTAATTTAATGGCTTTGTATTTGATACAGTTCCGTTAACACCATCTTTTTTCGGAGCAGTGAAAACTTCCTCCGTAGGCATGTTCGCAACAAAGTGAACGCCATCTTGTGTTGGTCCACCACCGCCAAGCCAGATATGACCGTCTGGTAGGTCGATGGACAAATCTGTTCCTGGTGCTTTGAATTGTAACTGTTGATAGTTCTTTTCATTTAAAAATTTCGCTTTATTTTGTAAATTTTGATCGTGCTCTTTCCAAGCGGCAACAGGATCTTCAGTATTTACTCGAGTAGCTTCGAACATTGCTTCCCATAGCTTTGCTTCTTGTTCTTCTTCAGAAACATCTGGGAAAACTTTTGCTGCCCATGATTTCGAAGGAGAAGAAATAACTAGCCAGCTAATTTTATCTGATTGTATGTATCCTCTAAAAGTATCCATCGCTTGACCAGAAGCTTTGTTAGCTGCAGCAATTCTTTCTGGTTCTACACCTTTTAATAGCTCAGGGTCAGTTGATTTCACAGTCATGAATGCAGCGCCTTCTTCTGCAAGTTGCTCATACCCGTCTGCTTTCCATTTTGGAAATTCCTGAAATGCTTCAAAAGGGGCCATGTCATACTTCATTCGAAGAAGTTCATCGTCATTCCATTCTACATGAACATTTTTTGCTCCTACTTCATATGCTTTTTTAGCAACTAAACGAACAAAATCAGCAGAAGAAATTGGAGCGCTCACCACTAATGTTTGACCTTTTTGAATATTAACACCGATTTTTACAGCTAGTTCTGCGTATTTTTCTAATTTTTGTTCAAATTGTTCCATGTTCATCTCCCTTTTCTTTATGGCTCTGTATTGCTCCTTGTTTTTCTGAAGAGTACTTTTTTGGAAAACCACGAGTATCCTCTTCCATGAACATATGTTGTGGAGATCTTTGACCAGATACTTTAATAACAAGGGGAACCAATGCCATCTTTGAAATTAGTCCATTTATATTATAGACGATATGTAATCTTTTACTACTGAATATTGTATCAGGTAATGTGTAGAGAAGAAAATCAAACGGTTTTCCTAAAACGCTGCCCTGAACATACATAATCTTGAGTAGTGGTTAACTTATCTTGTATGACTAACTTTGTTAGTTGAAATCCATTCGCTTCAGTCCACTCCTTTCACCCAAGTGTACAAGTGCGACATCCGTTCATACTTTACGATGTCTTCTATGCTTTCAACCTTCATGGTGTGATTTGCGCTTACTTCGTAACAAAAAAGGGTATATAAAAGGGAAAAACTACAAATATGTGAAACTATTTCACAACGAGATTCGTCAATAACTATAGTGACTCAAAATGTTGGAATTATATTCCACATTAATGTAAAGAAATAGAAAGGGATGCTCATTATGAAAGCCTTTGTCAAAAACCATAGTTTTATGCTGTTCTGTCTCACTCTTTTATGGTTAAAGACGTTTATTGTTTCTAGTATTACATTTCATATAAATAGTAATCAATTTGTAGAAACACTTATTTTTGCTTTTAACCCGCTAGCCTTTTTGCTGTTCCTTTTTTGTGTTGGAACATTTTTAAAACCAAAGTTACAAACAAAGTATTACATTAGTATAGCAATTTTACTATCATCTGTTTTGTATGCGAACATGGTGTATTATCGAGAATTTACAGATATTATCACACTGCCAATGTTAGTCATGAGCGCGAACATGGGGGTCTTAAGTACAAGTATCGTGGAATTAATACAGTGGTATGATATTTTTTATTTTCTTGATGTAATTATCATTTTATTTTTCCTTATTAAAAAACGAAGTTGGTTCCAAGTAACGCAAACATGCTTCTGGAAGTCGAAAAGTAAGTATGCAGTTATGGGAATTGCCTTAGTAACGATTTTTGTCATTTCTCAAGTGGATACTACCGAAACACGCGCCCACTCCTTTAATAGAGATCATATCGTACAAAAAATAGGGTTATATAATTTTTATATTTATGACGTATTACTTCACACTACAACGACGTCTCAAACTGTTTTCGCTGAAAAAGATGATTGGTCGAGGGTAGAAGAACATCTAATGAAATATAGCACCTCGCCAAGTAGTGAATTTTATGCTAAAGGTAAAGATATGAATCTCATTGTTGTTTCTTTAGAGTCACTCGAAAACTTTGTGATCGGGGAAACAATTAATGGGGAAGAAATAACACCTTTCCTAAACGAACTCATCGAGGACAGTTTTTATTTCGATAATTTTTATTATCAAACAGGGCAAGGTAAAACATCGGATGCGGAATTTATGATGAACAATTCCTTATATCCTTTAGGAAGAGGAGCTGTTTTCCATACGAATGACAGCAATGAATACAAAGCATTGCCAGAAATACTATCGGAAAAAGGCTATTCTACTGCTGCTTTTCATGCAAATGATAAGACCTTTTATAATAGAGATGTGATGTATGAGAACTTAGGGTATGATAAATATTATTCTATTGAACATTATGAAGTTACCGAAGAAAACTCCGTAGGTTGGGGGTTAAAGGACATAGATTTTGTAGAACAAACAATAGAATATATAAAAGATATTCCACAACCATTTTATAGTACATTATTAACCTTAACGAATCATTTTCCTTATGAGCTTGATGAAAAAGACCACTTTATACCGCCGTATGAAAGTGATAGTGAGATTCTATCGAGGTATTTTCCGACAGTACGATATACAGATGAAGCAATGCGTGTTCTTGTAGAACGACTGAAGGAAGAAGGTCTCTACGAAAATACGATTCTTGTTTTATACGGAGACCATTATGGTTTAGCAGACACACATAATGAAGCTGTAGGCGAGTTTTTAGGGAAAGAGATTACTCCAATAGAAGCTGTAAAATTAGAAAGAGTTCCTCTAATCATCCATATCCCTGGTATGAACGGGAACACCATTAGCACTGTTTCAGGGCAAATTGACGTTATGCCGACAGTACTAAACTTACTTGGTATTCAGGAACAGTTCGATCAGATTATGTTCGGAAGCGATTTGTTTTCAGAAGAAAAACCAGATTTTACTGTTTTAAGAGATGGAACAGTGATTTCAGAAAAATATATCTCCAAAAATGACTGCTTTTCCATAGAAACGGGAGAAATAGTTGATGAGTTTCATTGTAGTGAAATTAGGGAACGGGGAGAATGGGAGTTGTTCTTCTCAGACAAAATTATCTACGGAGATTTATTTCGGTTTAGGTAAAAATTCATGCAAAAAGCGACATGTTGAAAGATAAGCATCTCCAAAAAAGGCGAATTCCGTCTCTTTTAGGGGGTGCTTATTACATTTTTATAACAAAAAAGGAATATAGCGTTAATGACGATAATAATATGTTATATTAACTAATTAAATACAGAGAAAAGGAGGAACTTGTATGATTGGACCATCCGTACCGATTTATGAAAAATATTTTCGATATGTTGTAAGTTGGCTATTATTTGGAGTAGCAGGAACATTACTTTTTTGGCAGTGGGGTTGGGTGTATGTAGCCATATGTGTAAGTGCAGCATTTATGCTATCATTCGGCTATGATCTGTTGGCACGTTTCGTGGTGAAGCAAAAGGTGAAGGCGATGGTTGGAGACAAACCTTTCTTGATTGTGGATGCTGTAAGAATGAGAAAAGAGAGAAAAGGATATTTAGTTTTTACAAAACGTTTCGTACTGTTTGTTCCTGTTTTTCAAAAAATTAAAACTGTCATTGAAGCAGATCAAATTATTCGATATGAAGCAGATCGTCTTTACGTAGAAATCATTGCGCGTTTTCCGAATCGTTATCGAACGTTTCCATTTGTTGTACTTTCGTCTGCAAAAGTGTTGAAGGCCCTGCATCAATTGACAGGAGAAAAAATGTTGCCTTATAAGTATGAGAAATTAGAGGAAAACAACTCTTAATCATAGAAATTTCCTGGAAATTATATTTGAAATTAGAAGGGATTACTCTAAACATGGGTGTAATTACTATTTATAGGATATAAAAGCGAGCATTCACGTTTTAAATAAAAACGTATGCTCGCTTTCTAAACCTATTTCTCATGTTAAAGTGGGTAGGTCCAAAATCTTTCCATCGTAATTCTATTAATAGCTTCTTGATTTTTCTCCTTAAATTGCTTCTTTAACGTTGGAATCATTCCAGCTGTTTGGGATTCGTGAGCTTCCATTACCGCAATTTTCTTTTCTGCATAAGGTGTTACATCAATTATTACGTCGGGAGCTCCAATAACTGCTTCACAACCTTGAGAAAATGCTATGGTATGAACGGTAGGACGATCTTTTTCTGGAAGGCGTTGAACTGCCTGAATAACTGCTGCCCCTGTAGCATCATGGTCGGGATGAACCGAATATCCTGGGTAAAACGTTATGACTAAGGATGGATTAATCTCTTCCATTACATCTAGCAAACGGTTAATTAACGCTTCTTGATCCGTAAACTCTATTGTCTTATCCCGCATTCCAAAGCGTCTTAGGTCATTTATCCCTAAGATGTCACAAGCTTTATCTAATTCTTGTTTTCGAATTTCCGGAAGAGTTTCTCGATTAGCAATAAGAGGTCTTCCCATATTTCTCCCCATTTCACCTAACGTTAGACAAACATATGTGACAGGGGTTGAATTTTCTGTATGAGATAAAATAGTTCCCGCAACACCAAATGCTTCATCATCAGGATGTGGGAAAACTACTAATACATGACGTTCCATAAAATCACTCCGCTTCACATGAATTTATTTAGGAAATGGTAGTTCGCTTAACTCAAAAGCAATCGCTAGTCTTCCTTCTGGATCATGACCAGCAAATAAAAGTCTCTTTTGGTCATCAATCACCCAATCAGTGAGTCCTTCTGCATATAACCAACCTATTTCTGTTTCTAATCCGATTCGATAAGGTCCGTTTCCTTTTATGGATCCTTGTAAAAAGGTGAGCTGAGCGTTTCTAATAAATGCACCAGCGGAAAAGAAAGATTGGTCTTTATGAGAGGCATAGGCACCATTCGTTGTTTCTAAATGAACATATAGTTTTCTATTAATAAGACTTGAAAGGGTTTCTTGCACCTTTCGTGGGTCAATTGGCTTCACAGTCATTCCTCCCAGACTACAATGGTAACTTCTATTCTACTAAAAAAATGGTGTGAATGTAATTTATAAAGCTTCTAATTCTCTTTTTATTGCACGTGCAACTTCCTTCATTCCGTAAAACTTGTTGGCAGCTTCTTCAGCCTGTGGGCTATAATTTGTATTCGTATTTACATCATACGTGTAAATGTTTCCTTGCTCATCGGTAATATTCTCAATCCCAGCAAAGTAAATTCCCTCAGATTGCAAAAACGTTTCATATTTTTCAATAATTGGATTGTCGTAATCGATTATTTCAAACTTTGGCTTGACTGTTGGAGCAGCACTGCCATCCGTAGGACAAAATTGATCTCCAATAGAACAAGCCTCAGCTGGACATAGTTCAAACCCTTCAGAAGTATCGACACGTACAGCATACATGAATTTTCCTCCAACAAACTCACAACGGGTAATCGTTTGAGTAGGGGAGTAAATATATTGTTGAAGTAACATAACTCCATCAACAGAAGGTTCAAGTTGTCCGTTTTCTAACCATGATGATAAAGCAGTAGGCGAATCGAATTTATGAACTCCTAGACCTTTTCCTGCTCGATTATGCTTTGTAATGAAAGGAGTAGGGAATGTTTCTGCTGCGGATAGCAAAGAACTGTCTCCCACCGCTGCCGTTGTTTTCGGTGTTAAAATATCAAAACGCTTTAGTGCTTCATATTGAGCAACCTTACTCAACTCAAGTTGTAAAGCGTTCCTTCCATTGAGTACCTTTCTACCGTGCCCTTCTAACCAAGTGAGAACAGCATGAGTTAATTCGGGGGCGAAGCGGTGCCCTCTCGTATGGGATGATGCACTCATTCGATTGTAAAAAACCCCTTCTGGAGGAGCTTCATCTAATGGAACGGTTCCTTCGTGTAAATGCCATTCTTCAAAGGGAACATTTTCTGCTTGTAATGCAGCACGTAAAGGAGCTGTCCACTCATTGTTTTCATGTATAATATAAGCTTTTTTCATGTTTATTCCACCTTTTCCCCATTTATCCGATCAGGTTGCTCTGAATAGTTATTATATCATATATGTATTGTAGCAAGTTACAAAAGGAACTGCCAAAGCTTTGAATTTTTGTAGAGAATGATTGTGGAATTACGCGTTTTTTCCTTGTGCGGTTGTCGCGGGGACGGTGCTTCCGCGACAAATGAACTTGGTTTTGAAGCTGAAATGTCGCGAGACCGGTGCTTCCGCGACAAATGAACCTGCGTATGAGTCTGAAATGTCGCGAGACCGGTGCTTCCGCGACAAATGAACCTGCGTATGAAGCTGAAATGTCGCGAGACCGGTGCTTCCGCGACAAATGAACCTGGTCTTGAAGCTGAAATGTCGCGGGACCGGTGCATCCGCGACAAATGAACTTGGTTTTGAAGCTGAAATGTCGCGAGACCGGTGCTTCCGCGACAAATGAACTTGGTTTTGAAGCTGAAATGTCGCGAGACCGGTGCTTCCGCGACAAATGAACCTGCGTATGAAGCTGAAATGTCGCGGGAGTGGCCCTTCCGCGACAAATGAACTTGGTTTTGAAGCTGAAATGTCGCGCAACCGGTGCTTCCGCGACAAATGAACCTGATTTTGAAGCTGAAATGTCGCGAGACCGGTGCATCCGCGACAAATGAACTTGGTTTTGAAGCTGAAATGTCGCGGGACCGGTGCATCCGCTAAATCCCTACGAGGCAAAAATTGTTCTTTCTTTTTTTGACACGTATAATGAAAGTATTAGTGTTGATATAAAGGGCAAATTGCCTTTAGCCGCTGTTTCAGATGCACTAGCAAATAAAAGGTGTGATTTCCACTTTACCAATAGTGAAAAACTACTATAACAAATTTATTAAATTGATGGTGCGGTTATACTTCTATGACTCTTGTTCTATGTCTCACTATGCTGAAGGGAGAAATAAGAATGTATAAAGATACGTTAATTCAAATATTCTCAGAAGGAATAAACGAAGAGAATCGAATTCCTATGGAAAATTATATGAAGAATAAGTTCCCTTTCCTAGGGATAAAAACTCCTCAACGAAAAGAGTTGCTAAAAAAGTTTTACGATGAAACAGGGATATTGAAGGAAGAAGAGCTGCCTTTAGAATCTTTGAAAGAGATTTGGTCCTTACCAGAGCGAGAATTTCAGTATGCTGTTTTAAGCATTCTTGTGAAAAAAACGAAATGGATAGTGCCCGAACATATGTCATGGCTGGAAGAATTAGTAATAACAAAGTCTTGGTGGGACACAGTGGATACGATTGCCCCAAATATTGTCGGACACCTGTTTTCTAGAGAACCTGACTTAATTACTAAATACATTCCTTTTTGGAAAAACAATGAGAATTTTTGGCTCCGTAGATCTGCCATCTTATTTCAATTGAAGTATAAAGAGAAAACGGATGTGGATTTGCTATTTCACATCATCGAAGTCAATAAGTATGAAACAGAATTTTTCATAAGAAAAGCGATTGGTTGGGCGTTGCGAGAATACTCGAAAACGGATGCTGAAATAGTTGAAAAATTCATCCTGTCTAATCAATTATCTACTTTATCAGCAAAAGAAGGAATGAAGCACATAGAACGCGTAAGGATGAGGCTTTGATAATAGCGAGGGAAAGAAAGAGAGAAACTAAAACAGTTGATTTTTTGGGAAAGTGTGGTGAAAAGATATAGTACTTCCAGTGTTATCTTCAGATTGGTCAGAGATTTTACAAAAAGAATTTGAGAAGGACTATTTTAAGGAGCTAGAAGGCTTTTTAATTAAAGAATATGAGGCAAAAACAATTTTTCCTAAGCAACAAGATATTTTTAATGCGCTATCGAGAACGTCCTATGAAAATACGAAAGTAGTTATTTTAGGACAAGACCCTTATCATGGGCCAGGCCAAGCGCACGGCTTAAGTTTTTCCGTTCAGCCAGGAGTTCCTATTCCTAGATCACTTGCTAATATATATAAAGAGCTTGAAGAGGATGTCGGTTGTCTTATTCCCAATCACGGTAATCTACTTACTTGGGCAGATCAAGGTGTTCTTTTGTTAAACACTGTCTTAACGGTAGAAGCTCACCAAGCAAATTCGCATAAAGGAATTGGTTGGGAAAACTTTACCGACAAAGTTATCGAAGTTTTAAACTCTCGCAAAACGCCAATAGTCTTTATTCTTTGGGGAAAACATGCACAAGAAAAGAAGAAGCTTATAACGAATAACCATCATTTCATTATCGAATCAGCGCACCCAAGCCCCCTCTCCGCAAGAAGAGGATTTTTTGGAAGCAAACCATTTACTAAAGCTAATACATTTTTAAAAAATGCAGGTATGCAAGAAATCGATTGGGAAAACCCAGATGGAAAGTAATACATAGAACCGAATTTTAAAGGAGGATATTATTTTGACAACAAAACCAGTAGTTGGATTTATCGGAACAGGTGTAATGGGAAAAAGTATGGCCCGCAATATTCAAAAAGGTGGATATGAACTTAACGTTTATAATCGAACAAAGGAAAAAGCAGAAGAGCTCATAGCTGAAGGAGCAGTATGGTGTGATACAGTAGCACAATTAACAGAAAAATCGGATGTTATCATCACAATTATTGGTTATCCAACAGACGTGGAAGATGTGTATTTAGGGGAAGACGGTATTTTGGCTCACGCAAAAAAAGGTACATACGTAATCGATATGACCACATCCACTCCAACACTTGCGAAACAAATTAGTGAAGAAGCAAAGAAAAAAGGAGTATTTGCATTCGATGCACCTGTTTCAGGTGGCGATGTAGGGGCAAGAGAGGGAACACTTTCTATTATGGTTGGCGGCGAGGAAGAGGCATTTGAAACAATTCAGCCTATACTTGCACAAATGGGTACTAACATTCAGCTTCAAGGTCCAGCGGGATCTGGTCAATATACAAAAATGACGAATCAAATAGTGATAGCTGGAACGATGCTAGGGGTATCGGAAGCGTTAGTTTATGCAAAAAAAGCTGGTTTAGACCAGAAGAAGGTGCTACAAAGTATCGAAACTGGTGCAGCGCGTAGTTTTGCTCTAAGTAATCTAGGTCTTAGAATGATTGAGGGAGACTTTAATCCAGGTTTTTATATTAAGCACTTTATTAAAGATTTAAAAATTGCGTTGGACTCTGCTAGAGAACTTGGTCTTGAGACATATGGAGTTGCATTAGCAAAGGAATTATATGAAAGCTTAGCAGAAGATGGAAATGAAGATTTAGGCACTCAAGCACTATATAAATTTTATCTAGAGCAATAGAAAAATGAGACTGTTCCATTTGAAATTACTTTCATATGGAACAGTCTTTGTTATTGTCGGAATGAGCTTGATAAATGCGGGGGTCTGTCGAAATATATCTGCTAAAATCTTAAATAGGAATAAGAACTACAATAAACTCTAAATCTCAGTAGCAACAAGAAAATATCGGAATAATAAATTGGAGCACATAGTATAATCCTTTCATTTTTTTGACAATTCGTGATACATTGATACTAATGACGGTTCCAAAGAGGTGGAGAATTTGAAAAAAGCGTTAGTTGCTGGAGCTACTGGTTTAATAGGAGAACTTCTTGTACTTGAACTTATCCGAAGTGGACAGTATAACGAAATTCGTATTATTACGAGAAGGCAAACAAAGTATCATGATGAACACCTCGTCCTTGAATACATCATTGATTTTGACAAAATTGATCAATATGATCATTTATTTCATAACATTGATGATGTTTTTGTGTGTTTAGGTACAACGATGAAAAAGGCAAAATCAAAGAAGCAATTTATGAAGGTGGATTATACATATCCGATTGCAATAGGAAAGTTAGGTTTGGAAAATGATGTGAAGCAATATGTTATTGTTTCCTCCATAGGAGCAGATCGTGATTCTCGCTTTTTTTATAGTAAAGTCAAGGGTAAAACGGAAGAGAAGTTAATCTCAATGATGCTTCCATCCATTCATATTTTTCGACCATCGCTACTGGTAGGGGATAGAGGAGAATTTAGGCTAGGAGAAAAAGCTGCAGAATTAGTTGGTAGACCTTTTTCCCTTTTACTCATTGGACCTTTAGAAAAATATAAGCCTGTAAAGGGAACATATTTGGCAAAAGCTATGTGTACAGTCGCTCAGGAAGATAGTAGCGGCGTTCATATTTATGAATCGGATCAAATACTACGATTAGGAAAAATCTTGAACAACGATTATAGGAGGTCTAGACATGACGGAACAGTATAAACAAGTATGGAATTTAGACACAATTTTTGAAGGCGGAAGTGATTCTAGACATTTACAACAATTCTTAGCTGAATTAGATACAGAGATTACTCAATTTCAAAAGGATATAGATAGTAAAGAGGTGACTGTAAAAGTAACTGCGGATAATATCGTTCGAGTACAAGAAATTGGAAAAAAGGTGAGAGAAGCAGGAGCGTTTATTGGCTGCTTGAATGCTCAAAATGTTCATGATGATAATGCAAAGCTATTAACGGGAACGATATCTCAATTAGGATCTAAGTACTCTGCCGTGTTAACTTCTATTGATGAACAACTGTTAGCGTTTAATGAAGAACAGTGGAAGGAATTTGTTACATTAGATGGTATGGAAGACATTCTTTTTAACTTAAATGAAAGAAGAGAGAATGCAAAAGAGAAACTTTCAGGAGATAAAGAAAAACTTATTGATTCCTTAGCTGTTGATGGTTACCATGCGTGGGGGAATTTCTATAATACACTAGTTGGTCGAATGACTGTGGACATCGAAAAAGATGGAGAGACAAAATCTTACTCTGTTGGTCAAGCTGCTAACTTAATGAACGATAAAAGTAGAGAAGTAAGAAAACATGTTTTTGAACAATATGAAAAGGCTTGGGAAAAAGAATCGGAGCTATTTGGAAATACATTAAATCATTTAGCGGGCTTCCGTTTAAACACATATGAAGCTAGAGGTTGGGAAGAAATTCATAAAGAGCCATTAAAAATAAACCGCATGAAAAAAGAAACTCTAGATGTGATGTGGGATACGATTACAAAAAACAAACCAGACTTCTTGAAGTACTTAGAGCGTAAAGCGGAAATTTTAGGACAAGATAAATTAGACTTTGTCGATGTAGGTGCTCCTGTTTCTGAAAATGTAGAAGAAGTAAGTTATGATGATGCTGCAAATCTAATCATCGATCAGTTCCGTTCCTTCAGTCCAAAAATGGCTGACTTTGCTAAAATGGCATTTGAAGATGAGTGGATTGAGGCAGAAAGTCGATCTGGAAAGCGTCCTGGTGGATTCTGTACGAGCTTCCCATTAAGTGAACAATCTCGTATTTTTATGACGTATGATGGTTCAGCAAGCAACATTGCAACACTAGCACATGAGTTGGGCCATGCATATCACCAATATGTGATGAACGATCTACCACAAATGTCGCAACGTTATGCGATGAACGTAGCAGAAACTGCATCAACATTCGCGGAAATGATTGTAGCCGATGCAACGGTCAAACAAGCAAAAACGGATGACGCAAAAATCCAGTTATTAGATGATAAATTAAACCGTAGTATTGCCTTCTTCATGAACATTCACTCTCGTTTTATCTTTGAAACGAATTTCTATGAAGAACGCAAAAAAGGTTTAGTAAGTGTACCCAAGTTAAATGAGTTAATGCTGAATGCTCAAAAAGAAGCATACTGTGACTCATTAGGGGAGTATTCACCAACTTTCTGGGCATCGAAGCTCCACTTCCATATTACAGGTGTACCATTCTATAACTTCCCGTATACGTTCGGATATCTGTTCAGCCTTGGAATTTATGCTCAAGCTGCAGAAGAAGGCACTAAATTTGAAGATAAATATATTGCATTATTAAGAGACACTGGTCGAATGGAAGTAGAAGAATTAGCGAAAAAGCATATGAATGTTGACTTAACACAACCTGAGTTTTGGCAAAAGGCCATAGATCTTGTAAAAGAAGATCTAACTACATTCTTAGAGCTTACGAAGTAAGAGGTGAGTGTATGAATATCCCAGCAAAAATTGTTGTGGAAAAAATGGAACAGGAATTACAACGCTTAAAGGCTATTCTTGAGGATCAACCCAATTCACAAGCATATCGAGAACAAGCGATAGCTATTAAAACTTATTGTGATTTGTTACTATCATCAACCTCAACGGAATCATTTGTTACACCGAATGTAAAACACGCCACTGTTGCAGATGTAAGAAAAGATGTAGAAACGAAAAGCCATGTAAGTCCAAAGAGCTCAAAAGAAAAACTATCCATCTACGATGATGGTGATGACCCAAATAGTGATAGTCTGTTGGATTTTTAATGATCAAATCACAATTATTAATATCAATTAACGCCCATTTCACATTTAGATTTGTGAAGTGGGCTTTTATATTTTTAGAATGTTTAAAGTTAGTAATACAAGTTAATTAAAAACGTAATTACCAAGCCGCCCCCCCATGCAAAAAGAAAACTGGCACCATGGCGTATGAAAATCATTATTATTAGATGTTTAAGTAACATCAACTTCCTATGGAATGAGCGTAAGTCCACGAACTCCTGTGGGAAGTAGAGTAAAGGCGAGACACCGCAGAACGCTTGCGTTCGAGGAGGCTCGGCAACTCCCCACAGGAAAGGAGTGGACAGAAGCGAATGGAATAGAAACCAACAATATTAGGAAATACATTATTACCAAGGGAATAATCAGATAATTCTAACTTTTGCGCTGTGAAATTATTATTTTAGTACATTGTTTCTTTAATAATGGAAAAAATAAGCGTAAAGGAGGTTATACAATGCTACAAAATAATATAGGAAATGGTTTTGGATTACCTATCTATTTTCTTGCAGGAAGAGAGTATTATGATAACGGATCAAAAATGAATGAGGATAGCTATGATGTTTATGTAAACAATGACTATATGGGGAAACACACTCTGTTTGCTCAAAATGAAGACGTAACTGCTATTACTGACTTTTTACATGAACAAGGATTCCATAACATGAGTTTGGAAGTAAAAGGCGATCACATAGTGGTACATTCCGAATCAGAGGAAGATGTTCAACAAATGGAAAAAGCGTTACGAGTATTTTTACAAAATCGTTAAATAGGAAGGAGTGTTCATATTCACGTATATGAATGCTCCTTCTTTGTTTATAGTCAATTACTATGATATTCTTTGTTCATAATAAATTGGTTTAGACAAAGGAGATAAACGCAAATGAAGTTGTTTTTAATGCTAGGAAGTATAAGTGGATTTTTATTTGTTGCATTAGGTGCATTTGGTGCACACGCGTTAAAACCAAAACTTGAGGCAGCTGGCTATTTAGAGACTTTTCAAACAGCAGTTCAATATCAAATGATACATACGCTGGCGATAATTGCTGTTGCCATTTTAACGCAATACCTTGGTGCAACTGGTTTACTACATGGAGCAGGTTGGTCCTTCTTTATCGGGATTATCATCTTTTCTGGAAGTTTGTATGTATTAAGCTTGACAGGTATATCAGTGTTAGGAGCAATAACTCCAATAGGTGGACTGGCATTTTTAGTAGGCTGGATCTTATTGTTTATTGCAGCGATGCAGGGGTAAGCACACAGCGTATCCGTGAACAGTGGAGTGACATGGAATCATAAAAGGATAGACATCCATGCAAGTAAAAAAATTGCACCATGGCGGATGAAAATACGTTATAAAGTATATTAAGTACTATCAACTATATATGCAATGAGCGTAGGTCCACTATTTCCAGTGGGAAAGTAGAGCAGAGGCGAGACCCCGCAGATCGGAGCCAGGATGGCGACATGACGCCGTTGTCCACAGGACGTGGGCGCTCGTTACACGTACTTAGACAGAATTCCTTGAGGAGGCTTGCCAGCTCCTCACAGGATAGGATTGGATCTGAAGCGAATGGAATCACTACCAACAAAGTTAGTATCACTCGATAGTCAGATACAAACGTATTTTCAGGTTAGCCAAAATTAAAATAAAAGGCAGCTACTAAAAGACGATTCGTCCTTTCGTAACTACCTTATTTTTACACATTATCTTGGAGGGTACGTATCTAAGTCAGGTGCTGCAGCAGCCCCTGGCCAATCATAATCGTATTTGATTTCTTCATCAAACGTAACATAATCAAGATTTACCATTAGAAGTAAGTATCTTTTTCCTGTTTGAGGGTCACTAATAATAATATGATCTCTACCTGCTGCTTCAACAACTCCTTTAAAAACCTTCGCATTCCAACGCTCATTATATTCAAACGTCATGTAGAATGTTCCAATTTTACCACGATTTAGTCGAAGAATGTTTTCAATAAATGATTGCTCTAACGGAAGTTGCCCTGGTGCTTGCGGCGGTGGTGCTGGTGTTGTAGGCTGTTGTTGTACAAATCCAGGTGTAGGAGTTTGAGCCATTCCTGGTGTGCCTTGGGTTCCATAACCATAACCATACGGTGAATAAGGATAACCTGATTGTGAGTACATATCGTCACTCCTTTTTTAAAGTATAAATAAAAGTAAATAAAGGCTTTCGCCAAAGAATTACTTGGCGAAAAGCCAAGTTATTAATATGTTGAATAAACCGACGGACAAGCGCTAGCTAATGGTGAGTAAAAACAATGTAACTTATACCGACCTGTGTTCCACTGACCCCACCATTGAGCAGGACAGGCTCCCTCTGGTCTGAAAAACCATAATGCATTATCAGCAGGGTGGTGGCGTTCGCCCTGTACAAGTCGTCTGGCAAGTCGTTTATCTTTATCTCGGGCATGCTGATAGAAATAACTTTTTTGAACAGCCTCAAATCCACCTGGAGACTGAAATGCCATTCTGTTTACATCAGTAATTTCCTTAAAATCGAGACAATCGGCACGGACACGGTTTACCATAACGTTACCGGCCTTAAGCATACCTAATTCTCCTTCACCTTCAGCTTCTGCTCTCATTAATCTTCCTAATACTGCAATATCTGCTTCTTGAGCTTTGATTACACCCATGAAAACACCTCCTTTGACAATCTTGCGCGGTATAAACTCGTTGTGTGCCAATAGAGACTACTTTAGGCATTTTACGAATTTCAAAATTGGGAGCAATCACGTATGTGGTCACAACATAGAATACATGTAACATGCTTTCTACAATCACTATTGTATGTGTATGTACTCCTACAGGTGCCTATGACAATTCAAAAAAAAGAAAAAATCTTTTTTAAAAAATAATGGAGTCATTAGATTGCCTTGTTGTACAGGAAAGGAAATGGTGTTTGGAATGGAAGTGGAATTAAAAAACCTAGTGAGACTCCTCACTAGGTTTTTAAATAATATTAAACATGTAAAAATGATTTTACTTTTGAATCATCAAGGAGATTTCCTACATAGAATGAACCAAACTCACCAAATCTTGCGCTTACTTCATCAAAACGCATTTGGTATATAAGCTTTTTAAACTGAAGTACATCATGAGCAAATAGTGTTACGCCCCATTCCCAATCATCAAATCCAACAGATCCGGAAATGATTTGACGAACTTTTCCTGCATATTCTCTTCCAATCATTCCGTGACTTCGCATCATACCACGACGTTCTTCCATAGTTAACATGTACCAATTATCATTTCCTTCACGACGCTTGTCCATCGGATAAAAACATACATATTGCCATCTTGGAAGAATTGGCTTTAATCGAGCTTGAATTTCTGGGTCTGTATTCGGGTCCTTATCGGCGGGTAAATAATTACTTAATTCCACAACAGATACATAGGAATACGCAGGAACTGTATATTCAGCAAGACGAGTTTTATTAAATTCGGTCTCCAGCTCCTGAAGCTCGTCCATTGTTGGACGAAGTAGCATGATCATGAAATCAGCTTTTTGACCTAAGATTGTATAAAGAGCATGGCTTCCCTCAAAACGTTCTTGAGTTGCGTTCCACTTTTCCAATAAGTTTAAGAATTCCCCCATAATTGTTTCTCTATCTTCAGTACCTAGCTTTTTCCATGCTGTCCAATCCATTGTACGGAAGTCATGCAGGCAATACCATCCCTCTAACGTTTTTGCTGGCTCACTCATTTACGTCACTCCTTCAACATCTTGATTATCTATTTTCAATTGTTTTATTATCCTTCTTCATTATACTTGTTCCTTTTTTAAAAACCAAATGGCAAGCCTTTATGTTCGAGTGCTTCTTAATTTAATTGAGATCATTAAGTAAAGGAGTGCTATAAGCAGATTTGGATCATTTTGAGAAGAGATCTACCTTGAAAATAAGTGTATCCTACTATCTGGTAATACTAACTCTGTTGGTTTGTATTCCATTCGCTTCAGCCTGCTCGCGTTCCTGTGGGGAGCTGGCGAGCCGTCCTCGAGGAATTCTGTGCCTAAGTAGGTGCCCACGTCCCGTGGCAACGTCGTCATGTCGCCATCCTGGCTCCGATTTGCAGGGTCTCGCCCCTGCTCTGCCTCCCACCGGAGTCTTGCTGGTTTCCTCTCATTGCATATAAAGTTAAAAATACTAACTATACTCATAGCGTATTTTCAAATTCCATGGTGCAAATTTTTAACTTGCATGGCGGTCTAGCGATAAAAGATGCCAAACACCAAACGCCCGCCCATACACCCATAAATGAAATCGACAATACCCTAATCAAACAAAATCACTGAAAAAGCACAGCCAACTCTTCCAGTGATTTTTCCAAATTAATTTAAAATTCCTCGAGATCAAGACCCTCTGACAAACTTCATGACAGCTTGCTTATGAAATGCTGACTTCCCAGAAACTCGCTGACCTTCTACCTCCATGTCCAATGTTACCCTCAACGTTGATTCGAAACCAGCTTTCATATTCCTCTTCATATAGTAATAAGCAGGATAAGGAAGCCTCTTCAAGTTTTGAATAAAAGTCGAAGGATCTCCCACCTTATTGACTAACCCAATTTCCACTGCCTCCTTAGCACTTATTTTTTTTCCTAAGGACAGTTCCAATGCTTTTCCTAAACCAACAAGTCGTGGCAAGTAATAAGAGGCTCCCGCATCTGGAATAAGGCCAATCTGTAAAAAGCTCAGCGCAAAGGCTGACTGCTCATCTGCAATCCGGAAATCACAAGCTAATGCAAGACTTAGCCCAGCTCCTACAGCAATGCCATTAATATAAGCAACTACAGGCTTCTCGATCTGGTCAATGAGAAGTATAAGAGAGTTATATGTCTTTTCTAAATAACTTCCATGATCAAATTGTTCGAGATCATCTAAAGGAATGCTTTTAATATCAGCCCCGCTAGAAAATGCATCTCCAGCCCCTGTTAATACAATGACCTGAACATCATGATCGGACTTTGCCATTTTAAATGCAGCATACAATTCTTCGTGCATTTCTAAGTTTATTGCGTTTTTTACGGAAGGTCTATTCATCCTAATAGTAGCTACTCGATCCTCCACATTGTATAAAACGGTATTTTGTTTTAATGACATCATCGTACCTCCTAATTATATTTTCCGTCCTACGATCGTACCGTCATATATAGCTTTTTTGGCATCAAGGCCTAATGCGTGCATAGCACCCCCGATAACATGCACTTGTTTCCCTTTTTCTTCAATCTTTACCGCTAACTCTGTATTTGGAAGCTGACCTGCAGCGAAAATGATCGTATCTGCGGTAAGAGAGCTTTCCGTACCATCTTTTTGGAAAACAATAGTGGAAGGGTTTTCAATTTTGTGGTAAGCTTCAATTCCTCCGATCATTCGAACCCTTTTTTTCCGAAGGTCCATAAGTGTTGCCCATCGAGTCGTCTTTCCAATACCTCTTGCAAAGGATTTGCCGCGTTGTAATAATGTGATATCATGATTTCCTTTCTCCTTTAAAAATAAGGCTAAATCGCAAGCAATTCCACCACCACCTACAATAATGACACGTTCTCCAGCTTTTTTTGTGCCTTCAAAAATATCACGATAAGTAATAACAGAGGTCGTATCTAAACCTGTTATTTCAGGTATTCTAGGAGTAATTCCCGTTGCAAGTATGATTTCATCTGCATGATCTAGGAGAGGATCAAAAATATCTATATGATAATTTAGTAGTACTTTTACATGTAACAATTCAAGTTGAATTCGGTAATACCGTAGAGTCTCATAAAACTCTAGTTTTCCAGGAACAGACTTTGCGTAGTTTAATTGTCCACCAATTTCGCTTTTTCCATCAACGAGGGTAACTCTGTGGCCTCTTTCTGCTGCTACTCGACTAGCTTCTAATCCAGCGGGCCCAGCACCAATTATCAAGATGTTTTTTTGTTTAGAAGCAGGGATAATAGTTAATTCCGTTTCTCTACCAGCTTCAGGATTTACTAGACAACTTGCTGCTTTTCCTTCAAAAACATGATCTAGACATGCCTGATTGCAAGCGATGCAAGTATTGATTTCTTGAGACCTGTTTTCCTTCGCTTTTGTTAAAATTTGTGGATCTGCTAAAAAAGGGCGTGCCATAGAGATAAAATCAACTGTTCCTTTCTGTAGAAATCGATTTGCTTCCAATGGATCGCTAATGCGGTTGCTGGCAACTACATGGGTGTTTACATGACTTCTAATCTCTTCTGCGACAGAAACAAAGTTCATTCTAGGAACCTTCATAGAAATAGTAGGTACACGAGATTCATGCCAACCAATTCCAATATTTAATACATCCGCACCGTTTTTTTCTAACTCCTTGGCCCATTGTATGGTTTCTTCTTTTGTAGTGCTTTCTTCGATTAGGTCTAACCCTGACATGCGAAAAATGATTGGGAATTGGTCTCCAACAGCATTTCGGACAGCTTTTACTATCTCTAGTGAAAAAGCAATTCTTTTATCAAAGGTGCCGCCCCAATGATCATTGCGATGATTTGTCACAGGGGAGGTAAACTGGTTTATCAGGTATCCTTCTGATCCCATGATCTCCACTGCATCAAATCCAGCCTCTTTTGCACGTCTAGCGCCTTCTGCAAAATCTCTGATTGTTCGATGTATGTCTTCTTCGGTCAGTCCTATCGGTTCATCCGGATTAATGGGTGATTGAATAGGGGAGGGTGCTACTGGATCAAAGCCAGTAAGATTCTTATAAGCATAGCGACCTGCATGAAATAACTGTAAGGCTATCTTGCCCCCTACGTTATGGACCCCATCCGTTAGTGGCTTCCAACGTTCTATATCCTCCTCCTCATAAATGGTCATGAAATCTAATCCGCCACTTCCTTCAGGACATACAGCAGCCCCGCCAGTTACAATAAGCCCAACGCTATGTTTTGCTCGTACTTTGTAAAACTCTGTTAATTTTTCGATGCCATTTTCCAAACCTTCTAGCCCAACGTGCATGGAGCCCATAATGACTCTGTTTTTTAAATCTAGATCTCTAATTTTAATAGGCTGAAACAACGCTTCACAAGCCATGATTTTCCCCCTTCGTTTCTTGTTTTTCTCTCCTAATGCTGTTATGTTTGTGGGTAATATTGTGAGGTTGAATAATTATGGTACAGAGGTATTTTTGTTCTTTTTGCAATAGAATAGTGACATAAAAATGAGTGACTATTCATTCATTATACAAGGGATTATATATTTCACGCAATCTTCAAAATTACATTTGATAAAAAAGGGTATAATAATATTGTTTGTATATATAATGTCGTTCTGAAAATTTAAACTTTATGAAATATGCATAGGAGTGTTTTATTTTTATGACGAGAAGGAGTATCCTTAGGGGTAGATGTTTTTTGTAGGATAAAAAGGAGGAGTTTTTAGTGAGTGACATGTTTTCAGCCATCGCTGATAAGGTGAAGCAAGGGTATCCATCCATTGTTTTCCCGGAAGGCACGGATGAACGTATTCTAGAAGCAACAGTTCGATTGAAAAAAGAGGGTATTTTAAATCCAATCTTAGTTGGTAACGAAGATGAGATAAAAGCGAAAGCATTAGATTTACAATTAGATGTTTCTGAATTAGATATTTATAATCCTGCAACATATGAGGCATTTGGTGATTTGGTTGATGCATTCGTTGAACGTCGTAAAGGGAAAGCTACGCCAGAAGAAGCTAGTAAAATTTTACAAACACCTAACTATTTTGGAACGATGCTTGTTCATTTAAATAAAGCAGCAGGTCTAGTTAGTGGTGCTGCACACTCCACTGGTGATACAGTGCGTCCAGCTCTTCAAATTATTAAAACGAAAGCGGGCGTGAAAAAAACTTCCGGTGTTTTTGTTATGGTAAAAGAAGATCAACGTTACATCTTTGGTGATTGTGCGATAAACATTGCACCCGACAGCAATGATTTAGCAGAAACTGCAATAGAAGCAGCGAAAACTGCACGAGTTTTTGATATTGAACCTAAAGTAGCGATGCTTAGCTTCTCTACAAAAGGATCTGCAGTAAGTCCAGAAACAGAGAAGGTAGTAGAAGCAACAAAGATTGCACAAGAAAAAGCGCCTGAATTAGTATTAGATGGTGAATTCCAATTTGATGCTGCGTTTGTACCATCTGTTGCCAAAAAGAAAGCGCCAGACTCTCCGCTAAATGGTGAAGCAAATGTATTCATTTTTCCAAGCTTAGAAGCTGGTAATATTGGTTACAAAATTGCTCAGCGTTTAGGTAACTTTGAGGCAATTGGACCGATCCTTCAAGGATTAAATAAACCAGTAAACGATCTATCTCGCGGATGTAATGCGGAAGATGTGTACAAGTTAGCATTAATAACAGCAATGCAAGGATTAGCAGAATAATTCCGTTGGTACCTAGGCATTTTGCATAATAAAGAATGAGTCCTGTTAATTGGGGCTCATTTTTTGTTTTTGTCATAAGGGCTAATAAAAACTACTTAAAAAATAGTTACAAGCTTAGAGATGATCAAATTGTCTAATAAGACCTGCTTTCGAGACAAAAACAAGGAAGTGCAGCCCAGAATTGTCTAGTAAGAGCGTCTTTCGAGACAAAAACAAGCAATTGCAGACCAAAATTGTCTAGTAAGCAGTGTCTTTCGAGACAAAAACAAGGAAGTGCAGACCAGAATTGTCTAGTAAGAGCGTCTTTCGAGATAAAAACAAGCAAGGGCAGTCCAAAATTGTCTAGTAAGAGCGTCTTTCGAGACAAAAACAAGCAATTGCAGACCAGAATTGTCTAGTAAGAGCGTCTTTCGAGACAAAAACAAGCAAGTACAGACCAGAATTGTCTAATAAGCTACATACTAGATCAATAGCAAGCTTAGTTGAGGTGAAACTATATAATAACAAACATATGAATAGTTAGTTTCTTGATTTTAGAATGGTACTAGTGGGAAACGTAAAAAAACCTTCGCATACACACAGAGGTCGGGGAACTGAGAAAACAAAGGTGCTGGTTGGACTACCGCA
>NZ_JBGUAU010000004.1:0-217490 GCF_041820985.1 Evansella sp. AB-rgal1
TGCAAAGAGTTGTGTGTAGTTACATAGTAAAAGCGAGTGTCAGTAGGACCAACAAGGTTGAGGATACAAGGGTTAGAGACCCGGAATCGGCTATGCCCATGAGAATCGAGGAAGTACTGGAGACGAAGAGATTCCCAGGTCATCGTGATCCGAGTCTGAACAAGGAAGTTAAACTCGAACGCTAATGTCAAGGTTCATGGGTTCACAAGAGAATAGTGTAGCAGTAGAAATGCATTCATGAAGGTCTTATGAAGCCCCAACTCCGTTTATATTTGGAAGTTCGGTAACCATGAAAGTGTTAAAGTGACCGAACTTCGAGAAGAAGAGAAAAGAAAAGAAAGTTCAGCAAGATGAAGGTGTTAAAGTGACCGAACGGGAAAAAAAGGGGAAGTTGGGTAACATTGAAGGTGTTAAAGTGACCGAACGTGTAAGAAAAAGCGAAGTTGGGTAACAATGAAGGTGTTAAAGTGACCGAACGGGAAAAAAAGGGGAAGTTGGGTAACATTGAAGGTGTTAAAGTGACCGAACGTGTAAGAAAAGGTGAAGTTGGGTAACAATGAAGGTGTTAAAGTGACCGAACGGGGAAAAAAAGGGTAAGTTGGGTAACAATGAAGGTGTTAAAGTGACCGAACGGGGAAAAAAAAGGTGAAGTTGGGTAACATTGAAGGTGTTAAAGTGACCGAACGGGGAAAAAAAGGGGAAGTTGGGTAACAATGAAGGTGTTAAAGTGACCGAACAAGGAAGAAAAAGCGAAGTTCGGTAACAATGAAGGTGTTAAAGTGACCGAACGTGTAAGAAAAAGCGAAGTTGGGTAACAATGAAGGTGTTAAAGTGACCGAACGGGGAAAAAAAGGTGAAGTTGGGTAACATTGAAGGTGTTAAAGTGACCGAACGGGGAAAAAAAGGTGAAGTTGGGTAACAATGAAGGTGTTAAAGTGACCGAACAAGGAAGAAAAAGCGAAGTTCGGTAACAATGAAGGTGTTAAAGTGACCGAACGGGGAAAAAAGGTGAAGTTGGGTAACAATGAAAGTGTTAAAGTGACCGAACAAAGAAGAAAAGGAGAAATTGGAGATCCATGAAGCGTTCAGTAGCCCCAACGTAGATATAAATGAAGCAAGGCACTTAATTATAAGAGCTTCAGGATGTTCCAGATCTTTATTCTTTCTATTAAAACTGCAATCATACCTGATTTTATTTTATGCCAAACCTTATTTGTATGTCTAAAATTAGAGGGGGATTTTTGATTTAATAGACTCCTACAATTAATTTTTCATAGGCAAACAAGTTTCTTCTATCTCAAAAGAGGGTAAAATACCTTTTAGAATACCGTTATAGTTTTCCAAAGGAAATGCATATCTTATATATCCCACAAAAATCCGAATTAAGACTATTTGTCTTGGCTATACTGTGAAAAGTAGTATAGTTGCACATACACAAAACTACATATATAAAATTCCCTGGTGTTCTACTATAAGAAACTTATCTAACTGATTAGTATAAGATAAACTTGGTTTTTGCCATTATGGATTTTGTGGTAAGCCAAGTTTACCTAAATAAGATTTTTTCGCTTTTTTTCAAGTGTAAAGTGTTGCAGTAAGAAAAAAAATGGATATAATATAATTAAAGTCAAAGATAGTCAAAGTCAAAGTCAAAGTCAAAGTCAAAGTGAGTAAAATTTTGCGCCTTTTCATGAAAAATGTAGAGGGGGTATGGCATGAGAAATATATCTGATGTAATAGAAAGTTATTTAAAAGAAATTATTGATCGTAGCAACAGTGAGATCATTGAAATTAAGAGAAGTGAGCTTGCAGATCGTTTTGAATGTGTACCTTCACAAATTAATTATGTGATTAGTACACGGTTTACTGTGGAAAAAGGGTTTATGGTAGAAAGTAAACGTGGTGGTGGAGGGTATATACGTATTATTAAGGTGAAGCCGAATGACCAATTAGAATTGTTTGATCAAATAATAGCACTAATTGATGAAGGTATAGCTCAAAACTCGGCCATAAGTATCATATCTCGTTTATATGAAGAAGAAGCCATTTCTAAAAGAGAAGCAAATCTAATGCTAAGTGTCATTGATAGGTCAATCATTGGTCTAAAGTTGCCTTATCGA
This sequence comes from Evansella sp. AB-rgal1, assembly GCF_041820985.1. Taxonomy (NCBI): domain Bacteria; kingdom Bacillati; phylum Bacillota; class Bacilli; order Caryophanales; family Bacillaceae; genus Evansella; species Evansella sp. AB-rgal1. The sequence goes on from NZ_JBGUAU010000004.1 coordinate 2,121, forward strand.
GATGAATTAAGAGCAAGGATGTTAAAGGCTATGATTACTACATTGAAATATAAAGATTCAAGGGAAAAAGATTAAAGGAGGGGAATATGATGCTCTGTCAGGAATGTCAACAGCGTCAAGCGACGTTGCATTTCACAAAAATAATTAATGGTGAAAAGACGGAATTTCATATATGTGAGACATGCGCGAAAGAAAAAGGAGAGTACATCCCTGGATCAAATAGTTTTTCAATTCACCAATTGCTTTCAGGCTTGTTAGATGTAGAACAGTCTATAAAGCCATCTTCTGAAGGGCTTATGCGTCCCAAAAAAGAGTTAAAATGTGAACATTGTGGACTGACATATCAGCAATTTGCTGAAATTGGACGTTTCGGTTGTTCCTCTTGTTATAAAACATTTAATGAGAAACTGGATCCTATTTTAAAGAGAATTCATAGCGGAAATGCCAATCATGGAGGGAAAATCCCGGTAAGAAAAGGGAAGGATCTCCATGTTCATAAAGAAATAGCAAGACTAAAGGAGAATATGCAGCAATATATTAGTGAAGAAGAGTTTGAACAAGCTGCAGAAGTCCGGGATAAAATTCGCTCCTTAGAGAAGAGCTTAAATGATAAAAAGGAGGGGTGAACATGTCACTTCAAAATTTTATTAGTAAAGCCATTAGTCCATGGATGAATAATGAAGGACCGGATTCTGACATTGTACTAAGTAGTCGTGTGCGGTTAGCAAGAAATATAAGTGATGCACCATTTCCAATCACAGCATCGAAAGAAAAACTAGAAGAAATCATTTCTCTTGTAAATACAACATTTGCAAAGAAGAATCATGAAAAATTTGGTGAATTAGAATTATTAAAAATGGAGGACATGAAACAAAATGAAAAACGTGTTCTTGTAGAAAAGCATTTAATAAGTCCTAATCTATCAGATGAGTCAAAAGCAGGTGCAGTTTTACTAAGTGAAGATGAATCTTTAAGTATTATGATTAATGAAGAGGACCATTTTCGCATACAAGTATTATTATCGGGTTTTCAATTGAGTGAAGGTTTAAAGTGTGCAAATGAAATTGATGACTGGATGGAAGACAAAGTTGATTTTGCTTTTGAAGAAAAAAGAGGATATTTAACAAGTTGTCCTACAAATGTAGGAACGGGCTTACGGGCATCCGTGATGATGCACCTTCCAGCATTAGTTATAACAAGACAAATGAACCGAATTCTACCAGCTATTAATCAATTAGGTTTAGTTGTTAGAGGAATTTACGGGGAAGGTAGCGAAGCTTTAGGTAACCTATTTCAAATATCTAACCAAATGACGTTAGGTAAATCGGAAGAGGATATTGTGGAAGACTTACGTAGTGTCGTTTCTCAACTGATCCAGCAAGAAAGAGCAGCTAGAGAAAGTTTGCTTGAACATTCCAAGCTTCAAATGGAGGATAGGGTGTATCGATCCTTTGGTATTCTTTCTTATAGCCGCAATATGGAATCAAAAGAAGCAACGCAACGTCTATCAGATGTGAGATTAGGAATAGACATGGGTTTGATAGATGACGTAAGTGGAAATATTTTAAACGAACTAATGATATTAACACAACCAGGATTTTTACAACAGTATGCAGGAGAAATTCTTTCAGCTGAAAAAAGAGATCAACGAAGAGCTACATTAATACGAGAGAGACTAATGTTAGAGAAAAAAAGGTAGAAACATTTCGGAGGTGGAGCTATTATGATGTTCGGTCGTTTTACAGAAAGAGCGCAAAAGGTATTAGCTTTAGCACAAGAAGAGGCTATGAGATTAGGCCACAATAATATAGGTACAGAGCACATTTTACTTGGATTAGTTCGAGAAGGGGAAGGAATAGCTGCAAAGGCACTTTCTGCTCTAGGATTAAGCCCAGAAAAAATACAAACAGAAGTAGAAAATTTAATAGGACGTGGAGAAGAAAAAACGAAACAAATTCATTACACTCCCCGTGCAAAAAAAGTAATTGAGTTGTCCATGGATGAAGCAAGAAAGTTAGGTCACTCTTATGTAGGAACCGAGCATATCCTTCTAGGGTTAATTCGTGAAGGGGAAGGTGTAGCAGCGAGAGTGCTAAACAATGTTGGTGTGAGTCTAAATAAAGCAAGACAGCAAGTACTCCAATTGTTAGGAAGTAATGAATCATCCAATAATCAACAGCAAACGACTGGTGGAGCTGGTAGTAATGTGAATACACCAACTTTAGATAGCTTAGCTCGTGATTTGACTGCGATTGCCAAGGAAGAACAAATTGATCCTGTTATTGGTAGATCCAAAGAAATTGAACGTGTAATTCAGGTCTTGAGTCGTCGCACAAAAAATAATCCAGTGCTTATTGGGGAGCCAGGTGTTGGTAAAACGGCTATTGCGGAAGGATTAGCACAACAAATCGTAAACAATGAAGTACCAGAAACATTACGTAACAAAAGAGTAATGACATTAGATATGGGAACAGTTGTTGCAGGTACAAAATATCGTGGTGAATTTGAGGACCGTTTGAAAAAGGTAATGGAGGAGATTCGTCAAGCAGGTAATGTTATCTTGTTTATTGATGAATTACACACATTAATCGGTGCAGGTGGTGCGGAAGGTGCGATTGATGCCTCTAATATCTTGAAGCCATCCTTAGCACGTGGAGAACTTCAATGTATCGGTGCAACTACTCTAGATGAGTATCGTAAATATATTGAGAAGGACGCAGCACTTGAAAGAAGGTTCCAACCAATTCAAGTAGACGAACCAACGACAGATGAATCTATCTTAATATTAAAAGGGTTACGAGATCGTTATGAGGCACACCATCGCGTAGAAATCACAGATGACGCTATCGAAGCAGCTGTAAAACTATCAGACCGTTATATTTCCGATAGATTTTTACCAGATAAAGCGATTGATTTAATAGATGAAGCTGCGTCAAAAGTTAGGTTACGTTCTTACACAGCCCCTCCAAACTTAAAAGAGATGGAGCAAAAGCTGGAAGAGACGAGAAAAGAAAAAGATGCAGCAGTACAAAGTCAAGAATTCGAAAAAGCTGCGTCATTACGAGATAGTGAGCAACGTGTACGTGAAGAACTTGAGGCAATGAAGAAAGAATGGAAAGAGAAACAGGGACAGGAAAATTCAGAGGTTACTACCGAGGATATTGCACAAGTTGTAGGAAGCTGGACTGGAATACCCGTTAGCAAATTAGAAGAAGAAGAAACAGATCGACTTTTACGTATGGAAGAAATTCTTCATGATCGTGTAATTGGTCAAGACGAAGCTGTAAAGGCTGTATCAAAGGCAATTCGTAGAGCTCGGGCTGGTTTGAAAGATCCAAAACGTCCTATAGGATCCTTTATTTTCTTAGGACCTACAGGTGTTGGGAAAACGGAACTTGCAAGAGCTGTCGCGGAATCTCTGTTTGGAGATGAAGATGCAATTATCCGAATCGATATGTCTGAGTATATGGAAAAGCACAATACATCTCGACTTGTTGGATCACCTCCAGGATATGTGGGTCATGAAGAAGGTGGACAATTAACAGAGAAAGTACGTAGAAAACCATATTCTGTTATCTTATTAGATGAAATTGAAAAAGCACATCCAGAAGTATTTAATATATTATTACAAGTGCTAGAAGACGGATTCTTAACAGACTCAAAAGGACGTCGTGTTGACTTTAGAAATACTGCTATCATCATGACTTCTAATGTTGGTGCTAGTGTCCTCCGTCAATCAAAGACCTTAGGATTTACAGCACAATTAGATGGTCAAGAGTATAAGGATATGAAAGGGAAAGTGATGGCTGAGTTGAAAAAAGCTTTCCGTCCAGAATTCTTGAACAGAATTGATGAAACTATTGTATTCCATTCCTTAGAAAAAGAGCATATTAAACAAATTGTTTCCCTTATGGCAAACGAATTAACAAAACGTTTGTCCGAACAGGGAATTGAGTTTAAGTTAACGGATGAGGCAATGGCAAAAATCGCAGATGAAGGATTTGATCCTGAGTATGGAGCAAGGCCACTTCGTCGAGCACTACAAAAAGAAGTAGAAGATCGATTATCAGAAGAGCTACTACGAGGATCCATTGTCAAAGGACAAAATGTAGTAATGGATGTAAAAGACGGCGATTATACTGTCTCTTCTAAATAAATAGAAGTACAAAATTGCTAAGTAAGATGCCGGAATAAGTCCATACTAGGACTATTCCGGTTTTTCTCATATTACTTTTTAAAAACTCGAAACATGGTAAAATAAAGAATAGAGTGAGATTCGGGGAGAGTGTTTACATGGTGAAGCGGAAGACGAAATTTGTTTGTCAAGATTGTGGGTATGAGTCTACAAAATGGATGGGAAAATGTCCAGGTTGTCAGAATTGGAATACGATGGTGGAGGAGTTTGAGGCAGCGCCATCAAAAAAAGAAAGAGGTTTTGTTACTTCGTCTTCTACTAGTGTCGCTAAACCCCAACCTATTACAAAGATTGAGAGCAAGGAAGAGGATCGTTACGATACATATATTACTGAGTTAAATCGTGTTCTAGGTGGAGGAATTGTCCCAGGTTCCTTAGTTCTCGTCGGCGGTGACCCCGGTATAGGAAAGTCCACACTCCTTCTTCAAGTTTCAGGAGAAATTGCAAAAAGAGAACATCGAGTTTTATATATTTCAGGCGAAGAATCTGTAAAACAAACGAAACTCCGAGCAGATCGGTTAAACATTGGAGCAGACGAATTATTTGTTTTAGCAGAAACAGATGTTGAGATTATAGAGAAAATGATATCCGAAATCCAGCCAACATTAGTTGTAATTGATTCCATTCAAACTGTTTATCTTGATAGTGTAACAAGCGCACCAGGAAGCGTTTCTCAAGTTAGAGAGTCCACTGCTGCTTTTATGAGGATTGCAAAGACAAAAGGAATAGCTATTTTTATCGTAGGTCATGTAACAAAACAAGGAGCAATAGCAGGTCCAAGGTTGTTAGAGCATATGGTAGACTGTGTGCTTTATTTTGAAGGAGAGCGTCACCACACGTTTCGGATATTGCGAGCTGTAAAAAACAGGTTTGGGTCAACCAATGAAATAGGTATATTTGAAATGAAGGAAGTTGGTCTAGAAGAAGTATTGAACCCTTCCGAAATTTTCCTAGAAGAACGAACAGAAGGCGCAGCTGGATCCGCAGTGGTGGCATCGATGGAAGGTACGAGGACAGTTCTCGTTGAAATTCAATCGCTCATTTCTCCTACAAGCTTTGGTAATCCTAGAAGGATGGCAACGGGAATTGATCATAATCGTATATCCTTAATCATGGCAGTACTTGAAAAGAGGGTAGGGATGATGCTTCAAAACCAAGACGCATATATTAAAGTTGCAGGTGGAGTAAAACTCGATGAACCATCGATAGATTTAGCAATTGCAGTTGCTATTGCATCTAGTTTTCGAGATGCCGCAACTCCACCTACAGATGTCATTATTGGAGAAGTAGGTTTGACTGGAGAAGTGCGACGAGTGTCTAGAGTAGAACAGCGCGTCATAGAGGCGAGTAAACTTGGTTTTAAAAGAGTTATTTTACCGGAGAAAAACCTTGGTGGTTGGACTGTTCCAAAAGGAATTGAAGTTATTGGAGTAAATACAGTTAATGAGGCATTGGAAGTAACGTTAGGAGGTACGACTAGTGGAGCACCACGATTCGAATTATGATTCTACTTTCATTAGTGAGGTTTTACAGCTAGTATCACCTGGGACCCCTTTGCGTGAAGGTATAGACAATGTTTTACGCGCAAAAACCGGAGGGCTAATCGTTCTAGGTTACAGCAACAATATGATGGATATTGTTGATGGTGGATTTTTTATTAATTGTGATTTTTCACCTGCATATTTATATGAATTAGCAAAAATGGACGGAGCTATTATTTTAAGTGAAACAGGTGATCGTATTTTATATGCTAACACACAGTTAGTACCAAATAATGCAATAGAATCAACAGAAACAGGTATTAGACATCGTACTGCTCAGCGTGTTGCAAGGCAGACAGGAAATCTTGTTATCTCTATTTCACAACGAAGAAATGTCATTACCTTATATCAGGGAGAATACAGATATGCTTTAAAGGATATTGGTGTTATATTGACGAAAGCCAATCAAGCGATTCAGACATTAGATAAATACAAGTCTGTATTGGACCAAGGTGTAACCAACCTAGGAGCGTTAGAATTTGAAGAACTTGTTACCTTTCAAGAGGTTTCACAAGTAATGCATCGAATCGAAATGGTTTTACGGATTAAAACGGAAATATTGAATTATGTAAACGAACTAGGAAATGAAGGTCGCTTAATCTCTATGCAATTAGAAGAATTAGTATCGAACACAGAGAAAGAAGCAGTTTTACTCATTAAGGATTATATGAAGGATGGTAATCAAGATCCTAAACAATTACTTAGAAAATTAAAGCGTTTGTCTAATGAAGAATTACTTGATGATCAAGTGATTGTAAAACTATTAGGTTATAGTAAAACAACCAATCTAGCGGAATTCGCAGTTTGTCCTAGAGGGTTCCGAATCTTGAATAAAATCCCGAGAATACCGCCATTAGTTGTCGAAAATTTAATACAAAAATTTGAAGACCTCCCTCAAATTATGAGGGCCACTACAGAGGAATTAGATGAGGTAGATGGTATTGGAGAAGCAAGAGCTAGAAAAATAAAGGAAGGGTTGACTAGAATACAAGAACAGCTTTTCATTGACAGACATATATAGTTTGTCAAATAAACTCAACCCTTGACGAAGAGACTTGTTTAAAGTTATAATAGTAAATTTGCTTCAATTGACATTGGGAAATACCTCTGATAAGGTGTTATTATTCCTTTAAAATCACAAAAAGTGTGTAACTTTTTGTGATTTATCTAGAAGTATGTTTGAATTCCGTACAGTTGTCTATAATTAATAAAGGAGGTGAAGTAGATGCTTCGAAGAATAGTACAATTATTTATCTTGTTGGTTGGCGGAACTCTTGGATTTTTATATTTACCATATTTAATTGACTTATTGAATTTTGGAAGTATCCCTAGTTGGTTAGCGAGCTCCTACGCAGGAGTATTTATAGGTGCACTTATTTTATTTTTATCTACTTTTTGGTTAGTGGATAATATCGTAGGGTTGATCCGTTTAGTAGAGGAAACGTTAGTAAAAGCACCTGTCACAGATTTATTATTTGGAACGATGGGTTTAGGGATAGGGTTACTATTAGCATATCTAATAGGTCTACCTCTAGAAGCTGTAGCGATCCCTGTTTTTAGTACGATATTACCACTATTTTTAACGATATTATTAGGATATTTAGGATTCCAAGTTGGATTTAAAAAACGTGATGAATTAGTAAATCTATTTCCTATGGGAAATCGTTCTATGAAGGACAAAAAACAAGATTCGCTGGAGGAAGAAGAACGCGGCTCACTTAAGATTTTAGACACAAGCGTTATTATCGATGGACGTATTGCTGATATATGTCAAACGGGATTCTTAGAAGGAACGTTAATGATTCCAGAATTTGTACTAGAAGAATTACAACATATTGCAGATTCTTCCGACGTTTTAAAACGTAATAGAGGTAGACGTGGTCTAGATATTTTGAATAAGATCCAAAAGGAGTTACCTGTAAATGTAGAAATATATGAAGGTGACTTTGAAGAGATACAAGAAGTAGACAGTAAGCTTGTAAAATTGGCAAAGGTATTAAACGGATATGTTGTAACAAATGATTTTAATTTAAATAAAGTTTGTGATTTACAAGGTGTTTCTGTTTTAAACATTAATGATTTGGCTAACGCAGTAAAACCGGTAGTTCTTCCAGGGGAAGAAATGGCCGTTCAGGTTATAAAAGACGGGAAAGAACAAAATCAAGGTATTGCATATCTGGATGATGGAACAATGATTGTCGTTGAAGAAGGAAGAAATTATATTGGTAAAAATATAGAAGTCGTTGTTACGAGTGTTTTACAAACATCTGCAGGTAGAATGATTTTTGCAAAACCTAAACTATTAGAAAAAGCACTTTAATTTATAATATAAAGAAATAATAGTTTTTTATATAGTCTTAATTAAAGTGAGAGTGCGCAAATGGTTATGTTTGTGAACGAAAAGCAATGATGGGTAAAGAGGCCGTAATAAAAGACCCATTATATAAAGGAACGGTATTCTTATGGAAAATTACTATGTCGTAATACCAGCAGCAGGCCAAGGAAAACGAATGAAGGCTGGGATAAATAAACAATTTTTATTAATGGATAAAACCCCCCTCCTCATACACACGCTCCGTGTGTTTGAGGAGGATCTTCTTTGTATTTCTATCATTTTAGTCGTCAACAAGGACGAAAAAGAGATAGTACAAGCTTTAGTAGCTAAATACAATATTTCAAAAGTAGATCATGTTGTTGAGGGTGGAGCGGAAAGACAGCAGAGTGTATTTGAAGGATTAAAGGTGTTGAAAGGAAACCCGATTGTATTAGTTCATGATGGAGCAAGACCTTTCATCAATCAATCTAGTATTCATACGCTTGTAACCTCTGTTTTAACAAAAGGATCTTCCATAATAGCTACACCTGTGAAAGATACAATAAAGCAAGTTATCAATGGAGTAGTTGCAGAAACGGTTGATCGTAGCAGCTTGTGGGCGGTCCAAACTCCACAGGCTTTTCGTCTTGAAACTTTATTATACGCTCACAGACAGGCGGAACTTACAAGTTATTTAGGAACGGACGACGCATCTTTACTAGAATATGTTGGTGAAATGGTTCATGTTGTGGAGGGTGATTATGAAAATATTAAAATAACCACTCCTGAAGATATGTTGTTTGGTGAAGCAATTTTACAGAAAAGAAGGGATGGAAAGTCATGATTAGAATTGGACAAGGATTCGATGTACATCAGCTTGTTGAAGGTCGACCACTAATCATGGGTGGAATTAATATCCCTTATGAGAAAGGGTTATTAGGCCATTCAGATGCAGATGTTTTATTACATACCATTGCTGATGCATGCTTAGGTGCTATCGGTGAAGGTGATATAGGAAAACACTTTCCTGACACAGATGAAGCATATAGAGGTGCTGATTCGGCAGAATTACTAAAGCATGTTTGGAAGCTTGTTCAGGAGAGAGGATTTACATTAGGGAATATTGATTGTACTATTATGGCTCAAAAGCCAAAAATGGCACCATACATAAGTGAGATGAATCATAGGATTGCAGAACTTTTAGGAGCGGAAGTAAGTCAAGTGAATGTGAAAGCAACTACTACGGAAAAACTAGGTTTTACGGGAAGAGAAGAAGGAATAGCTTCAATGGCTGTCGTTTTATTAGTACAAGAATAAAAGGGTAGTCTCCCATGTATAATGAATAATAACCAACAAAGTTAGTATTACAATATAGTGCTGGTAGTCGTATTTTCAGAGGATAGACGTCTAATTCAGTAATAGTAATCCTGGAAAACTTGACCACAAGTGTACGAATGATAAAATAATGAGAAATGAACAAAAGATTGGAAGGTGTCATAAAATGACTCAAGAAGTTCGTGTAAGATTTGCACCTAGCCCAACAGGGCACTTGCACATAGGTGGAGCGCGTTCCGCGTTATTTAATTATTTATTTGCAAGAAATCGAAATGGTAAATTTATCGTTCGAATTGAAGATACAGACCAAGCAAGAAATGTGGAAACTGCAACAGAAAAGCTACTTGATAGCTTAAAATGGTTAGGAATTGAATGGGATGAAAGTGTCGATATTGGCGGACCACATGCTCCATATCAAAGCATGGAACGTTTAGATATTTATAAAAAATATATTGACGAGCTAATTGAAAATGGTAAAGCATATTACTGTTATATGTCGGAAGAAGAACTGGAAGCAGAGCGAGAAGAACAAAGATCCCGAGGTTTGACTCCGAAATATAGTGGTAGAGATCGTAATTTAACAAAAGAACAAAGGGATGCATATGAAAAAGAAGGGCGTAAACCTGTCGTGCGATTTTTAGTTCCTGAGTACCAATCCGTTGTTGTGGATGATATTGTCCGTGGTAAAGTAACATTCGATACGGATGGTATTGGTGATTTCGTTATTGCACGTAAAGACGGTATTCCCACATATAATTTTGCAGTAGTTATTGACGATTACCTAATGCAAATTAGCCATGTTATTCGTGGAGAAGAACATCTATCTAATGCACCTCGACAAGTTCTTTTGTTTGAGGCATTTGGATGGGAAACTCCAACATTTGCTCACGCATCTCTCATACTGAATGAGGATCATAAAAAAATGAGTAAACGGGATGAGTCTATCATTCAGTTTGTTGAGCAGTATCGGGATTTAGGTTACTTGCCAGAAGCCATTGTTAATTTTATTTCCTTATTAGGATGGTCTCCAGGTGGGGAAGAAGAAATCCTTTCTATGGATCAATTAATTGAGCAGTTTAGTCTTGAGCGAGTAATTAAAGCACCTGCTGTTTTTGATACAAAAAAATTAGCTTGGATGAACAATCAATATATGAAAGAAGCCAGTGTAGATAAAGCTGTGGATGTGGCTCTCCCTCATTTAATAAAGGCTGGGCGGTTACCAGTGGATATGGATGGGATGGAGCGGCAGTGGGCGCAAGCTCTCATCGCGCTTCATCAAGAAAAAATGAGCTATGGTGCAGAGATAGTTGAGTTAACAGAGTTGTTCTTTATGGATGAAATAGATTATAATGAAGAAGCGAAAGAAGTGCTAGCGGAAGAGCAAGTACCAGAAGTCCTAACTTCATTTAAAGAAATAGTAGAAGGGCTTGCAACTTTCTCTTCAGAGGAAATAAAAAAAGCAATGAAAGACGTTCAAAAAGCTACTGGACATAAAGGTAAAAAGTTGTTTATGCCAATTCGTGTAGCAGTAACAGGCCAGACTCATGGACCGGATCTTCCTCAAGCGATTACACTTATTGGGAAAGAAACAGTAGCGAGCCGTATCGATAAATTACTAAAATAAGTCAATATAAAGAAAACGAAGATGAGGAAAAGTAAGAAGGTTTTATTCCTAGATAGAGAGAGCTGCCATCGGCTGAAAGCAGCTTGAGGATACTCTTCTGAAAATGCACCTCTGAGTTTCTTTCTGAACACTTTTTAAATAAGTTAGTAGGTAAGGACGGATAAGAAGCCGTTATTTTCTTTTGAGTGGAGCAATGGATATAGTTGCTCAAACAGGGTGGAACCACGTGTAGGCGTCTCTGTGTCGTAAAGGCACAGAGACGCTTTTTCTAATGAGAGGAGGCAGTACTATGTTTCGAACATTAAAAAATGATATTGACGTTGTGTTAGAACAAGATCCAGCAGCTCGGAATAGGTTAGAAGTCTTTATAACTTATTCAGGTGTTCATGCTATATGGAATCATCGATTCGCTCATTGGTTATGGAAAAAACGGTTTTATTTTATAGCAAGATTTATTTCACAAGTAAGTCGTTTTTTTACTGGAATTGAAATCCACCCAGGAGCAAAAATTGGGCAAAGATTGTTCATCGACCACGGGATGGGTGTTGTTATCGGAGAAACATGTGAAATTGGTGATAATGTTACTATTTTTCAAGGAGTAACGCTCGGTGGAACGGGAAAAGAAAAAGGTAAACGTCATCCAACAATAGAAGATAATGTTCTTATTGCGACTGGTGCAAAGGTATTAGGTTCCATGCGTATTGGGAAAAATTCTCGTATAGGGGCTGGATCGGTTGTATTGAAAGAGGTGCCACCAAACTCCACTGTTGTTGGTATTCCAGGGAGAGTGGTCATTCAAGATGGTGTAAAAGTAGGGCATGATCTAGATCATATAAATTTGCCAGATCCAATTGCGGATAAGTTCCGGGAGTTAGAAGGAGAGCTACTCCGTTTGAAAAAAGAAATCTCCGAATTGAAAAAAGAGAAAGTAAAATAGATCCTTATAAATGTAAATTACAGGAGGGAAAAAAGAGATGAGTATTAAACTTTATAATACACTAAATAGAAAAATAGAGCCCTTTGTTCCATTAGAAGAAGGAAAAGTTAAGATGTATGTATGCGGACCAACTGTATACAACTACATTCATATAGGCAATGCAAGACCTGCAGTGGTATTTGATATGGTAAGACGTTATCTGGAATATCGAGGATACGAAGTTACTTATGTCTCTAATTTTACAGATGTAGACGATAAGATAATTAAAGCTGCCGAGGAAATGGGTGAGGACGTACAAACACTTGCGGAGCGCTTTATTGAAGCTTATCACGAAGATACAGGAAAATTAGGGGTGAAAAAGGCAGATGTTCACCCAAGGGTGACAGATACAATGCCAGAAATTATCTCTTTTATTGAGCGACTTGTTGAAAAAGGTTTTGCATATGAAGCGGAAGGAGATGTATATTTCCGAACAAGGAAATTTGATGATTATGGAAAACTGTCTCATCAGTCAATAGATGATTTACAATTAGGAACGCGTATCCAAGTAGGAGAGAAAAAAGAGGACGCCCTCGATTTTGTTCTATGGAAAAGTGCGAAACCAGGTGAAATTTATTGGGATAGCCCTTGGGGAAATGGACGTCCGGGATGGCATATTGAATGCTCTGCAATGGTAAAGAAGTATTTAGGGAACACAATTGATATTCATGCAGGTGGTCAAGATTTGTCATTTCCACATCATGAAAATGAAATAGCTCAATCAGAAGCATTAAATGAGAAGCAAATGGCTAACTATTGGATTCACAATGGGTATATTAATATCGATAATGAGAAAATGTCAAAGTCCTTAGGTAATTTTATTCTAGTACATGACATAATAAAAAAATTCGACCCGGAAGTAGTTCGTTTCTTTATTGTTAATGCTCATTATAGAAGCCCAATTAATTTCAGTGACGACCAGTTAACTAGTGCAGCGAGTGGTCTTGAAAGAATGAGAACAACGTATAAAAATCTTCAACACAGATTACAGGAAACTGTTAATTTAGCGGAAGATAATGATAAATGGGTTAAAGATATTAAAAAGTATCACGACGAGTTTATTGAAGCGATGGACGATGATTTTAATAGTGCGAACGCAGTAGCGGTAATGTTTGAGCTTGTTAAGCTTGGAAATATCTATTTAAGAGAAAAGCATACAAATAAAGAAGTTTTACAGTACTTTTTAAAACAACTAGATGAAATGTCTCTCGTATTAGGAATTCATCTAAAAGAAGTGGCCACACTTCTTGATGAAGAGATTGAAACGCTCATTCAGGAAAGAATTGATGCAAGGAAAAATCGTGACTTCCATCGTGCAGATGAAATAAGAGACACACTCAAGGATAAGGGTATAATCCTTGAAGATACACCTCAAGGTACTCGCTGGAAGAGGGTGTAGATGTGAAACTCAATATGTTAGTGAATGAACCAGAGCAGTTAAATGCTTTAGCTCTAGCGTATATGGGGGATGCGGTATTGGAAACCTATGTCCGATACCGCCTCATATCAAAAGGTCAAGTAAGACCGAATAAACTTCATAAAGAAGCAACAAATTATGTTTCGGCTAAATCGCAAGCAAAAGTTCTGCATATCTTCTTCGAAACAGACCGTTTAACTAAAGAGGAAAAGTCAGTTGCATTAAGAGGGCGAAATGCAAAATCGGGTACTATTCCTAAGAATACTGACCATGCTACTTACAGATATAGTACTGCTTTAGAGGCCTTATTTGGCTATTTGTATCTTACAGATCAACATAATCGATTAGACGAACTAATTCAAGAAACCTTTGATATTGTAGAAGGAAGGGAGGGTGAAAAATGAGTAATGAGTTTGAATTTATTTATGGGAAAAATCCAATCATAGAAGCATTAAAAGGAGAGCGACCTATAAACAAAATCTGGATTGCAGAAGGTTCTCAAAAGGGGCAAATGTCATCTGTAACACAGCTAGCCAAACAGGCACAAGTGAATGTTCAAATAGCTCCTAGAAAAAAGCTCGATCAATTAGTTGATACTCAGAATCATCAAGGAGTAGTAGCACAAATTGCTGCTTATGAATATCAGGATTTATCTGTTTTATTCCAAAGAGCAGAAGAAAGAAACGAGGCCCCATTTTTCTTACTACTGGACGAGTTAGAGGATCCTCATAATTTAGGATCGATATTACGAACTGCCGATGCAGTAGGTGCTCACGGAGTTATCGTTCCGAAAAGAAGACAAGTAGGTTTAACTTATACAGTAGCTAAAGCATCAGCTGGTGCTATGGAACATATACCAGTAACAAGAGTGACGAATTTGGCAAGAACAATGGACGAGCTAAAAAAAGAAGGTCTTTGGTTTATTGGAACTGATGCAAAAGGTTCACAAGATTATCGCGAAGTAGACCTCGATATGCCCTTAGTACTTGTAATCGGTAGTGAAGGTAAAGGAATAAGCCGTTTGGTAAAAGAAAAATGTGATTTTCTTGTTAGCATTCCGCTTGCGGGGAAAGTGACTTCACTCAATGCTTCTGTAGCGGCAAGTTTACTTATGTATGAAGTATACAGAAAACGAAAACCTCAAGGAAGAGGTTAATATGCGTCGGGTTCTATTGGTTGATGGGTACAACATGATTGGGGATTGGCCAGAACTAAGGACTCTTCAATTAACAGATCTAGAAAATGCAAGGGACCTGCTTATTGAGAAGATGGCTGAGTATCAAGCATATACAGGAATAGAAGTAATGATCATTTTTGACGCACATATGGTACCAGGACTTGGTAAGAAATATCATAACTTTCGAATGAATATAGTATATACTCGCGAAAAGGAAACTGCTGATGAACGAATTGAGCGTCTAGTGAAAGAGTTAAAGCGAGTGGATACACAAATATATGTGGCAACATCTGATTTTGTTGAACAGAGAGTAATTTTTGCGAGTGGAGCATATCGTAAATCAGCTAGAGAGTTACGAAATGAAGTAATTACTATTGAAAAAGGTATAAAGAAGGAAGTAAATGAAAGAATTAATAAAAAAGTAAAAACGAAATTGCCAATTACAGATGAAATGGCAGAACTATTCGAAAAATGGCGTCGAGGAAAAGAATAGCATCTTGACGCTTTTTATTGATTTCCTGTATACTATTTCTATATTTAGACAATTCCATTTGTATAAAAAAAACGTAAAATAAAATCTATAGAGTGATTCTTAAAATAACTCTATTAATGGAGAAAAAAGTCAGGGGCGGAGGGATCGCATGACTTTAGACCTTATCGAGATAGCTAAATATGAAGGTATTGAAGATGAAAATCTCGTAGAATACGTACGTGAAGGGGATAGTTCTGCTCTTGAATACTTAATTACTAAGTACAAAAATTTTGTTCGTGCAAAAGCGCGATCCTACTTTTTAATTGGGGCAGACCATGAAGATATCGTACAAGAAGGAATGATTGGTCTATACAAAGCGATTCGTGATTTTAAAGGAGACAAGCTTTCATCCTTTAAAGCATTTGCTGAGCTGTGTATTACAAGACAAATTATTACAGCAATTAAGACTGCGACACGGCAGAAGCATATACCGTTAAATTCGTATGTGTCGCTCGATAAGCCTATCTATGATGAAGAATCAGATCGTACACTTTTAGATGTAATAATTGGTACTAAAGTAAGTGATCCAGAAGAATTATTAATAAATCAGGAAGAATTTGATGATATAGAATTGAAAATGGGCGAGATTTTAAGTGATCTAGAACGGAAGGTCTTAATGCTCTATTTGGATGGACGTAGTTATCAAGAAATTTCTGGTGATTTAAATAGACATGTAAAATCTATAGATAATGCATTACAACGAGTAAAAAGAAAACTTGAGAGATACGTAGAATTAAAAGGCGTAAAGCTATAAAACAGGGAGAACCCCTGTTTTATTTTATCTCTAAAAAAGTTGTCTGATTTGTGAAAAACAGTGAGCATACTTCTTATTCTAGAAAGCTTATGAATCAATTTGTAAGCGCATTTACAGGCGACTTTAGTTTAACTTTTGGTGATATCAAAAAAAGTACTTATGAAAATAGGGAAATTCGTCTACAATGAAGATGGCTAGCAGTGATTGACACTTCCCAATCCCTATGATAAGTTTTAACAGTGTGTATTGTTTTTTAGTGAAAAGGAGTTTGGTTATGTCACAAAAAGCGGTTCTCTCATGTGACGTATGTAAATCTAGAAATTATTCTACTACCAAAACAGAGCAAAATAGGACAACCCGCTTACAAATGAATAAATTTTGTAAAACGTGCGGAAAGCATACAGCCCATGTAGAAACAAAGTGATGTTAAATAGATAATTTAGAGGATTAATGATGGAGGTGCAAATCATGGCTAGTGCGATCAAAAACACGACGAAGTTTTTAAAAGATGTATCTACGGAAATGAAGCGAGTATCTTGGCCAAAACGTAAAGAACTTACAAGGTATACAATTGTGGTTGTAGCAACAGTATTATTTATTGCAGTTTTCTTTGCGATTGTTGATTCTGGAATTTCTGCTCTTATCCGCGGAATTTTAAATTAATATATTAGGATCAAAAACAGTTATAATTCTTATGAATGTTTAGCTTAAGGCTCTGTCTAGAGACCTGTGCTTTTCTATTTTGAGTGAAAATCTAGTTTTGCAAGAGGAGGGAAAGGACAAACTTGTCCCATATGTAATGGAAAAAAATTGGTACGTTGTTCACACTTATTCTGGTTATGAGAATAAAGTGAAGACAAATTTGGAAAAACGTGTAGAATCAATGGACATGACAGATAAAATTTTTCGTGTTCTTGTTCCAGTTGAAGAAGAAACAGAAATCAAAAATGGAAAAAGTAAACAAGTTACAAAGAAAGTTTTTCCAGGGTATGTTATCGTAGAAATGGTGATGACGGATGATTCGTGGTATGTAGTTCGTAATACTCCCGGTGTGACTGGTTTTGTAGGTTCAGCAGGTGCAGGTTCTAAACCGACTGCACTATTACCTGAAGAGGTAGATAACATTTTGAAACAAATGGGAGTAGAAGCTCCAAGAGCAGAAATTGATTTTGAACTGAAGGAATCTGTCAAGGTTAAAGAAGGACCATTTGCCAATTTTATCGGAACGGTAGAAGATATTTATACGGATAAACATAAGATTAAAGTTCATGTAAATATGTTTGGTCGTGAAACTCCTGTAGAATTAGATTTTACTCAAGTAGAAAAATTATGATTATCTAATTTGAAAAAAACTTGCTATCTTATTGGCGAAGTGATAAAATCTTAATGTTGTTAATGTACGTGAACACTTCGTTCACGTTTTTTCCTGCAAAAATGCAGATATTGAGTGGGAGAGCAATTAAAACTAATAAATTGCTCGGTTTACCACATCACGGACTTAAGGAGGTGTGTCGCGTGGCTAAAAAGGTCATTAAAGTTGTAAAATTGCAAATTCCTGCTGGTAAAGCTAATCCAGCACCGCCGGTAGGTCCAGCATTGGGTCAAGCTGGTGTTAATATCATGGGATTCTGTAAAGAATTTAACGCTCGTACACAAGAACAAGCGGGCTTAATTATTCCAGTAGAGATCACGGTATTTGAAGACCGTTCATTTACATTTATCACTAAAACTCCACCTGCAGCAGTTCTTTTAAAGAAAGCAGCTGGAATTGAAACAGCATCCGGTGAACCTAATACTAAAAAGGTTGCAACACTGAAGCGTGATAAAGTTCGAGAAATCGCAGAAACAAAAATGCCAGACCTTAACGCAGCTGATGTAGAAGCAGCGATGCGTATGGTTGAAGGTACTGCACGTAGCATGGGTATTGTTATTGAAGACTAATACACATGTGTATAACGAGGTTGCGAGAAAAGGATAATATCCTACCTACTTTTTGTAGGTTCGCAACCTTTATTAGTGGGAGGTATAACCGCTAAAACCACAATGAGGAGGAAATGAAATGGCTAAGAAGGGTAAAAAATACGTTGACGCGTTAAAACTCGTTGATCGTGAAAAAGTATATGAAGTTTCTGAAGCTGTTGAATTAGTGAAAAAAACAGCTACAGCTAAATTTGATGAAACAGTAGAATTCGCTGCTAGATTAGGTGTTGATCCTAAGAAAGCGGATCAACAAATCCGTGGAGCGGTAGTTCTTCCAAATGGTACTGGTAAAACTCAAAAAGTACTTGTTTTTGCTAAGGGAGATAAAGCGAAAGAAGCTGAAGCTGCAGGTGCAGATTTTGTTGGGGAAGAGGACTTAATCAACAAAGTAAGTCAAGGTTGGTTTGACTTTGACGTTGTTGTTGCTACTCCTGACATGATGGCGCAAGTAGGTAAATTAGGTCGTACACTTGGACCAAAAGGCTTAATGCCAAACCCTAAAACAGGAACAGTAACATTTGATGTTACAAAAGCTGTTAATGAAATCAAAGCTGGTAAAGTAGAATACCGCGTTGATAAATCTGGTAATATTCATGTGCCAATTGGAAAAGTTTCTTTTGATGAGCAAAAACTTGTTGAAAACTTCAATACTATCGTTGAGACATTACTAAAAGCTAAACCAGCTGCTGCTAAAGGTACTTATATGAGAAACGTAGCAATCGCATCTACTATGGGTCCTGGTATGAAGGTAAATGTTTCCGGTATTAAACTTTAATAAATAGTTGACTTCAATAATTTGAAGTTATATACTAATGATTGTAAATTTTATATAACTCATACCGTAGACAGTAGGAGCAAGGAATTGCTTAATTCCCTACCGAGGTTCGTAATGTAATGAAACCTATTTTGATATAATAGGTACTATATATTACTGCCTTCATGTCTTGCATGAAGGCATTTATTATGCCAACGGTATGTTTAACCATTTAACAGGAGGTGTCAAAATGGGTGCAGTAATTGAAAAGAAAAAACAAGTTGTACACGAAATTGCAGAAAAATTACAAGCTAGCCAATCAACAATTGTTGTTGACTACCGTGGACTTGATGTTGCTGAGGTAACTGAACTTCGTAAGCAACTACGTGAAGCAGGCGTAGACTTCAAAGTTTATAAAAATACATTAGCTCGTCGTGCCACTGAAATAGCTGGTCTTACAGACCTTGATGCAAATTTAGTTGGTCCAACTGCAATTGCATTCAGTAACGAAGATGTTATTGCTCCAGCAAAAGTACTAGCTGGATTCGCAAAAAAACATGATGCTTTAGAAATTAAAGCTGGTGTTATTGAAGGTAAAGTAGTTTCTGTTGATGAAGTTAAAGCTATTGCTGATCTTCCATCACGCGAAGGATTACTATCTATGCTACTCAGCGTTTTACAAGCTCCAATCCGAAACTTTGCATTGGCTACAAAAGCTGTTGCAGATCAAAAGGAAGAGCAAGGAGCATAAGAGTTCCAAGCATTTTTTCAAACATAGCCTAATGGCTAACACTTAAAAAACCAATAATGGGAGGAAACATAAAATGACTAAAGAGCAAATTATTGAAGCTGTAAAAGAAATGACTGTTTTAGAATTAAACGATCTTGTAAAAGCAATTGAGGAAGAGTTTGGCGTAACTGCTGCTGCACCTGTTGCTGTAGCTGGTGGCGGAGCTGCTGAAGCTGTAGAAGAAAAAACTGAGTTTGACGTAGTTCTTGCATCTGCTGGTGGTTCTAAAATCAACGTAATCAAAGTGGTTCGTGAGATCACTGGTTTAGGATTAAAAGATGCAAAAGCTCTTGTTGATGGTGCTCCTGCTGCAGTTAAAGAAGGCGTATCTAAAGATGAAGCTGAAGAAATGAAAGCTAAACTTGAAGAAGCTGGTGCTTCTGTAGAAGTTAAGTAATTTTGACAAAAACCTCCAAAACTCGCTTTGTTAGCAAAGCGAGTTTTTTGCACTATCTATAAATAAGTTTTTCACACAAAACGATCATAAGAGAAAATAAAAATTTATAAATAAAGAATGGAACTAGTAAAACTTGGTAATGCTGTTAAGGTGTTTTCAGAAATGCATTTGTGAGACTGTTTCATTATAAGTAAGAGGGTGTTGTGTATATGGGGGATCATTACTATAATGAGAAGCCGACAGTAGAAAGTGATCGTAAAAAAATCACGGAGACAATAGCAGGAGAAACTTTACATTTTACAGTAGATTCAGGTGTTTTCTCAAAGAAGGGTATAGACTATGGTTCGAAACTATTAGTGGAATCCTTTCAATTTCATGGATTGGAAGGTTCATTATGTGATGTTGGTTGCGGTTGGGGTCCTATTGGACTAACGTTAGCAAAAAAATATCCTTCTAAAAAAGTTTCGATGATAGATATTAATGAAAGAGCAGTAGAGTTGACCAAGTTGAATGCACAGCGTAATAACATTAATAATGTATCAGTCTTCCAAAATGATCTGTTAAAAGGTCAAAAAGAGGAAAGTTTCGCAGTTATTCTAACAAACCCTCCAATTCGAGCAGGGAAAGAAGTTATTTTTCATCTGTACGAACAAGCTTTTCGTTGTCTTAAGCCCGATGGAGAGTTGTGGATTGTTATTCAAAAGAAACAAGGGGCGCCATCTACAATTAATAAATTAGAGACTATAGGCTTAGATACGGAAATAGTAAAAAAGTCAAAGGGATATTTTATTCTAAAAGGAAAAAAATGTTGACTCTGTTTATGTGTTGTGTTAATGTTATTTAATGCGTATGAACTGTTAAAATGAAAATAGGGTTAATATGCTTAAAATATAGGAGATGTGTATAAAAAGGGTAATTTTGGACAAACTAGTTAACGTCTTTTATGCCTTTCTGATGGTACGAGGCTTTATGCCCTTTTTTTATTTTTAAAAAAGGAAGTGTTTTTTTATACTTATATCTCTATTAGAAGTAAATCTGTAGGAACGTATTATTAAAATGTCTGTCAAAGAGTTGTTTTATACAATTCTTATGATGATAAAAACGCTAGTTTTGAGGGGTGAAGCAGTTGACAGGTCAACTAGTTCAGTATGGACGCCACCGCCAGAGAAGAAGTTATGCCAGAATCAGTGAAGTATTGGACCTTCCAAACTTGATTGAAATTCAAACAGCTTCTTATCAATGGTTTCTTGATGAGGGAATACGTGAGATGTTTCAGGATATCTCTCCAATTGAAGATTTCACTGGTAATTTGGTACTTGAGTTTATTGATTATAGCTTAGGTGAACCAAAATATTCAGTAGAAGAATCGAAGGAACGCGATGTAACATATTCTGCACCACTTCGTGTAAAAGTCCGTCTAATTAATAAGGAGACGGGGGAAGTGAAGGAACAAGAAGTTTTCATGGGAGACTTCCCATTGATGACTGATACAGGTACCTTTGTTATTAACGGTGCTGAACGTGTTATTGTATCACAGTTAGTTCGTTCTCCAAGTGTGTATTACAGCCAGAAGATGGATAAAAACGGTAAAAAAGGATTTACCGCTACTGTTATCCCTAATCGTGGTGCATGGTTGGAACTTGAAACGGATGCCAAGGATATTGTGTATGTAAGAATAGATCGTACACGTAAAATCCCAGTAACCGTTCTTTTACGTGCTCTTGGCTTTGGAACTGATCAAGAGATCATTGAGCTCTTAGGGGAAGATGAATATCTCCGCAATACGCTCGAAAAAGATAATACAGATAGTAGCGAAAAAGCATTGCTAGAAATTTATGAGCGTTTACGACCAGGAGAACCTCCAACGGTTGATAATGCGAAAAGTTTGTTAGAGTCTCGTTTTTTTGACCCGAAACGTTATGATTTAGCAAATGTGGGTCGTTATAAAATGAATAAAAAGCTTCATATAAAAGATCGATTATTTAACCAACGATTAGCAGAGACTCTAGTAGATCCTGAGACAGGGGAAGTGCTTGCTGAAGAAGGTGCACTCATTGACCGACGTTTGTTAGATCGATTAATTCCATACTTAGAAAACAATGTAGGGTTTAAACACTACACGTTACATGGTGGAGTTATAGAAGAAGAAGATGTAGAGTTACAATCTATTTTAATAAATGATCCAACTGCTCCGAATGATCAACCAATTCGTGTACTAGGTAACGGAATAGTAGAAAAAGCGGTGAAAAATATTACACCAGCAGATATTATTGCATCCATTAACTATTTCTTTAACTTGTTACATGGAGTAGGAAACACGGATGATATTGATCACTTAGGTAATCGACGCCTTCGTTCTGTTGGGGAATTACTTCAAAATCAATTCCGAATCGGATTATCAAGAATGGAACGTGTTGTGCGAGAGCGTATGTCTATTCAAGATGCTAACGTGATTACACCACAAGCCTTGATTAACATTCGACCGGTTATTGCGTCGATTAAAGAGTTCTTTGGATCCTCTCAGCTTTCACAATTTATGGACCAAACGAATCCATTGGCGGAACTTACACATAAACGTCGTTTATCAGCTCTTGGGCCAGGTGGATTGACACGTGAACGTGCGGGGTTTGAAGTGCGAGACGTTCACTACTCTCACTATGGTCGTATGTGTCCGATTGAAACTCCAGAGGGGCCGAACATTGGGTTAATTAACTCATTATCTAGTTTTGCGAAGGTAAATGAATTTGGATTCATGGAAACACCTTATCGTAAGGTAGATCATGAAACTGGACGAGTGAGTGCACAATTTGATTACTTAACAGCAGATGAAGAGGATAATTACGTTGTGGCACAGGCTAATGCTAGATTAGATGAAGACGGTGGATTTATTGATGAGAATATAATTTGTCGTTTCCGTGGTGAAAACATTATTGTGTCGAGAGATCGTGTAGACTACATGGACGTATCTCCAAAACAAGTAGTTTCTGCGGCAACTGCATGTATTCCATTCTTAGAAAATGATGACTCTAACCGTGCATTAATGGGAGCGAACATGCAACGTCAAGCTGTTCCATTACTTCAACCAGAATCACCACTTGTAGGTACTGGTATGGAGTATGTTTCTGCAAAAGATTCTGGTGCGGCAGTAGTTTCAAAACATAATGGACGCGTCGAAAGAGTAACAGCTAAATACGTTGAGATACGTTTAATAGAAGAGATTGACGGGAAACCGGTTGAAGGAGATAAAGTTCGATACAACCTTCAAAAGTTTGAACGATCTAACCAGGGAACTTGCTATAACCAACGCCCAATTGTTAGTGAAGGTAATATAGTTAAAAAAGGTGAAATTCTAGCAGACGGACCTTCTATGGAAGTAGGGGAGATGGCTCTAGGTCGAAACGTAATGGTTGGCTTTATGACATGGGAAGGTTATAACTATGAAGATGCGATTATCTTAAGTGAAAGACTTGTGAAAGATGATGTTTATACATCTGTTCATATTGAAGAATATGAGTCTGAAGCTCGTGATACCAAACTAGGACCTGAAGAAATAACAAGAGACATACCTAATGTTGGTGAAGATGCACTGAAGAACCTTGATGAGCGTGGAATTATCCGAGTTGGTGCGGAAGTAAAAGACGGTGATATTCTTGTAGGAAAAGTAACCCCTAAGGGTGTTACAGAGCTTACTGCAGAAGAACGTTTATTACATGCTATCTTTGGTGAGAAAGCTCGTGAAGTTCGAGACACATCTTTACGTGCACCACATGGTGGTGATGGAATTGTCCTAGATGTTAAAGTGTTCAACCGTGAAGATGGGGATGAATTGCCACCAGGAGTGAATCAACTTGTACGTGTTTATATCGTTCAAAAGAGAAAGATTCACGAAGGAGATAAAATGGCAGGTCGTCACGGTAACAAGGGTGTAATTTCTCGAATTCTCCCTGAAGAAGATATGCCATATTTACCAGATGGAACTCCTATTGATATCATGTTAAATCCATTAGGTGTACCGTCTCGTATGAACATCGGTCAAGTTTTAGAGTTGCATTTAGGTATGGCAGCTAGAAAATTAGGCATTCATGTAGCGAGTCCGGTATTTGACGGCGCCCGAGAAGAAGATGTTTGGGGTACTCTTGCAGAAGCAGGTATGGCCCGTGATGGGAAGACGGTTCTATATGATGGAAGAACGGGAGAACCGTTTGATAACCGAGTTTCTGTTGGTATTATGTATATGATCAAATTAGCTCACATGGTAGATGACAAATTGCACGCTAGATCTACAGGACCTTACTCCTTAGTTACACAACAACCGCTAGGTGGTAAAGCTCAATTTGGAGGACAACGATTTGGTGAGATGGAGGTTTGGGCGCTAGAAGCATATGGTGCTGCATATACACTTCAGGAAATTCTAACTGTAAAATCGGATGACGTTGTTGGACGTGTAAAAACATACGAAGCCATTGTTAAAGGTGAAAATGTGCCTGAACCAGGTGTTCCTGAGTCTTTCAAAGTACTAATTAAAGAACTTCAAAGCTTAGGTATGGACGTTAAAATGCTCTCCAGTAATGAGGAAGAGATTGAAATGCTCGAATTAGATGATGACGAAGAGCAAGGAAACGACAAATTAAACCTAAACTTAGAGTCAAGTGAATCTAACGTATAATGGCTGAACATGAATGCTGAAAGGGAGGTTAGCCCCTTGATAGATGTTAATAATTTTGAATATATGAAAATTGGTTTGGCATCACCAGATAAAATTCGTTCATGGTCTCGCGGAGAAGTGAAAAAACCTGAAACGATTAACTATCGTACGTTAAAGCCTGAAAAAGATGGTTTATTCTGTGAGCGAATCTTTGGTCCAACGAAAGACTGGGAATGTCATTGTGGTAAATACAAACGAGTTCGCTACAAAGGTGTCGTTTGTGACCGTTGTGGAGTAGAAGTAACAAGAGCAAAAGTACGTCGTGAGCGTATGGGGCATATTGAGTTAGCTGCCCCTGTCTCTCACATATGGTACTTCAAAGGTATCCCAAGTAGAATGGGTCTTGTTCTAGACATGTCGCCTAGATCATTAGAAGAAGTAATTTACTTTGCATCCTATGTTGTAACGGAGACGGGAGAAACTCCGTTAGAATTAAAGCAACTTCTCTCTGAAAAAGAGTATCGTACGTACCGAGAAAAATATGGACGTTCGTTTACAGCGCAGATGGGTGCAGAAGCTATTCGTAAATTATTACAAGATATAGATTTAGACAAAGAAGTTAATATGCTAAAAGAAGAGCTTTTAACTGCTCAAGGACAGCGACGCACAAGAGCTATTAAAAGATTAGAAGTACTCGAAGCTTTCCGTCACTCAGGGAACAGCCCTGCATGGATGATACTAGATGTACTTCCAGTAATTCCACCTGAGCTAAGACCGATGGTTCAACTTGATGGTGGTCGTTTTGCAACATCTGATTTAAATGATTTGTATCGTCGTGTTATTAATCGAAATAATCGTTTAAAGCGTTTATTAGATCTTGGAGCTCCTAACATTATTGTTCAAAACGAGAAACGTATGCTACAAGAAGCTGTTGATGCACTAATTGATAATGGGCGCCGTGGTCGACCTGTTACAGGTCCAGGAAACCGTCCATTAAAATCTCTTTCTCATATGTTAAAAGGGAAGCAAGGTCGTTTCCGTCAAAACTTATTAGGTAAACGTGTGGATTATTCTGGGCGTTCCGTTATCGTAGTAGGTCCACATTTAAAGATGTATCAATGTGGTTTACCAAAGGAAATGGCGTTAGAGCTATTTAAACCTTTCGTTATGAAAGAACTTGTTAGCCGAGGGCTTGCGCACAATATTAAAAGTGCAAAGCGTAAAGTTGAACGAGTTCAACCAGAGGTATGGGATGTATTAGAAGAAGTAATTAGAGAGCACCCAGTTCTATTGAACCGTGCACCTACATTGCACAGACTAGGTATTCAAGCATTTGAGCCTACTTTAGTAGAGGGTCGTGCTATTAAGCTTCATCCACTTGTTTGTACTGCATATAACGCAGACTTTGATGGAGACCAAATGGCAGTTCACGTTCCTCTATCTGCGGAAGCACAAGCAGAATCACGTCTATTAATGCTTGCTGCTCAAAATATCTTGAATCCGAAAGATGGTAAACCGGTTGTTACTCCTTCACAAGATATGGTTTTAGGTAACTATTACTTAACTCTTGAACGAGAGGGAGCTGTTGGTGAAGGGAATATATATAAAGATCCAAACGAAGCTCTTACTGCATACCGTTGTGGATATGTTCATCTTCACACGAGAATTGCGATTCCTGTTTCATCACTTAATAAAACCAACTTTAAACCGGAACACGAAGGTAAATTAATTTTAACTTCAGTAGGGAAAGTTATTTTCAACGAGATATTACCAGAATCGTTCCCGTATATGAACGAACCATCTATTGAGAATTTAGAAGTAGCAACACCAGATAAATATATTGTCCCTATGACAACAAATATTAAAGAAGAGTTCAAAAAGAGAGATGTCGTACTTCCATTTAAGAAAGGCTTCTTAGGGGACATCATAGCAGAAGTGTTTAAGAAATTTAAAGTTTCTGAAACATCTGTCATGCTTGATAAAATGAAAGACCTTGGTTTCCATTATTCAACGAAAGCAGGTATTACCATTGGTGTAGCTGACATCGTTGTATTAAAGGAGAAAAAGGAAATTCTAGAAGAAGCAGATTTAAAGGTTGAACGTATCTTGAAACAATTCCGCCGTGGTTTAATTACGGAAGAAGAGCGTTATGACAAAGTAATCGAAGTTTGGAGCTCCTCCAAAGACGTTATTCAAAATAAATTAATGGGAACATTAGAGAAATTAAATCCAATCTTTATGATGAGTGACTCTGGTGCCCGTGGTAATGCTTCGAACTTTACCCAGCTAGCTGGTATGCGTGGTTTGATGGCCAATCCTTCTGGACGTATCATTGAACTTCCTATTAAATCTAGCTTCCGTGAAGGTTTAACAGTATTAGAGTACTTTATTTCTACTCACGGTGCCCGTAAAGGTCTTGCAGATACTGCTCTAAAAACTGCCGATTCAGGATACTTAACTCGTCGATTAGTAGACGTGGCACAAGATGTAATTGTCCGTCAAGATGATTGTGGAACTGATCGCGGCCTAAAGGTTGCTGCAATTAAAGAAGGAAATGAAGTAATTGAACCATTATTTGATCGCTTAGTTGGTCGTGTCGTTCATGAAACAATCTATCATCCAGAAACGAATGATGTATTGGTTGCTAGAAATGAGCAAATTAATGAAGACATGGCTAAAGTCATCGAAGATTTAGGTATTCAAACTGTAGTTATTCGTTCCGCTTTCACATGTGATACGAAACACGGTGTATGCAAAGCATGTTATGGTAGAAACCTTGCAACAGGTGCTGAGGTTGAGGTGGGTGAAGCAGTGGGTATTATTGCTGCACAATCTATCGGTGAACCAGGTACTCAGTTAACGATGCGTACTTTCCATACAGGTGGGGTAGCCGGAGATGATATTACTCAAGGTTTACCTCGTATCCAAGAACTTTTTGAAGCCCGTAATCCAAAAGGTCAAGCAGTTATTTCAGAAATTGAAGGTACTGTCTCCGATATTAAAGAAGTGAATGAAAAGAAAGAAATTGTCGTTCAAGGTGTAATAGAGTCAAGAAATTATGTAGCTCCTTATGGATCAAGACTAAAAGTCGAGATTGGTGAAAATGTTCGCCCGGGGCAAGAATTGACCGAAGGCTCTATTGATCCTAAAGAATTGCTCACGGTTTCTGGTGTTCAAGGAGTTCAAGAATACTTACTACGTGAAGTACAAAAAGTATACCGTATGCAAGGGGTAGAAATTGGTGATAAACACGTTGAGGTAATGGTTCGTCAAATGCTTCGGAAAATTCGCGTTATTGACGCTGGAGATACTGAAGTATTACCTGGATCACTTGTGGAAGTTCATCAATTTAATGACGCAAATCGTGATATTTTATTACGTGGTGGAATGCCAGCTTCTGGTAGACCGGTATTGTTGGGTATTACGAAAGCTTCTCTTGAAACAGATTCATTCTTATCTGCAGCATCTTTCCAAGAAACTACTCGAGTTTTAACAGATGCAGCAATTAAAGGTAAGAAAGATGAACTTGTGGGGCTAAAAGAGAATGTTATTATCGGAAAGCTTGTACCAGCTGGTACGGGAATGCAACGATATAGACAGATGTCTCCTGCTGGACAAAATCAAGAGGAACATGATGAGGTTATCTTAGAAGAAGCCACTGTACAAGATTAATTTATTTGTGAATAATGGCACTGTAAAGCACCTTCTATATCAGATTGTATTATGATAAGAATTTGTGAAACTTCAGTGGATTGGTGAAATAGGAAGTCTTTACAGAATACATTGTAAGGATTTCCTTAACCAACACGAAGATTGAGTACATTCACAAGCTATACCCATTATTAAAACAAACACTTTTAAAAAGGTGTTGACACGAGTTATTCATGGTGGTAATATATCTAAGTGTGCCAAATACCTGTTGCTTTGGAGGATGAAGAATGTCTTATGAAAAAGTAGTCCAGGCGACAAATAAAGTCGTGGGCACGAAACAGACGCTTAAAGCACTGGAAGATGAGCAGGTCGAAGAGATTATTGTAGCAGCAGATGCAGATCCAAAAGTAATCCAAAAGATTATAATCCAAGCTGAAAAACATAGTGTGTTACTTACTAAAGTAGATTCTATGAAGAAGTTAGGTAAGGCTTGTGGTATAGAAGTGAGTGCAGCTACTGTGGCAATTAAAAAGTAAAAATAGTTTTTGTCGATGGCTTGCCCAGATGGCAAAAACTTTCCTTTTACAGTTTTATGAACCACCTGGACCAGTGGACTTACACATTGTTGATATAGAAAGGAGGAAAACCATGCCTACTATTAACCAATTAGTACGTAAAGGTCGTGAATCTAAGATTCAAAAATCAGATTCACCAGCATTAAATAAAGGTTACAACAGTTTCATTAAATCTCAGACTAATCAAAGTTCACCGCAAAAACGTGGAGTTTGTACTCGTGTAGGAACTATGACACCGAAAAAACCAAACTCAGCATTACGTAAGTATGCGCGTGTACGTTTGACAAATGGTATTGAGGTAACAGCTTATATTCCTGGTATTGGACACAACCTTCAAGAACACAGTGTTGTCTTGATTCGTGGTGGACGAGTAAAAGACTTACCAGGGGTACGTTATCACATTGTTCGTGGTGCGTTAGATACAGCTGGTGTTGATGGTCGTATGCAAGGTCGTTCTAAATACGGAACAAAGAGACCTAAAGCAGCAAAAAAATAAAATTGCGTTGGTAACAACGTTTCGTATATTTTTAGAAAGGAGGAAAACTGATGCCTCGTAAAGGACCTGTACCTCGCAGAGATGTATTACCTGATCCAATTTACAATTCTAAGCTTGTAACTCGTTTAATCAACCGCATCATGATTGATGGAAAAAGAGGGGTTGCACAAACGATTTTATATAGAGCGTTTGAATTAGTTCAAGAGCGTAGTGGTAATGACCCACAAGAAGTTTTTGAACAAGCGTTAAAGAACATCATGCCAGTTCTTGAAGTTAAAGCTCGTCGTGTTGGTGGTGCAAACTATCAAGTGCCGATCGAAGTTAAACCTGAACGTCGTACTACTTTAGGACTTCGTTGGTTAGTAAGCTATGCTCGTCTTCGTGGAGAAAAAACAATGGAAGAGCGTTTAGCTAACGAAATCTTAGACGCAGCGAACAACACTGGTGCTGCTGTTAAAAAGCGTGAAGACACTCACCGTATGGCTGAAGCAAATAAAGCATTTGCTCACTATCGTTGGTAGAATTTTCACAACCAATGTAGCTTAATGCTAATAATTGGATAAGATATAACTGGGATTACAGTCTTTGGAAGAATTCTTCCGGGACTGTAGGCCAAAACACATAAATCACTTAAAGTATAGGAAGGAGAAAGACCAATGGGAAGAGAATTCTCCTTAGAAAATACTCGTAATATTGGTATCATGGCTCATATTGATGCTGGTAAAACAACAACAACTGAACGAGTACTTTTCTATACAGGGCGTATTCATAAAATTGGTGAAACTCACGAAGGTGCTTCACAGATGGACTGGATGGAGCAAGAGCAAGAGCGTGGGATCACAATTACGTCCGCAGCAACAACTGCACAATGGAAAGGACATCGAGTAAATATTATCGATACTCCTGGACACGTAGACTTTACTGTTGAGGTTGAACGTTCTTTACGTGTACTTGACGGTGCCGTTGCAGTATTAGACGCACAATCTGGTGTTGAACCTCAAACAGAAACTGTATGGCGTCAAGCAACAACATACGGAGTACCAAGAGTTGTATTCGTAAATAAGATGGATAAAATTGGTGCTGACTTCATTTATTCTTTAGGAACTTTACATGATCGTCTAGGGGCTAATGCTCACGCAATTCAATTACCAATCGGTGCTGAAGACGAGTTCGAGGGTATCATTGACCTTGTTGAAATGAAAGCATACTTCTATGAAGATGATCTTGGAACTCGTACTGATGCACGTGAGATTCCTGAAGAGTATAAAGCTCAAGCAGAAGAGTATCACGATAAGCTTGTTGAAGCAGTATCTGAATTAGATGAAGAATTAACAATGAAGTATCTTGAAGGTGAAGAGATTACAGTGGAAGAACTAAAAGCTGGAATCCGTAAAGGTACAATCAATGTTGAATTCTACCCAGTAATATGTGGATCTGCTTTCAAAAACAAAGGGGTACAATTAATGTTAGATGCTGTTATTGATTACCTACCAGCTCCAACAGATGTACCTTCAATAAAAGGTATTTTACCTGATTCTGAAGAAGAAGTTATCCGTCGTTCAAGTGACGATGAGCCTTTTTCTGCTCTTGCTTTCAAAGTTATGACAGATCCGTTCGTAGGTAAACTTACATTCTTCCGTGTTTACTCCGGTACTGTAAACTCAGGTTCCTATGTACAAAACTCAAGTAAAGGTAAGCGTGAGCGTATGGGGCGTATCCTTCAAATGCATGCAAACCACCGTGAAGAGATTTCAACTGTTTATGCAGGTGATATCGCAGCAGGTGTTGGTCTGAAGGAAACAACTACAGGGGACACAATTTGTGATGAAAAGAATCTTGTAATTCTTGAATCTATGGAATTCCCTGAGCCAGTTATCTCATTATCTGTTGAGCCTAAATCTAAGGCTGACCAAGATAAGATGGGTATGGCATTAGCGAAGCTTGCAGAAGAAGACCCTACTTTCCGTACACATACTGATGAAGAAACTGGTCAAACGATTATCGCAGGAATGGGTGAACTTCACCTTGATATCCTAGTAGATCGTATGAAACGTGAATTCAAAGTAGAAGCAAACGTAGGTGCTCCTCAAGTATCTTACCGTGAAACAATTCGTGAAGCTGCGAAATGTGAAGGTAAGTTTGTACGTCAATCTGGTGGTCGTGGACAATACGGACACGTATGGATTGAATTTGCTCCAAATGAAGAGGGAGCAGGTTTTGAATTCGAAGATGCGGTAGTCGGTGGTGTAGTTCCTCGTGAATATATCGGTTCCGTTAAAGCTGGTTTAGAGGATTCATTAGATAATGGTCTTCTTGCTGGATTCCCATTAATCGATATCAAGGCTAAATTATACGATGGATCATATCACGATGTTGACTCCAACGAAATGGCTTTTAAAATTGCAGCGTCAATGGCATTAAAGGCAGCTAAGAATAAGTGTAAGCCTGTTATTCTTGAGCCACTTATGCGTGTAGAAGTTGTAATTCCAGAAGAATACATGGGAGATATCATGGGTGATATCACTTCTCGTCGTGGACGTGTAGAAGGTATGGATGCTCGTGGTAATGCTCAAATCGTAAAAGCGATGGTGCCTTTAGCTGAAATGTTCGGTTATGCAACATCATTACGTTCTAATACACAAGGACGTGGACAATATACAATGCACTTTGATCACTATGAAGAAGTACCAAAGAGTATTTCTGAAGAAATCGCGAAAAAACACGGTGGTCAGTAGTCTAAAACATTGTGTAACAAACGATTTTATTGTAAGCTAAGAAAGGTGAAAAGGACGAGGTTGTTCCAGAGCCTTTCTTCTAAAATAATTATAAAAAAACTTTTTTCTCAAATTAAGGAGGAATTCAACATGGGTAAAGAAAAATTTGACCGTTCCAAGACGCATGCCAATATTGGTACAATTGGACACGTTGACCATGGTAAAACTACATTAACTGCAGCAATTTCTACTGTATTACACAAGAAATCTGGTAAAGGTACTGCAATGGCATATGACCAAATTGACGGTGCTCCAGAAGAGCGTGAGCGTGGAATTACAATTTCTACAGCACACGTTGAGTATGAAACAGATGCACGTCACTATGCACACGTTGACTGCCCAGGACATGCTGACTATGTTAAAAACATGATTACTGGTGCTGCACAAATGGACGGAGCTATCTTAGTAGTATCTGCTGCTGATGGCCCTATGCCACAAACTCGTGAGCACATTCTTCTTTCTCGTCAAGTAGGTGTACCATACATCGTTGTTTTCTTAAACAAAGTAGACATGGTAGACGACGAAGAGCTTTTAGAATTAGTAGAAATGGAAGTGCGTGACCTTCTATCTGAGTACGACTTCCCAGGAGACGACATTCCAGTTATCTCTGGTTCTGCTCTTAGAGCTTTAGAAGGTGACGCTGATTATGAAGCAAAAATCTTTGAATTAATGGATGCTGTTGATAGCTATATCCCAACTCCAGAACGTGACAAAGATAAGCCTTTCATGATGCCTGTTGAGGATGTATTCTCAATCACTGGTCGTGGAACAGTTGCAACTGGTCGTGTTGAGCGTGGACAATTAAACGTTGGTGACGAAATTGCTATCATTGGTTTAACTGAAGAACCAAAGAAATCTACTGTTACAGGTGTTGAAATGTTCCGTAAGCTTCTTGACTATGCAGAAGCTGGAGACAACATTGGTGCATTATTACGTGGTATTTCTCGTGATGACATCAACCGTGGTCAAGTACTTGCTAAGCCAGGTACTATCACTCCACATACAAAATTCAAAGCGGAAGTTTATGTTCTTTCTAAAGAAGAGGGTGGACGTCACACTCCATTCTTCACTAACTACCGCCCACAATTCTATTTCCGTACAACGGACGTAACTGGTATTTGCCAACTTCCTGAAGGTGTGGAAATGGTTATGCCTGGAGACAACGTTGAGATGACTGTAGAATTAATCGCTCCAATCGCAATCGAAGAAGGTACTAAGTTCTCTATCCGTGAAGGTGGACGTACTGTAGGTGCTGGAGTAGTTGCTACTATTCAAGAGTAGTAAGTACTTATTAAAATAAAAGTGCTTTAGGATCATCCTAAGGCACTTTTTTACATGTCAGTACGTTGCAACTGACGGTTATATTATGAGTATGTAACTACGAATATATATATGCTTACCAATACACATATATAATAGAAGAAACATGTCATTTTTTATTCAAAGATAAACTAAAATAAGTGTATTTTCGAATAGAATATAGAAACGAATATATAATAAAAAATTAATGTTTCCAAAAATCTTTAATTTCTACTATTCTTATATAACAATGTTAGGTTATATAACATAAAAAAATAGTATGTAAATGGGATATTTAAGTGTAGCTACCAAATTATAACTTAAGTAAAAAACTATTCTTTTTGTTAAAGATTAGTCCAATCGGGAAAATCTTACAATCAATACAATAATTTATAAAAAAAATGTTGAATTATGTATAAATTTTACTTGAAAACTACATTGATGTAACTTAATATAGTAATTAGTTCGTAAAACGAATAAATAATATTCAAAATATTGTTGATTTACAAGGTAATTCGAAGATATATCGTGTTCTGATCCGACGAAATATTCTGTAAACAGATAGGTTTAACATTATATTAAAAAATATTTATAGTTGCTTTTCACGGAAGGTTCACTTATAATTACAAATTAGTGGCACGTCTAATTGGGGATAGATAAAAGCAATAAAAATTCATCCCATAAAGTTTTAAGAATTTACTACTATTATTTATTCAATAATAGAAAATATATGAATATTGTTTCACAAAGTAATATCAGTATAACTTCAAATGTCTAATTATTTCCACATTTGAAATATTCAGATAAATCGGAATAAATTCTTAAAAGTTTACAAGGATCTTATGAGATTATCAGAAGTGAGTGAAATAGAATTCTCACAAATAACTTCTATGTCTTATGTTTAAATTTAGAACAATATTCAAATTACTATCAAGAACTAACTTTTATATAAAATTCTTCTTTGTAAGGGTGATTATTTTGACTGAAGAGTTATTAAAAATAAAAAATCTTAAAACATCTTTTAGAATTAAAGATGACTATTATGCGGCAGTGGACGATGTGACCCTTACCGTTAATAAAAATGAAGTATTAGCAATCGTTGGTGAATCTGGTTCAGGAAAAAGTGCTTTTGCCTTCTCCCTTATGGGTTTGCACAATAGAGCAAAAATTGAAGGTGAAATCATTTTTAAAGGTGAGAATATCGCAAATGCGTCACCTGCGAAGTTAAGTAAATTAAGAGGGAAAGAAATGGGTATGATCTTCCAAGATTCTCTCTCTGCTTTAAATCCTCTTATGGTAGTAGGCTCGCAAATAGACGAAACAATCTTCCTTCATAATCCTAAGATTTCAGTGAAGGAAAGAAGGGCAAGAGTTATTGATCTATTAAATAAAGTTGGTATTCCTAGACCAGAAAAAGTATACAATCAATATCCTCATGAACTTTCAGGAGGAATGAGACAACGTGTTGTTATTGCAATTGCAATTGCAAATCAACCAGAGTTATTAATTGCAGACGAGCCTACAACAGCGCTGGACGTTACAATTCAATCGCAAATTTTAGACTTATTAGGACAACTTAAGGATGATATGCGTGCTGGAATTATTTTAATAACCCACGATCTTGGTGTAGTTGCGGAAATGGCGGATAGAGTTGCAGTTATGTATGCAGGACAAATTGTAGAGGTTGCGGATGTTTATTCACTAATAGAAAATCCTCAGCATCCTTATACAAGATCTTTGTTAAATTCAGTACCATCGCAAGCGGAAAAAGGTTCTAAGCTACATGTAATTCAAGGAGTAGTACCAGCTTTACAAAACCTTCCTCGTGAAGGGTGTCGATTTAAAACAAGGATTCCATGGATTGATGAGTCAGCTCACGAGGAGAATCCAACATTACATGAAATTAAACCAGGGCATTTTGTCCGTTGTACATGCTATAAGCATTTTGACTTCCCTGATAAAAGCAAGGAGGTATAGGAGTCATGTCGCTACTAGAAGTTAATGATTTAAAAGTATACTTCCCCATACGTGGCGGAATATTACGAAGAGTACAGGAACATGTAAAAGCAGTAGATGGTGTTTCCTTATCGATAGAAGCTGGTCAAACTTATGGTTTAGTTGGTGAATCTGGATCTGGAAAAACTACTACAGGGAGAGCGATTATTGGATTAAATGAAATCACTTCTGGAGATGTAATATTTAATGGTAATAACATTGCAAAATCTGGAAGGAAATCATTCTTGGATGCTCGTAGAGATATTCAAATGATATTTCAAGATCCATATTCTTCATTAAATCCTAAGAAACGTGTTGTTGATATTGTTGCAGAACCATTACGTAATTTTGAAAAACTTTCTGCAAAAGAAGAAAGAAGAAAAGTACAGGAGCTAATGGATTTTGTAGGATTGAGTCCGGAAGCTATTCTTAAATATCCACATGAGTTTTCAGGTGGACAACGTCAACGAATTGGAATTGCAAGAGCGATCGCTTTAAAGCCGAAATTAATCATTGCGGACGAGCCGGTATCTGCACTTGACGTATCAGTCCAAGCCCAGGTATTGAACTTTATGCAAGATATACAAAAAGAACTAAATTTGACTTATTTATTTATTAGTCATGATTTAGGGATAATTAGACATGTTTGTGACAAAATTGGGATCATGTATAAAGGTCGCTATGTCGAGGAAGGTACAACTGAAGATATATTTGAAAATCCTCAGCATATTTACACAAAACGACTTATTTCAGCGATACCTGATATTAATCCAAGGCAAAGAGAGGTACTTATTGAGAACCGTCGCAAAGTAAAAGAACAATTCGATGGTCTTTCGAAAGATTACTTCGATGATGAAGGTCTAGCCTACCCTTTAAAACCAATTTCCGAGACACATCAAGTGGCTTTGCCTGAGAGAGGTTGAATGATATGTGGAAATTAATTGTAAGAAGAATCATGATAATGATTCCTCAAATATTTATATTAAGTATTTTTGTATTCTTATTAGCAAAAGCAATGCCTGGTGATGCGCTATCTGGTTTGATTGATCCGAACTTAGATCCTGCTGCTATAGAAGCAATGCGAGATCGTCTTGGGTTAAATAATCCTTGGTATATACAATATCGTGATTGGATTTATGGTGTTGCTCAAGGAGATTTTGGTAGATCTTTTAGATACAAGATGGATGTTACTGAGTTAATTGGACAGCGTATGACAAATACGGTATATTTATCAGCTTTAACATTAATCTTTACTTATGCAATCGCAATTCCTTTAGGTATCACAAGTGGTCGTTTTAATGACACATGGCTTGATCGTACAATTACGGGGTACACTTATTTAGGTTTTGCGGCACCATTATTCATTTTCGCTTTATTAATGTTATGGGTGTTCGGTTTCCAGTTAGGCTGGTTTCCTACAAGTGGTAGTGTAAGACCAGGTTTATCTCCAGGATCATTAGACTATGTTATTAGTAAATTATACCACTTGATATTACCGTCACTCTCTATGGCACTAATAACAACCGTTGGTACTGTACAGTATTTACGAAGTGAAATCATTGATACAAAACAGAAAGATTTCATCATTACAGCAAGAGCAAAGGGCGCATCTGAACAACGTGTGTATAACCGACACATTCTTCGTAACTCCCTTTTACCGATAGCAGCATTCTTTGGATTTGAAATTACAGGTTTGTTGGGTGGTACTATTTTCATTGAGAATATCTTTAACTATCCAGGGATGGGTGAATTGTTCTTAAGGTCTATTACATTACGAGATTTCACTGTAATGACAGCACTAGTTCTATTATATGGTGTTACATCCATCATAGGGGCATTGTTATCTGACATTATCTTAAGTCTGGTAGACCCGCGTATTCGTATAAAATAAGAAACGGACAACTTGAGGTGAAAAAAATGGGTATAAAGAATGAAAACATTAGCCCGCCAAAGGATTTAGAAAAGAGTCCGTCTGGTTTTACCATCCTCTGGCGTGAAATTGTTAGAGATAAAGTAGCTTTATTCTCTTTAATATTATTAATAATAGTTATAACAGGAGTATTTGGGGTTTCGCTACTCTTAGACGAAAAACAAATTGTTACTGTTGATCTATTTGCATTGTATCAACCTCCATCATCTGACTTTTGGTTAGGAACAGACTATGGTGGACGAGATATATTTGGTCAACTAATTATCGGTACTAGAAATTCTTTGGCGATCGGAATTGTTGTAACACTAGCTTCAGGCTTTATTGGTATATTAGTAGGTGTTATTTCTGGTTATTTTGGTGGTACAATCGATAATATAATGATGCGTGTGGTAGATTTCTTCTTGATTTTACCTACGTTAATGATTGTTATAGCATTCGTTACAGCAGTACCAAGATATACGATATGGTCATTTTCGTTCATTATGACAGCATTTCTTTGGATGGGGATTGCAAGGTTAATAAGATCCAAAGCACTGCAAGAAAAGGAACTTGAATATATACAGGCTTCAAAAACGTTAGGATCTTCTCATACAAAAATTATATTTAAACAACTTCTTCCGAACCTAAGTTCATTAATAATCGTAACGATGACTTTAAACTTAGCTGCAAACATCGGTATTGAATCAGGACTTTCTTTTTTAGGGTTTGGATTTCCGGAAGAGACTCCAAGTTTAGGGACATTAGTAAGTTATGCTACGAACCCACAAACGTTAGAGTTTAGATGGTGGATATGGTTACCTGCATCAATTCTAATTTTAGTATTGATGTTGAGTATAAATAATGTTGGTCAAGCGTTAAAACGCGCGACTGACGCAAGACAAAGAAGAGGATAAAAAAGGGAGGGTATTTATTATGAGTAAAGCAACAAAAGTTTTATTCGCGCTTATGCTAGTTCTTATGTTAGTTCTTGCGGCTTGTGGTGGCAACAACAACAACAACAACAACAACAATGAAGGCGGCAACGATACTAACAACGACAACAACAATGAGGATGTAGCAGAGAATAACAATGACGCTGAAGACGATGGGTTATACTCTATCAGTGATTTCAGTAAGTTTAAGGAAAATGAAGGTACAGCAATTGATGGAGGAACTATTACTTTCGGTTTAGTTTCTGATACACCTTTTGAAGGTACTTTAAACTGGAACTTCTACGGAGGTAATCCAGATGCTCAAGTTTTAACATGGTTTGATGAGGGTCTATTAACTTGGGATGAAAACTTTGTTTACACTCAAGATGGTGCAGCTACTTATGAAACTAATGAAGAAGGAAATATTTTTACATTCACTATCCGTGACAATGTTAATTGGCATGATGGCGAACCTGTAACTGCAGAAGATTGGTTATTTGCTCATGAGGTAATTAGTCACCCTGATTATGATGGTGTTCGTTGGGGTCCAGATTTCCAAAATATCGTAGGTGCGCAAGAATACCATGATGGTGAAGCTGATACGATTTCTGGTATTACAGTTTTAAGTGAAAAAGAATTACAAATTGAATTTATTAATGTATCGCCATCACTTGTAACAGGTTCTATTTGGACATATCCATTGGCGAAGCATATCTTCGAAGACATCCCTGTAGCTGATATGTCTTCATCTGATGCAGTTCGTCGTAATCCAGTTGGATTTGGTCCATTTGTAGTAGACGTAATTGTTCCAGGTGAGTCAGTAACCTTCAACAAGAACGAAGATTACTGGAGAGGTGAGCCTAATTTAGATGGTGTAGTTTTACGTGTTATCAATCCTAATACTGTAGTACAAGAGTTAAAAACAGGTGGAGTTGACATGGTGAGTGCATTCCCTGTTGACCAATTCCCTGATAACGCTGATATGTCTAACGTTGAGTGGTTAGGTGATATTGATCGTGCATACACTTACATTGGATTTAAACTAGGTGAGTGGGATGCAGAATCAGAAGATGGTCCTGTTATAATGAAAGATGATAAGAAAATGGCTGATGTGAATTTACGTCGTGCTATGTGGCACGCTGTTGATAATGATGCTGTAGGTGAAAGATTCTACCATGGTCTTAGATGGGGAGCTACAACTTTAATTCCTCCATCTCATCCTGAATTCCATGATGATACTAACGAAGGATTAAAGTTTGATCCTGAAAAAGCGAAGCAAATCTTAGCTGATGCTGGTTATGAAGACACTAATGATGACGGATTTGTTGAAACTCCAGAAGGAGAAGAATTAGTTATTAATTTCGCTTCTATGACTGGTGGAGATATCGCTGAGCCATTAGCTCGTTATTATGTACAATCTTGGAATAATATCGGTCTAAATGTTGAATTACAAATGGAAGAATTCAATAACTTCTACGATCGTGTTGGTAACGGTGGTAATGATGACCCTGAACTAGATGTATTTATGGGTGCTTGGGGTGTAGGTATTGACGTAGATCCTTCTGGTCTTTACGGAAACGTAATGTTCAACTTCCCACGTTGGAGAAATGCTGAGAATGATCGTCTATTAGCAGAAGGTGTTTCTGAAGAAGCATTTGATGTTGATTATCGTCAAGGGATTTATAAAGAATGGCAACAATTAATGGTTGATGAAGTTCCTGTATTCCCAACTCTTTACCGTGCAGTTCTTAGCCCGGTTAATAACCGAGTTCTTAACTACGCGATTGGTGATGGAACTGGAGTTTACCTATATGAACTTGCTGTAACTCAAGAAGAAGCAATTGTAGCTGAGTAATAAATATATTCTTTCTAAAGAAGTGCCGTTTTGGCACTTCTTTTTTTGGCAATATTTATACTGAAAAGAACATTTGATATATGGAGAAACGCCCTGTATAATAGAAAAAGTGTGATTCACAAAAAAAATGTATAAAAAGCCTTGCATTGAGCATTGGTTTTCGATATAATGTTGAATGTTGGTCAAATGACAGGCTACGATGCGGAAGGTTGCTGACACACCCGGCCCCTTTGCCATGGCTAGTGTGAAAATTTCCGAGGAGCAAGTCTATTTCCAAAAATGGGCGAAAAAGGAGGTAATAAAATGGCAAAACAGAAAATTCGCATTCGTTTAAAAGCATACGATCACAGAATCTTAGATCAATCTGCAGAGAAAATTGTAGAGACAGCTAAACGTTCTGGTGCAGGAGTAGCTGGACCGGTTCCGTTACCAACTGAAAAATCTATTTATACGATTCTTCGTGCGGTACACAAGTATAAAGATTCTCGCGAACAGTTCGAAATGAGAACTCATAAGCGTTTGATCGATATCTTAAATCCGACTCCACAAACTGTGGATGCTTTAATGCGTTTAGACCTGCCATCAGGTGTAGACATTGAAATCAAGTTATAATAAATGAAAATTAAATGATTAATAGGAGGTGTGACTCATGGCCAAAGGAATCTTAGGTAGAAAAATAGGTATGACTCAAATTTTTGCTGAAAATGGTGAAGTTATTCCTGTAACAGTTATCGAAGCTACTCCAAACGTTGTTCTTCAAAAGAAGACAGTTGAGGGGGAAGGGTACGAAGCAATCCAGCTTGGTTTTGCAGACAAGAAAGAAAGTCTTATAAACAAGCCAGCAAAAGGTCATGCTGAAAAAGCGAAGACAACCCCTAAGCGCTTCGTAAAAGAATTCCGTGAGTTAAATGGTGCGGAATATGAAATTGGTCAAGAAGTCAAAGTAGATACATTTGCAGAAGGTGACATCGTAGACGTTACTGGTACATCAAAAGGGAAAGGTTTTGCTGGTTCTATCAAACGCCACAACCAATCTCGTGGACCAATGTCTCACGGTTCTCGTTACCACCGTCGCCCTGGTTCAATGGGTCCTGTAGATCCGAACCGAGTTATGAAAGGTAAAGCATTACCTGGACGTATGGGTGGAGAGCAAGTGACTATGCAAAATCTTGAAATCGTTCGTGTTGATACAGAGCGTAATATATTATTAGTAAAAGGGAACGTACCTGGTGCTAGAAAAAGCTACGTTACCATAAAAACTGCTGTGAAAGCGACAGCTGAATAAGATCGATATAGAAAGGAGGAGCCTAGATGCCTAAAGTTACTTTGTACAATCAAACTGGCTCGCAAGTAGGCGATATTGAACTTTCAGACAGCGTATTCGGTATTGAACCAAATAAAAGTGTTCTTTATGACGCTGTTGTGATGCAACAAGCATCTCAACGACAAGGTACACATGCTACAAAAGGTCGTTCTGATGTTCGTGGTGGTGGACGTAAGCCTTGGCGACAAAAAGGAACAGGTCGTGCTCGACAAGGATCTATCCGCTCGCCACAATGGGTTGGTGGTGGAGTAGTGTTCGGACCACAACCACGTAGCTATGCATATAATTTACCAAAAAAACAACGTCGTTTGGCGTTAAGATCTGCTCTTTCTTCTAAGGTGAACGCAGAAGAAATTAGAGTATTAGAAGGTTTAAACTTAGAAACTCCAAAAACAAAAGATATGCTTAATGTACTTAGCGGTCTTTCTGTGGAGAGAAAAGCATTAGTAGTTACTGCGGATTATAACGAAGCAGTTGCTTTATCTGCTCGTAATATCCCTGGTGTAAAATTCGTCACAGCAGAAGGTGTTAACGTATTAGATGTATTAAAATACGATAACCTTGTTATCACACAAGATGCTGTGAAAAAGGTAGAGGAGGTGCTTGCATAATGGCAGATGCACGTGATGTTATTAAGCGCCCCGTTATTACTGAACGTTCAACAGATCTTATGGCAGAGCAAAAGTACACGTTTGAAGTAGACCCTCGCGCTAATAAGACACAAATTAAAAATGCAATTGAAGAAATTTTTGGTGTTACAGTTGCTAAAGTGAACACGATGAACTACAAAGGTAAGTTCCGTCGTTTCGGACGCTACACTGGTTATACTAGCAAGCGCAAGAAAGCCATTGTACAACTCACACCAGATAGCAAAGAATTAGAATTCTTTGAAGGTGTTTAATAAGTTTGCAGTGAAAGGAGGAAAAACGAATGCCTATTAAAAAGTATAAACCGACCACTAACGGACGTCGTGGAATGTCTGTATTAGACTTTCAAGAAATCACTACGGATAAGCCGGAAAAATCTTTACTTGAACCAGTAAAGAGAAAAGGTGGAAGAAATAATCAAGGAAGATTGACTGTTCGTCATCAAGGTGGTGGACACAAACGTCAATATCGCGTAATAGATTTCAAACGTGACAAAGATGGAATTCCAGGACGCGTTGCTACGATCGAATACGATCCAAACCGTACTGCGAATATCGCTTTGATTAACTATGTTGATGGTGAGAAACGTTACATTCTAGCTCCTAAAAACTTAAAAGTTGGTATGGAGATTATGTCTGGTAAAGATGCCGACATTAAAGTAGGTAACGCACTTCAATTAAAAGATATCCCAGTAGGTACTGTTATTCATAACATTGAGTTACGTCCTGGGAAAGGTGGACAGCTTGTACGTTCAGCTGGTGCTGAAGCGCAACTTCTTGGTAAAGAAGGAGATTACGTACTAGTTCGTTTACGTTCTGGTGAAACTCGTTTAATTCTAGCAACTTGTCGTGCATCAATCGGTCAAGTTGGAAATGTAGAACATGAACTTGTTAACATCGGGAAAGCTGGTCGTTCTCGTTGGATGGGTAAGCGCCCTACAGTTCGTGGTTCTGTTATGAACCCTGTTGATCACCCACACGGTGGTGGTGAAGGTCGCGCTCCAATCGGACGTAAATCACCAATGTCACCTTGGGGTAAACCAACTCTTGGATTTAAAACTCGTAAGAAAAACAAAGACACGGATAAATATATTGTGCGTCGTCGTAAAAAATAACGGGATTGCTCTACGGTTCTCGTTTGGAAGAACCGTAGCTCAATCGCGAAGGGAGGTACAATCATGGGTCGTAGTCTAAAAAAAGGACCTTTCGTCGATGATCATTTAATGAAAAAAGTTGAAGCGATGGGTGATGACAAGAGAGTAATTAAAACTTGGTCTCGT
Source organism: Evansella sp. AB-rgal1 (assembly GCF_041820985.1). NCBI lineage: Bacteria > Bacillati > Bacillota > Bacilli > Caryophanales > Bacillaceae > Evansella > Evansella sp. AB-rgal1. The sequence continues at coordinate 45,288 of NZ_JBGUAU010000004.1, forward strand.
CGTTCAACAATTTTCCCGGAATTCATCGGACATACTATTGCGGTATACGATGGTCGTAAACACGTACCAGTTTACATTTCAGAAGATATGGTTGGACATAAACTCGGTGAGTTCGCACCAACTAGAACGTATAAAGGCCATGCTGCCGACGACAAGAAAACTCGACGTTAATAAAGAGGGGAGGTACTTACCATGGAAGCAAAAGCAGTTGTAAAACAAGTGCGTATTGCTCCTCGTAAAGTTCGCCTAGTGGTTGACTTAATTCGTGGAAAAAAAGTAGGAGAAGCTATCTCCATACTACGCCATACACCAAAAGCAGCATCTCCAGTAGTAGAAAAGTTGCTTAACTCAGCTATTGCGAACGCAGAGCACAACTATGAAATGGAAGCTGACAGCTTAGTAGTTAGTAAAGTATTTGTAGATGAAGGTGTTACTTTAAAAAGATTTCGCCCGCGTGCAATGGGTCGTGCGAGCAGAATCAACAAAAGAACTAGTCATATAACTCTAGTTCTGACAGAGAAGAAGGAGGGATAAGTGTGGGTCAAAAAGTAAATCCAATCGGACTACGTGTCGGTATCATTAAAGACTGGGAGTCTAAATGGTATTCTGACAAAGACTATGCGGACCTACTTCACGAAGATATTAAAATTCGTGAATACCTGGAAAAGCGTCTTAAAGAAGCTTCATTATCCACTGTTGAAATTGAGCGTGCTGCTAATCGCGTGAACGTTACAATTTTCACTGCTAAACCAGGAATGGTTATCGGTAAAGGTGGTTCTGAAGTAGAAGCATTAAGAAAAGCATTGAATCAATTAACAGGCAAGCGTGTGCACATTAATATCAATGAAGTGAAAAATCCAGACATGGATGCTCGCTTAGTTGCTGATAATATCGCTCGTCAATTAGAAAACCGCATTTCATTCCGCCGTGCGATGAAGCAAGTTATTCAACGTACAATGCGTTCAGGAGCTAAAGGTATCAAAACTCAAGTTTCTGGTCGATTAGGTGGAGCAGACATTGCTCGTTCTGAATCATACAGTGAAGGTACGGTTCCATTACACACATTAAGAGCTGACATAGATTATGGTACAGCAGAAGCTGATACTACTTATGGTAAGCTTGGTGTGAAAGTATGGATTTACCGTGGTGAAATCCTTCCAACGAAAGGAACGAAACAAGAGGAAGGAGGAAAATAATCATGCTAATGCCTAAACGTGTGAAATTCCGCCGTGAACACCGTGGAAAAATGAGAGGCCGTGCTAAAGGTGGTACTGAAGTCACTTTCGGTGAATACGGATTACAAGCGCTTGAAGCATCTTGGATTACTAACCGTCAAATTGAGTCAGCGCGTATTGCTATGACACGTTATATGAAACGTGGAGGTAAAGTATGGATTAAAATTTTCCCAGATAAGCCGTATACGGCAAAACCTTTAGAAGTACGAATGGGTTCCGGTAAAGGGGCACCTGAAGGTTGGGTAGCAGTAGTAAAACCAGGGAAAATTATGTTTGAAATTGCCGGAGTTTCTGATGAAGTGGCACGTGAAGCTTTACGTCTTGCTTCTCATAAATTACCGATTAAATGTAAAGTTGTAAAACGTGAAGAAGTGGGTGGTGACGCAAATGAAAGCTAATGAGATTCGCAACCTTACCACTGCCGAGATTGAACAAAAATCTAAGTCTTTAAAAGAAGAGCTATTTAACCTTCGCTTTCAACTTGCGACTGGACAGTTAGATAATCCAGCCCGTATTCGCGAAGTGAAAAAAGCTATTGCTCGTGCAAAAACGGTATTGCGTGAAAGAGAACTAGGAATAGTTGGTGAATAATCCTGGGAGGAGGCCTGCACAGTGACAGATCGTAATAATCGCAAGAGTTACACTGGACGTGTTGTATCAGATAAAATGGATAAAACAATCACAGTTCTTGTAGAAACGTATAAAACACATCCGCTTTATGGAAAGCGTGTTAAGTACTCTAAAAAGCTAAAAGCTCATGACGAGAATAACACTGCTAAGGTAAACGACGTAGTTCGAATCATGGAAACTCGTCCATTATCTAAGGATAAGCGTTTCCGTCTTTTGGAAGTTGTTGAAACAGCGGTAGTAATTTAATAGAAAGTTTGCTTACCTGAAGGGAGGTAAAGAGATCTATGATCCAACAAGAAAGTCGTTTAAAAGTAGCTGATAATTCAGGAGCACGTGAAGTACTTTGTATTAAAGTGCTTGGTGGAACAGGTCGTAAAACTGCGAACATTGGAGACATTATTGTCTGTTCTGTAAAGCAAGCAACACCTGGGGGCGTTGTCAAGAAAGGTGACGTTGTTCGTGCGGTAATCGTTCGTACGAAAAGTGGTGTTCGCCGTCCTGATGGTTCTTACATTAAGTTTGATGAAAATGCAGCAGTAATCGTACGTGATGATAAGAGCCCGCGTGGAACACGTATCTTCGGACCGGTTGCACGAGAACTACGTGATAATCAATTTATGAAGATCGTTTCTTTAGCTCCTGAAGTACTTTAATAATATATGAACGGAAATTTAGGTGTTAAGGAGGTGCCCTCATGTCACAAACAAAATTACATGTAAAAAAAGGGGATACGGTTAAAGTCATCTCTGGAAAAGATAAAGGAAAAGAAGGAAAAATCCTAGAAGCTTATCCAAGCCAATCCCGAGTGCTAGTAGAAGGTGTGAACCTTATTCATAAGCATGCAAAACCATCGCAAGCTAATCCACAAGGTGGAATTGTAAATCAAGAAGCGCCAATTCATGTTTCTAACGTGATGCCGATTGATCCGAAAACGAGTGAACCAACTCGTATTGGGTATAAAGTGGAGAACGGTAAGAAAGTAAGAATAGCGAAAAAATCTGGCGAAGTATTAGATAAGTAGTAGTCAGTGGGTGAAAGGAGGTTTACTCAATGAATCGTCTGCAAGAAAGATATAGAAATGAGATCGTTCCTGCTATGACAGGGAAATTTAACTATTCTTCCATTATGGAAGTACCAAAAGTTGAAAAGATCGTTATTAATATGGGTGTTGGTGAAGCTGTACAAAACTCTAAAGTTTTAGATAAAGCAGTTGAAGAGCTTACAGTTATCTCAGGTCAAAAGCCTTTAATTACGAAAGCTAAAAAATCAATCGCAGGTTTCAAACTACGTGAAGGTATGCCAATCGGTGCGAAAGTTACTTTACGTGGTGAGCGTATGTTCGATTTTCTTGATAAATTAGTTTCTGTTTCATTACCACGTGTTCGTGACTTCCGTGGTGTTTCTAAAAAAGCATTTGACGGACGTGGAAACTATACATTGGGAGTTAAAGAACAATTAATTTTCCCAGAAATTGAGTACGACAAAGTTGATAAAGTTCGCGGTATGGATATCGTTATCGTAACGACAGCAAATACGGACGAAGAAGCACGTGAACTTCTCACTCAAATGGGCATGCCGTTCCAAAAATAACAACGTGCTAAAAGAGAGGAGTGAAGACCTTGGCTAAAAAATCAATGATCGCAAAATCAAAAAGGCCTAAAAAGTTCCAAGTGCAAGAATATACTCGATGCGAACGCTGCGGCCGACCGCACAGTGTAATCCGTAAGTTTAAGCTATGCCGAATCTGCTTCCGAGAACTTGCTTATAAAGGTCAAATTCCGGGCGTCAAAAAAGCTAGCTGGTAATTCCGTTTAGGGAAGGAGGTAAATACGATGGTCATGACAGATCCAATTGCTGATATGCTGACTCGTATTCGCAACGCGAATACTGTAAGACACAATAGCTTGGAGCTTCCAGCATCCAAGATCAAGCGTGAAGTAGCTGACATTTTAAAACGCGAAGGATTCATTCGCGATTTCGAATATATTGAAGATAACAAACAAGGTATAATTCGTATTTTCCTTAAGTATGGTGCAAACAACGAGCGTGTTATCACTGGACTTAAGAGAATTAGTAAACCAGGACTACGTGTATATGCGAAAGCAGACCAAATGCCACGTGTACTTGGCGGTTTAGGAATTGCAATTGTTTCATCTTCGAATGGAATGATTACAGATAAAGAAGCTCGCCAACAACAAATTGGTGGAGAAGTTTTAGCTTACATTTGGTAATTTGATTGACAGAATGGAGGTGTAAGGTATGTCTCGTGTTGGTTTAAAACCAGTTGAGATTCCTTCAGGTGTAGAAGTAAAACTTGATGGAAACAACATTACAGTAAAAGGACCAAAAGGCGAATTAACTCGTGTGCTTCATGTTGACATGATTGTTAAGCAAGAAGAAAACACAATCGTTGTTGAACGTCCTTCGGATCATAAAACTCATCGTGCACTTCACGGTACAACTCGCAGTGTTATAAATAACATGGTTGAAGGTGTAACGAAAGGGTATGAAAGAACACTTGAATTAGTGGGTGTTGGTTATAGAGCGACAAAAACAGGAAATAAGCTTGTATTAAACGTGGGTCTTTCCCATCAGGTGGAATTCACTCCTGAACAAGGTTTAGAAATCGATGTACCTGCTAATACAAAAATTATCGTTAAAGGTATAGACAAAGAACGTGTTGGAGCACTTGCTTCAAACATTCGCGCTGTAAGAAAACCTGAACCTTACAAAGGAAAAGGAATTCGCTATGAAGGCGAAAAAGTTCGACGTAAGGAAGGTAAAACAGGTAAATAGTAAATAACGGAAAGAAAGGACTGACGTTCAATGATCACGAAGACTAACAAGAACGCGGTACGTAAGAAAAGACACGCACACGTTCGTCGCACGATCACTGGTACTGCTGAACGTCCTCGTTTAAATGTTTTCCGTTCTAATAAGCAAATTTACGCACAATTAATTGATGACGTATCAGGCGTTACATTAGTAAGTGCGTCAAGCTTAGATAAAGAACTAAAACTTGAAAACGGCGGAAATAAAGAAGCAGCGCGCCAAGTAGGCGAACTTGTAGCTAAGCGTGCCCTTGAAAAAGGTCATGAAACAATCGTATTTGATCGTGGTGGATATTTATATCATGGTCGTATACAAGTGCTTGCAGATGCAGCCCGTGAAGCTGGTCTGAAGTTCTAATCAAGACTAGAAGGAGGGAAATAAACTCATGCGTATCGATCCAAATAAATTGGAACTTGAAGAAAGAGTCGTTACTGTCAACCGTGTTGCAAAAGTGGTTAAAGGTGGACGTCGCTTCCGCTTTTCTGCACTAGTTGTAGTTGGAGATAAAAACGGACACGTAGGTTTCGGTATGGGTAAAGCCCTAGAAGTACCTGAAGCAATCCGTAAAGCAATTGAAGATGCAAAGAAAAATTTAATTCACGTACCAATTCAAGGTACAACGATTCCTCATACAATTACAGGACGATTTGGAGCAGGAAGTGTTTTCTTAAAACCTGCATCTGAAGGTACTGGAGTTATCGCTGGTGGACCTGTTCGTGCAGTATTGGAGTTAGCTGGTGTTGGTGATATTCTTTCAAAATCACTAGGATCAAATAATCCAATCAACATGGTACGTGCAACAATTCAAGGACTTGATTCAGTAAAGAGTCCAGAAGATGTAGCGAAACTACGTGGAAAATCAGTAGAAGAGCTATTAGGTTAAGGAGGGAATTGACATGGCAAAGAAATTAGAGATCACCCTCAAACGTAGCTTGATCGGACGCCCAGAAGATCAGCGCGTCACTGTGAAGACTCTTGGTCTTCGTAAAGTGAATCACACTGTCGTTCAAGAGGACAATTCAGCAATTCGCGGAATGGTAACAAAAGTTTCTCATCTCGTCAGTGTCAAAGAAATCGAAGCGTAATTGATATAAACAGTTGAGGAGGTGCCAACATGAAACTTCACGAATTGAAACCTACTGAAGGTTCCCGTAAAACACGTAATCGTGTAGGACGTGGTATCGGTTCTGGTAATGGTAAAACTGCAGGAAAAGGACATAAGGGTCAAAATGCCCGTTCTGGTGGCGGTGTTCGTCCAGGATTTGAAGGTGGACAAATGCCTATCTTCCGTCGTTTACCAAAACGTGGATTTACAAATCCAACTCGTAAAGAGTTTGCAATTGTAAATTTAGAAACGTTAAATCGTTTTGAAGATGGAGCAGAAGTTACTCCAGAACTTTTAATCGAATCTGGCGTTGTTAGCAACGAAAAAGATGGGATTAAAATTCTTGGTAACGGAGGATTAGAGCGTAAGTTAACAGTAAAAGCTCATAAATTCTCAGCTTCTGCAAAGGAAGCTATTGAGGCTGCTGGCGGAACGACTGAGGTGGTTTAATGTTTCAAACGATTTCCAATATCATGCGAATTGGTGACTTAAGGAATAAAATCCTTTTTACTTTAGCGATACTGATCGTCTTTCGCATTGGCGCTCATATACCTGCACCAGGTGTAGATGCCGATAGGTTGGATTTTGCAGGAGAAATGAATGCTTTTGGGTTTATTAATACCTTTGGTGGCGGTGCTTTAGAAAACTTTTCGATATTTGCAACAGGTATCATGCCATATATCACAGCATCCATTATCGTACAACTTCTAAGATTAGATGTAGTACCTAAGTTTGCAGAGTGGTCAAAACAAGGAGAAGCAGGACGTAGAAAGCTAGCTCAAGTTACAAGGTATGGTACAATTGGAATTGCATTTTTCCAAGCTTTAGGGATGTCTATTGGATTTAATAATCTATTCCCTATGCTTGTACCGAATCCTACCGTTACAACATATTTAATGATTGCATTAACGTTAACAGCAGGTACAGCGTTTTTGATGTGGTTAGGGGAGCAAATAACTGCAAAAGGTGTAGGTAATGGAATCTCCATTATTATCTTTGGTGGTATTGCTGCAGGTATTCCTAATGCAGTAAATCAAATTTCTGCTACTCATATCCAAGATGCTGGGGATCAATTGTTTTTAAACATTGTGATTATCCTTATACTATTGTTAGCTGTGTTAGCAATTATTGTTGGAGTAGTATTCGTTCAGCAGGCTTTAAGGAAAATTCCTGTTCAATATGCAAAACGATTAGTTGCTGGGAAGCCGCAAGGAGGTCAATCTACCCACTTGCCTTTAAAAGTTAATGCAGCCGGGGTAATTCCTGTTATTTTCGCTATGGCACTCTTTATCTTTCCGCCTACTGTGGCAGGATTTATAGGAGATGGTAATACGATTGCAACATGGATTACACAAAACTTTGATTATACAAGACCTTTTGGTCTCGTTGTATTTGCAACACTAATCATCGGTTTTACGTATTTCTATACGTTTGTACAAGTGAATCCAGAACAAATGGCTGATAACCTTAAAAAACAAGGTGGCTATATACCTGGTATTCGCCCCGGTCATACGACGCAAGTATATATCACTCGAATCCTTTATCGTTTGACATTCGTCGGAGCACTATTCCTAGCAACTATATCAACAATTCCGGTATTTTTCACTGAACTTGCAGGATTACCACCAGCAGTTCAAATTGGGGGTACAGGGTTACTGATTGTTGTTGGGGTAGCGTTAGATACGATGAAACAAATTGAAAGCCAATTAATTCAACGATCCTATAAAGGATTTATTAAGTAAGTAAGAGGGAGTGTGACTCCCTTGCTTTCAATGTATAAAAACGGTGGAGGGGTAGAAATGAATCTAATTTTAATGGGTCTTCCAGGTGCTGGAAAAGGAACTCAAGCAGATAAAATTGTTGATAAATACAAAATTCCTCATATTTCCACTGGTGATATGTTCCGAGCTGCTATAAAAAATGGAACAGAACTAGGTTTAAAGGCAAAGGCTTTTATGGATGAGGGGAGCCTTGTACCAGATGAGGTTACGATCGGAATAGTCCGTGAACGATTAAGTAAAGAGGATTGTAACAATGGCTTTTTACTTGATGGTTTTCCAAGAACAGTTGCTCAAGCAACAGCATTGGATGAAATGTTAAATGGACTTGGTCGCCAAATTAATCACGTTTTATATATAAAAGTTCCTCAAGAGGATTTATTTAAAAGATTAACTGGTCGTTGGATCTGTCCAACATGTGGGTCATCCTACCATGAAATCTATAATCCGCCAAAGGTTCAAGGGAAATGTGATAAAGATGGTAGTGAGTTAATCCAACGTGATGATGATAAACCTGAAACCGTTGGAAAACGATTAGAAGTTAACTTAGAGCAAGTGAAACCATTGGTTAATTTCTATGAAAGTAAAGGTAACTTACGTAACTTAGATGGTAACAAGGAAATAAATGAAGTTTTCGAAGATATTGATGAAGTTCTAATTGGGAGCAATCAATGATTATTTGTAAAACGCAACGAGAAATAGAGATTATGCGAGTTGCAGGTAAGATTGTCGCATTAACTCATCAGGAATTACAAAAACATATTCAGCCTGGTATTACGACGAGGGAATTAGACAGCATTGCAGAAAATTTCATTCGACAACAAGGTGCGATTCCATCTTTTAAAGGCTATAATGGATTTACTGGAAGCATCTGTGCTTCAGTAAATAACGAGTTGGTGCACGGTATTCCAGGTGAAAGGGCACTCAAAGATGGTGACATTATCAGTATTGATATTGGAGCTAAATTTGATGGGTATCACGGAGATTCTGCTTGGACTTATCCAGTGGGTACGATAACGGAAGAAAACCGTAAGTTACTTGAAGTAACAGAAGAATCTCTTTACCTAGGGCTTGCGGAAGCAAAACCTGGTGAACGCTTATCTAACATATCTCACTCAATTCAAGTACATGTAGAAGAGCATGGATTTTCAGTTGTTCGGGAATATGTAGGGCACGGTGTTGGTCAGGAATTGCATGAAGACCCGCAAATACCTCATTTTGGACCACCGGGGAAAGGTCCTCGGTTAAAACCGGGAATGGTATTAGCCATTGAACCAATGGTTAATGCTGGATCGCGACATGTCAAAACCTTAAGGGATAATTGGACGGTCGTAACAACGGATGGAAAAATGTGCGCCCATTTTGAACACACCATTGCTATTACAGATACAGGATATGAAATTTTGACGAAAAGCCCTAATGATTGAAGGTGGTCATGATATGAAAGATCCTGAATCGGTTCCACAAGTTGGGGAACTTGTGCGAATTATAAGTGGAAGGGACAAAGGTCAATATGCGTGTGTAATTGATGTGTTGGACGAAAAATTTGTTCGAATTGCTGATGGTGATAAACGAAAAGTAGATCGAGCAAAGAAGAAAAATATTCAACATATCGAGAATCTTCATATTGTTGTTCCTGAAGTAAAAAATAGCATTGCTGAAACGGGTCGTGTAACCAATGCAAAATTGCGATTTGCAATTTCCACATATATTGATGATAATTTACTGAAGGAAGGAGAGTAAATTCATGGCCAAAGAAGATGTAATTGAAGTAGAAGGAACGGTCATTGAGCCGCTTCCAAATGCTATGTTCCGAGTTGAACTAGAGAATGGACACAAAATTTTGGCTCACGTCTCCGGTAAAATTCGTATGCATTTCATTCGTATATTACCTGGTGACAAAGTAACTGTAGAATTGTCTCCGTATGATTTAACTCGTGGTCGTATCACGTATCGATATAAATAAAAATAAAAAAAGTTTAGTACCACTCCGAAACATAAGGAGGTAGAAAGCATGAAGGTAAGACCGTCAGTCAAACCAATTTGCGAAAAATGTAAGGTTATTCGCCGAAAAGGTACCGTCATGGTAATTTGCGAAAATCCGAAGCACAAACAAAAACAAGGCTAATTCACAGGAGGTGTTATAATATGGCACGTATAGCTGGTGTCGACATTCCTCGTGACAAACGAGTTGTCGTTTCATTAACGTACGTTTTCGGAATCGGTACATCAAGAGCAAAAGAGATTCTTAAATCAGCTGGTGTATCAGAGGAAACACGCGTAAGAGATTTAACGGAAGATGAGTTAGGTAAAATCCGTGAAACTATTGATCAGTTTAAAGTAGAAGGTGACCTTCGTCGTGAAATTTCATTAAATATCAAACGTTTAATCGAAATTGGTTCATACCGTGGTATTCGTCATCGTCGTGGACTTCCTGTTCGCGGTCAAAAAACGAAGAACAACGCACGTACAAGAAAAGGTCCACGTCGTACTGTAGCAAACAAGAAGAAGTAAAGGAGGTAATGGTCGATTATGGCTAAACCGAAAACGACTCGCACAAAACGTCGTCAACGTAAAAATATTGAATCCGGTGTTGCGCACATTCGTTCCACTTTTAATAATACAATTGTAACGATTACTGACACACGCGGAAATGCCATTTCATGGGCAAGTGCAGGTGCGTTAGGATTTAGAGGTTCTCGTAAATCCACACCATTCGCTGCACAAACAGCTGCAGAAACAGCTGCAAAAGCTGCTATGGAGCATGGAATGAAGACTGTAGAAGTATCGGTTAAAGGACCTGGCGCTGGACGTGAAGCTGCAATCCGTTCGCTTCAAGCTACTGGCTTAGAAGTAAATATGATTAAAGATGTAACTCCAGTTCCGCATAATGGTTGCCGTCCACCAAAACGTCGTAGAGTATAGTCGCATCAGAGGTATGGAAGAACATACCCTTGTCAATAATGGTGTAAGAGTATATATTTTATAAAAGCTCTTTAGAAAAAATATTGACGGTTTCGTGACAGGTCGGGATGTGCCCAATAAGGGATTCCGGTTGAACGAAAAGATTCAACCGGGGTTTCGACGTTTTGAAGGAGGGTTTGTTTAATGATCGAAATAGAAAAGCCAAAGATTGAAGCAGTGGAATTAAGTGAAGATGCATCATACGGGAAATTTGTTGTTGAACCATTAGAGCGAGGTTATGGAACTACGTTGGGGAATTCTCTTCGTCGTATTCTATTATCATCTCTGCCAGGTGCTGCGGTTACTAGTGTGCAGTTTGATGGGGTTCTTCATGAGTTTTCAACAATTGAAGGTGTCGTAGAAGACGTAACTTCTATTATTCTGAACTTAAAGAAGCTTGCATTAAAGATTTACTCTGAAGAAGAGAAAACGCTAGAAATTGATGCGCAAGGAGAAGGTGTGATCACTGCTGCTGATTTTATGCATGACAGTGATGTGGAGGTTTTAAACCCTGATCTTCATATTGCAACTCTCTCAAAGGGAGCTCATTTTCATATGAAAGTAACAGCAAGCCGTGGCCGTGGATATGTTCCTGCCGAAGGAAACAAATCTGATGAGTTGCCTATTGGTGTTATCCCAGTGGATTCTATCTATACTCCTGTTTCTCGTGTAAACTATCAAGTGGAAAATACTCGTGTTGGTCAAATTACTAACTATGATAAATTAACTCTTGATGTTTGGACAGATGGTAGTATTAGACCAGAAGAAGCTGTTTCATTAGGCGCAAGAATTCTTACAGAACACTTAAATATTTTTGTTGGCTTGACTGATCAAGCTCAACATGCAGAAATTATGGTCGAAAAAGAAGAAGACCAAAAAGAAAAAGTGCTTGAAATGACGATCGAAGAATTAGATTTGTCTGTGCGTTCTTATAACTGTTTGAAGAGAGCTGGCATTAACACAGTTCAAGAGCTAACACACAAATCTGAAGAAGATATGATGAAGGTTCGTAACCTCGGAAGAAAATCATTGGAAGAGGTACAAGAGAAGCTAGGAGAATTAGGACTAGGACTTCGCAAGGAAGAATAGAAGTAAGTGTTCAAAAAGATATGTCTTTTTGAACTGCCTATCCATATTTTTTCCCATTCTTTCATCTCATTTAGAAGTATTAGCAGAAATATGGACTTGAGAAGGAGGGACACTCATGGGCTATAGAAAATTAGGTCGTGACAGCAGTGCACGTAAAGCATTATTCCGTGACTTAGCTACAGATTTAATCATCAATGAGCGTATTGAAACAACAGTACCGAAAGCGAAAGAGCTTCGTTCTATCGTAGATCAAATGATCACTCTTGGTAAACGTGGAGACTTACATGCTCGTCGTCAAGTAGCTGCATTTGTTCGTAACGAGGTTGCGGATGCAGAAGCTGGTACAAGTGCAGTTCAAAAGTTATTTGATGATATCGCACCTCGTTATGAGGAGCGCCAAGGTGGTTATACACGCGTACTTAAGCTTGGACCACGCCGTGGTGACGGTGCGGAAATGGCTATTATTGAGCTTGTGTAATTAATACAGATTAATTCTTCAAAGGGCGAGACACCAAATCTGCTTAGATTAGGTTCTGTGCCCTTTTTTTGTACATATATAGGTGGTGATTGTTATGAAAGAAGTTATAAAGATTAATAACCTATCGTTTCAATACCGGAAATCAGAGCCACATGTTCTGAAAAATATAAATGTAAGCATTAAACCCAATGAATGGGTCTCGATCGTAGGCCATAACGGTTCAGGTAAATCTACATTGGCCAAATTTATGAATGCTTTGTTTTACCCAATAGATCAAGGGGATGTTCTGATAAACGGGATAAATACTAGAGAAGAAGAAACGCATCAAGATATCCGTAAAAATGTAGCGATGGTATTTCAAAATCCGGATAATCAAATCGTTGCCCCAACAGTAGAAGATGATGTAGCATTTGGCCTAGAAAATGCAGGAGTACCTCACGAAGAGATGGTCAAGATCGTACAAGAAAGCATTGATATAATGAATTTAACTGGTTTAGAACGAAAGGAACCTCATCATTTATCTGGTGGTCAAAAACAGCGTGTGGCTCTAGCTGGTGCTCTAGCGTTGAGACCGAGCATATTAGTATTGGATGAAGCTACTTCCATGCTTGATCCTGTTGGAAGAAAGGAAGTTCTTCAGCATGTTCAAAAACTAAGAAAGAAGAAAGATATGACACTGATTACAATTACTCACGATTTAAATGAAGCCATCCTTGCAGATCGTATGCTAGTAATGAAACAAGGAGAAATAATTGCGGATGGACAACCTTTAGAAATTGTTCAAAATCAAGAACTATTAGAAAGTGCTAATTTAACCCAGCCTTTTTTTATTAAAGTAATTCATGCTTTAAAAAATAACGGGGTAGAACTCCCAAATTCATTTACGTCTGAACTAGAATTGGTGGATTATCTATGGAAATTAAAGCAGAAGATATAGGTTACACTTATATGGCGGGAACTCCGTTTGAAAAAAAAGCGATCGATAACATCAATATACATATAAAACATCATTCTTATACAGCTATCATTGGTCACACAGGTTCTGGAAAATCTACCTTTGTTCAATTATTAAATGGTTTATTAAAGCCATCAAGGGGTAGTTTGCATGTAGGAAATTGGGTTATTACAAAGGAAACAAAACAAAAACAGATGTATGACTTACGAAAGCATGTAGGGATGGTTTTTCAATACCCTGAGCATCAGCTATTTCATGAAACCGTTATACAGGATGTCGCCTATGGTCCAATAAACTTTGGTTTTTCAAAGAAGGAAGCGAGAGAAAAAGCAGAAGAAATGCTATTAAACGTAGGGATTGGAAAAGATTTATTTGACAGGTCTCCATTTGAGCTCAGTGGAGGACAAATGAGAAGAGTTGCTATTGCAGGTGTCTTAGCTATAGAACCTCATATACTGGTCTTAGATGAGCCGACAGCAGGCTTAGATCCTAAAGGTCAGGTTGAGATCATGAATTTGTTTTATAGTTGGTATTTAGAGAAGGAAGAACGGTCTATTGTTCTTGTAACACATCATATGGAGGATGCAGCTTTGTATGGAGATCATATTATCGTTATGAACAATGGAGAAGTTCATTTTCAAGGAGAACCCACTCATGTTTTTCAACAAAAAGAGATGTTATATGACCTTGATCTATCTGTTCCGGAAACAGTAGCCTTATTAGAAAGACTAAAGGAGATAAGTGGAGAAGCTATGAACACGCAACGATATACGTTTGATGAAACAGTCCAAGAGATTATATCCTTTTTAAGGAAGGTACAATAGGAAATGCTAGATAATATAATTATAGGTCAATATGTACCAGGGAATTCTTATGTGCACCGAATGGATCCTCGTGCAAAGATGATATGCTTACTTCTATTTATGTTCTTCCTATTTTTAAGTCGCCATCCTATCGTACTATTTGCATCTATTACAATTGCTGTACTTTCCTTTCTCTTTGCAAAAGTACCTTTACGATTTTATTTAAAGGGAATGCGTTTTATCGCAATCTTAATTTTATTTACGTTTATCCTGCATCTATTTATGACGAGAGAAGGTCCTGTTCTATTAGATACTCCTATTATAACTATTTATGTAGGGGGAGTAATTGAGGGATCCATCGTAGCAATCCGACTGTTAACACTCATTACAATGGCTACATTACTAACATTAACAACAACACCGGTTACTTTGACGGATGGATTAGAGCAATTACTGAAACCATTCCAAAAGCTAGGTTTTCCAACGCATGAACTAGCTTTTATGATGTCGATTGCACTCCGATTCATACCAACCTTATTACAAGAAACGGTGAAAATTATAAAAGCACAGATGGCAAGAGGAGCAAACTTTACAAAAGGTTCGCTGTGGAAAAGAGTCCGTGCTTTCGTTCCTATTCTTGTTCCTTTGTTTGTACAGTCATTTAAGAGAGCCGAAGAATTGGCAATAGCAATGGAGGCTAGAGGGTATGCTGGAGGGGAAGGACGGACAAAATTTAGACTATTACGATGGACAAAAATTGATACGATTGCAGTCATTATTTTTTCCATCTATTCTATAGTAACAATTGTCACAATTTGGTTGTAAGGAGGTCGGGGCTTATGCAACGAGTGAAAGGGATTATCTCTTATGACGGAACTCATTTTTCAGGATATCAGGTACAGCCAGCAAGTAGAACCGTCCAGGGTGAACTTGAAAAAGCGTTAGCAAAAATACATAAAGTAGATCATTGGAAGGTACATGGTTCTGGTCGTACAGATGCAGGAGTACATGGAATCGGCCAAACAATCCACTTTGACACCCCTTTATCTATCCCTGTTGAGCGTTGGCCGAGAGCTTTAAATAGTCTTTTGCCTGATGATATATATATACGAGAAGTAGAGTATGTGGATATGGAATTTCAAGCAAGATATAGTGCCATAGGTAAGGAATACAAGTATATTGTCCATACTAGTAAAGAAAAAGATGTTTTTAATAGACATTATAAGTATCACCTTTCAGAAAGACTTTCATATAATACTATGTTGGAGGCAGCAAAGTTGCTGGAAGGAACACATGACTTTACAAGCTTTTCATCGCCGAAAACTTCGGTAATAAATAAAGTAAGAACGATTTACTCTATCAGTATTGAGAAACAGGAAGACGACTTGATATTTCGGTATATTGGTAGTGGGTTCTTATATCAGATGGTTCGTATTCTAACAGGAACTTTGTTGGAGGTTGGAAAAGGAAATCTTGCTGTTGAAGAGATATCTCGCATATTAGAAGCGAAGGACCGATTCCAATCAGGACCAACAATACCAGGAAATGGACTCTATTTAGTTCAAGTATTTTATGAAGAGGAAGAGTTAAAGAGAGTGTTAAGTAATGGATCAGGAGGGTAATATTGTCTTTTTGATGATGCTGTGGTGAGACACTGTAGTGACGGGAGCAAGGATGGTGACATGATACCATTGCTCAAAAGACTTGGGCAAGTACTTAGGCGGAATTGATGAAGGTGGCTTGGTAGCTCCCCACAGGACAGCGAGCAGGCAGAAGCGAATGGAATACAAACCAACAATATTAGTAATGCCATATAGTTTTAATCCACTTGCTAACACGTATTTTCAGTGTAGACAGATACAAAAGCTGAAAAAAATTTAAAAAGACAACGAATCCTGGTGTAACATTTTATTGACATGGGAATCTAGATGTTATATGATGATCTATGGTATTCTATGCCCACTAGCCCCGGGTACGGAATCGAATGAATGAAAAGTTGAAATGACAGAATGTTTTTGTGATAGTTAATTAGGAGGGAAAAATAAATGCGTACGACATATATGGCAAAGCCAAACGAAGTAGAACGTAAGTGGTATGTTGTGGACGCAGAAGGAAAAACACTTGGTCGCTTAGCGAGTGAGGTTGCAAGCATCCTTCGCGGAAAAAACAAACCAACATACACTCCGCATATTGATACAGGAGATCACGTTATCTTAATCAATGCGGAAAAGATTCATTTAACAGGAAACAAATTAGCTGGAAAGATTTATTACCGTCATAGCCAACACCCAGGTGGACTTAAATCAATGACAGCTGGAGAAATGTTAGACAAAAGCCCTGTAAAAATGCTTGAATTAGCGATTAAAGGTATGCTTCCAAAGAATACTTTAGGTCGTAAACAAGGTATGAAATTACACGTTTATACAGGAAGCGAACACCCACACCAAGCACAAAAGCCGGAAGTTTACGAGCTACGCGGTTAATATAGAAGGAGGTAATTTACTTGGCACAAGTTCAATATTATGGAACAGGTCGTCGTAAGCACTCTGTTGCGCGTGTGCGTTTAGTTCCTGGAGACGGACGCATTACAATCAACAAAAGAGACATCGACGAATACTTTAACCTAGAAACTTTAAAATTAATTGTTAAACAACCACTTGTTGAAACTCAAACAGAGGGCACTTATGATCTTCTTGTTACTGTTGAAGGTGGAGGATACACAGGACAAGCGGGAGCAATCCGTCATGGTGTTGCACGTGCACTTTTAGGTGCAGACCCTGAGTACCGTGGATCTCTTAAGAAAGCTGGCTTCTTGACTCGTGATGCTCGTATGAAAGAGCGTAAGAAATACGGTCTTAAAGCAGCTCGTCGTGCTCCTCAGTTCTCAAAACGTTAATATTGCTATTGTGGAGTTCAAGACTCTCAACCATTTATGGTTGGGGGTCTTTTTGTTTTGTCGTTTGTTGTGGGAGGGCGCCGAGAGTGTGTTGCGCGACAGTTGGGGTAAGAATAGCTGAAAATTGTCAATCAAGCGCGTGATATTTGACAAAACAGGGTTGAAGAAGTGTTAAATTGTCAATCAAGCGCGTGATATTTGACAAAACCAAGGTGCAGAAGCGATGAGTTGTCAATCAAACGAGTCTTATTTGACAAAACAGGGTTGAAGAAGTGTTAAATTGTCAATCAAGCGCGTGATATTTGACAAAACCAAGGTGCAGAAGCGATGAGTTGTCAATCAAACGAGTCTTATTTGACAGAACAGGGTTGAAGAAGCGTTAAATTGTCAATCAAGCGCGTGATATTTGACAAAACCAAGGTGCAGAAGCGATGAGTTGTCAATCAAACGAGTCTTATTTGACAAAACAGGGTTGAAGAAGCGTTAAATTGTCAATCAAGCGCGTGATATTTGACAAAACCAAGGTGCAGAAGCGATGAGTTGTCAATCAAACGAGTCTTATTTGACAAAACAGGGTTGAAGAAGTGTCATTTTGTCAATCAAACGAGTATTATTTGACAAAACCAAGGTGCAGAAGGGATGAGTTGTCAATCAAGCGCGTCTTATTTGACAAAACTAGGTTGGAGCAGCCTCGAGTTGTCAAGAAAGCGCGGTTAGAAATCCCCTAGCTTCATCAATCACTTCTCTAACACAATATCAACTTGCATCAGCATTTTCTTAACTTGTTTGCGATCTAACTCTTCTAGAAGGCTTTCATCAAACTTTCCTGTTACGTACTCTATAAATGCCTTTATCTCCATTCTTATTTTATGACTACTATGGTTGGCAACAAAAATCAGTGTATCCAATATAGCTAAGAGGATAGATACATCTTGTCTTCCATAATGACTAATTTGGTAAAAGGTCGTATAGAGTAACTGTTCGGTGCTCTCTTGTTTTTTGATAAGACGATCTCTTTCTTTTTCATCGAGGAAAACGATGTAGTTACTTCTTTCATTTAAGGCCTCCGTTAAGGGAGTTCTAAGAAAACGAATACAATCAATTGCTGTGTTAGGGTCATTAATGCCTGGGGAAATAGCTCGTAAGGCTATTTCTACGATCTTCAGTAAGCAGAATTCAACATCTTGAACGGATGTTCGATCATCCCCTATAGTAATGTAATCATGAATATCAAAATCGATTTTACCTCCATGGTGGTGTATCGTTAGCAACTTGCTTTTGTTAGTCACATAATGCCCGATGTGCTGATTTAGTTCTATCAGATATCCATTTTCAACGGCTAAAGAGAACAATCCTTGAAAATCTATTAGCTGAATATACCCAAAGGTTTTTCCATTCACTTCAAGACTATCAGGATAGTCCACAGATTTGGAGATTATATTGACCGTTTTAGTCTTGTAGCTTTTATAAGCATCTTTTTCTCTTTGGACTGTATTGATAGCGTCTATGGAAAGTTGATTAAGTAAATTGTTTACTTGGATTGAGGAAGCCACATTATGTATGAAATAGGCGAAAAATCCTAAGCAAATAAATGCCACGAGCACTCCTATCGTTGCTGATATAACTTCATTATCAATGGTTGAATTTCTCATGAATAGTAAGGAGAGAATAGAATAAACGAAGCCACCAAGAAAAATTCCCAACACTCGCATGGTAGATGGTTTTGTTAAAAAGCCCTTCAAAATTCTTGGAGAAAATTGTGACGTATACGTAGTTAAGACAACCATGATCGTTGAAAAGGTTATTGTTGTCATGGTTACTAAAGCTGCAGAAATTGTACCAAGGATAACGTGAGCTAAATCTACACTAGTTAATAAATATCTAGGAATATGGTTGTTTAGAAAGTCATTTAATTCTACATCTACATAAATTACTAAAAGTGAAATAGCGAGTGAAATTATGCAATATACTAAAGGGCGTACCCAGATACTATCTTTCAGTTGTAATGTTATTCTTTTTAACAAATAAATCTCTCCTAACAAGTGCTAAATCTATTTTAACCATGTTTTTTGTGTGACACTTCTAAAAATTATGACCTAATAAAAATACTTGTTTTGATTCCACCTTATTTTTGCCGTTTTAATTTGCTTCATACTGTTTGTTGAATAGTCGTGTGAAATAATACTAATTGTATCGTTTCCATGAACATCTTCTTACTAAATTGTGTCTAACTTTCCGTATCTTCTTTGTATGTGATATTAATCACAATGAAACTCTATCCCATGTGGTATTTTAAAAACAGAAAACAAATTGTGAAACTATTCACAATTGGGAGAGGGGATCATAGTGATGAAAAAGCTAGTAATGATCGGTAATGGAATGGCTGGAATACGTTGTTTAGAAGAAATTCTGAAAATTGATAGAGATAGTTTTGAGATTACTGTAATAGGTGATGAGAAGCATCCTAATTATAATCGCATTATGCTTTCCAATGTTTTACAGGGGAAAACGACATTTGATGAAATAAACATAAACGATTGGAATTGGTACGATCAAAATAATGTCACATTACACTCTGGAGAAAGAGTGACGAAAATAGATACAGAAATGAAACATGTGGAAACGGATAAAGGAAATATTGTACCGTATGATGAGTTAATTATCGCAACTGGCTCTAGTGCGTTTATTTTACCTTTACCTGGAAAGGATCTAGAAGGAGTAATTGGATTCCGCACAATAGAAGATACACAAAAAATGATGGATATAGCAAAAATGAAGAAAAAAGCAGTAGTAATTGGGGGTGGATTACTAGGTCTAGAAGCGGCAAGGGGCTTGATTGATAGAGGGATGGAGGTTCATGTTGTTCATCTACTTCCTACATTAATGGAGCAACAGCTAGATGCCGCCGCAGCAAGATTACTAAAAAAAGATTTAGAGGCTCAAGGTATGAAGTTTTTAATGGAAAAACAAACAACGGAGATACTAGGAACAGATTATGTTGAAGGCATATCATTCTCCGATGGAACATCGTTGCAATGTGATTTGGTTGTTATGGCTGTTGGAATTCGCCCGAATATAGCATTGGCAAAAGAAGCGGGATTAGCAACTAATTCTGGTATTATCGTAAATGATTATATGGAAACATCCTGTCCATCTATTTATGCAGTTGGTGAGTGTGCGGAACATAATGGTATTGCATACGGACTAGTTGCACCATTGTATGAACAAGGTGTGGAGTTAGCGAGATTTCTCACTCATACTCTCTCAGGGGGATACAAAGGAAGTATTCTGGCCACACAATTAAAAGTAGCAGGCTGTGATTTGTTCTCTGCTGGAAAAATCCATGAGGATGATGAAACAGAAGCAATTATTGTTCATGATCAATTTGCTAGAGTGTATAAAAAAATTCTCGTAACAGACAAAAAAATCATAGGTATTGTTTTATATGGAGATGCATCGGATGGGAATCGCTTATTCTCCATGTTAAAAAAGGGAACAGATATAAGTGAATATACAAGCGTATCTGTTATTCAAAAAGCAGGGGAAGTTGCAAGTGAAGCGGCTATGGTAGCAGAAATGGCAGCTGATGAAACTGTTTGTGGATGTAATGGAATCACAAAAGGCACCATTGTTCAAGCAATCAAAGAGGAGGAGCTTACCACTTTTGACCAGGTAAAAACGTGTACAAAAGCAGGTGCATCTTGCGGAAAATGTAAAGTAACAGTAGAAGCAATTTTAGCCCATACGTTAGGAGATAGTTTTGATGCAAGTGCACAGAAAACAGGGATGTGTTCTTGTACAACATTATCAAGAGACGAAGTGGTAGCAGAAATACAAGCAAAAGGACTACAACATCCAAGTGAAGTACGTCATGTGTTAGGGTTTACACAATTGGAAGGCTGTTCGAAATGCCGACCTGCATTGAACTACTATATGAGAATGCTATATCCAAATGACTATGAAGATGATAAAGCATCGAGGTTCGTGAATGAAAGAATGGAAGGAAATATTCAAAATGATGGAACGTTTTCTGTTATTCCTAGAATGTATGGGGGAACAACAACTGCAGATGACCTAATTCGTTTCGGAGAAGTTGCTAAAAAATACGAAGTTCCTTTAGTAAAAATTACTGGCGCATCACGGATTGGATTATATGGGGTTAAAAAAGAAGATGTACCTCATGTATGGAAAGACCTTGGTATGAGATCGGGGTATGCATATTCGAAATCACTTCGAAATGTAAAATCTTGTGTTGGATCCCAATTTTGTCGTTTTGGTACACAAGACTCCTTACAATTAGGAATTGATTTAGAAAAGGCGATTGAGATGGTCGATACTCCACACAAAATGAAGATGGGCGTAACTGGTTGTCCACGTAACTGTGCAGAAGTACTTACAAAAGACTTCGGAATTGTCTGTGTGGAAAACGGGTTTCAATTATACTTCGGTGGTAATGGTGGTACAGAAGTGAGAGAATGTGACTTCTTAACAACGGTAACAACAGAAGAGGAAGTTATCGCATTTGCTAAAGCTTATGTACAATACTATCGAAAAACTGGTGTTTATGGAGAACGTACATCTACTTGGACGGAGCGCTTAGGAGTAAACGTCATTGTTGATACGATCATGGACGAGGAAAGAAGAGTAACTCTCGTTGAGGAGTTTGACATTGCAAAAGGAACGTATCAGGAAGCGTGGAGTAGTGTTTTAACGAATGATAAGAAACAAAAGCTGTATGAAGTTGCGAGAGTATAGGAGGTTATTTAGATGATTGCGACGAAAGAGCGAATAAAAGTAATGAAGGTAAATGATCTTCCGAAACAAATAGGTAAGGAATTGCATATAAAGGATAAGTCTATCGCCTTGTTTCACTTAACGAATGGTGAAGTATATGCGATCGGAAGTAGATGTCCACATACTAATGGACCTTTAGCAGAAGGAATTGTCTCTGGAGACTATGTGTATTGTCCATTGCAGGATTGGAAAGTATCACTTAGAACAGGCGAAGTGCAAAAACCGGATGATGGAAAAGTAGAAACGTATGAAACTGAGATATTTAATGACTACGTTTATGTGAAGGTGTAAACAATGGGTACAAAAAATGGGTATGTATCTTTTGTGGGAGCAGGCCCTGGTGATATGGGGCTAGTGACACAAAAGTGTTTGGACAGATTAAACAAAGCAGATGTCATTCTTTATGACCGGTTAGCTAATCCAAGACTACTACGCCATGCAAAAGATACTTGTGAATTTATATACTGTGGCAAGCTTCCTGATAGACACACGTTAAGACAAGAGAAAATCAATGAGCAGATCATTTACCATGCTTTATCAGGAAAATACGTTGTTCGTTTAAAAGGGGGAGACCCTTCGATATTTGGGAGAGTGGGAGAAGAAGCGGAAGCTGTTTCAAATTACAACATCCCATTTGAGATTGTTCCTGGAGTAACATCAAGCGTTGCTGCTGCGGCCTATGCAGGTATTCCAGTGACACACCGAGATTACAGTAATTGTTTCACGATAAGAACAGGCCATCGTTCCGATAAAAATTGCATGTATGATGCCAAAAGTGAAAATCTAGGAGACACGATTGCTTATTATATGGGTGTCAAAAATATAGAGGTAAATTGTAGGCAGTTAATGGATGAGGGAAAAGATCCAGATACTCCGGTTGCAGTAATAGAGTGGGCAACACTAGGGAAGCAAAGGGTTGCCGTAGCAACCCTTAAAACAATAAGTGATACTATTGCTAAGGAGGGAATCAAGAACCCAGCTATGACCATTGTTGGTGATGTTGTAAAACTACGTTCGAAATTGTCGTGGTTTGAAAAACAAGAATTCTTTAATAAAAAGGTACTAATTGTGGACGATACTTCTACTGGTCAAGAGATAGAAGCATATTTTTCAAATAAAGGTGCTGAAGCGTATACAATTCCAACGATATTAAAAAAGGAACTTGTTTTATCGAAAGAAAAGATAGAGGAGATTATATCATCGGAACAACTTGTTTTTTCAACCGCAGAAACGGTCACTTCATTTTTACAGCAGTTAGTAAAAAATGACTACACAACTTGGGAATTGCCACGTAAACTTGGTTTTGTAGAGGAGTGTGCGAGTACAGTTTTATCTCAAGTTGGTTTGAAAGGTAGAAAAGAAATCGAAAGTAAATCTTCAGCTTCAATACTTCAGACAAAACCTGTAGGAAGCATCAGTGGGGGAACATCTAATATTTATTATATACATGAGTTAGTTCAAGATAATAGATTTACGGAAGTTAATGAGAGGATGTTAAGAGAAGAGGACTGGAATACTGTTATATTTACTACAGAGACGTCTGTGGATTTTTATTTAAATGAAAGAAAGCGATTAGGTCTAGAGTACCAATCAACTCCTTTTGCGTATATAGGAGAATCAGTAAAAGAGTATGCTAATGCTCGTGGGGTTCTATCAATCGACCAGTCTATCCAATCGGAGTTATGTAATTACTGTATAAGGTGTGAAAAAGAATGAAAGAAGTTATAGTAGGATTTAGTGAAGCGGCTAAAAGTCGAGTTGATCAATATAATTCAAGTAAAAGTAGGTATTTTGTATCAACGATGCTAGCTGGATTTTTTGTGGGTTTGGGAATTATTCTTATTTTTACAATAGGTGGTATTCTTGAACCTACTGGTTTTGCAGGTACGAGAATTGTTATGGGAATTTCATTTGGTATTGCCTTAAGCTTAGTATTGATGGCAGGTGCGGACTTATTTACTGGGAATAACATGATCATGACGATTGGTACATTAGAGAAAAAAACGACATGGCCTGAGACGTACCGAATATGGACATATAGTTTTTTGGGAAATTTCGCGGGTTCCATAGTTGTTGCTGTGTTATATTTTTATTCAGGATTAGCTACAGGTAACACAGCTACTTTTATTACGAATATAGCTAGTGATAAAATGACTGCTCCGTTTATGGAATTACTTATTCGCGGTATACTTTGTAATATTCTTGTTTGTTTAGCGATTTGGTGTTCTATGAAATTAAAGAGTGAAACAGCGAAGTTAGTCATGATTTTCTGGTGCTTGTTTGCTTTTATTACTTCTGGCTTCGAACATAGTATTGCGAATATGACACTTTTCTCCGTTGCTTTACTAGTGCCAAGTCCTGAGTCAGTTTCTTTGATGGGTATGGGTGCAAATTTAATACCGGTTACTATTGGAAATATGATTGGTGGAATTGTGTTTGTAGGAGCGGCATATTGGTATAGTATTTCAGCACCAGCAGAGAAAACGAAAGAAAAATTTTCTATTAGTACTAATAAAAACTCTCTAGAAAAAGCACAATAAAAGAAACCACCATAAGATAATAAGGAACTCTCAACTAATATAAGTTGAGAGCTTTTTTTATGAAATATAAATTTGAAGAAAATAATATGGCAAGGTCTACTAATGTATGATCATTAATTGATTTGTTCTTTACTTTTTATGGCAGTGGAACAGGGATGCTATATGATATAATTACCTAAAATTATATTGGAGAGACTACATTTACACTACAGCTTGGAGAATTGCTATGAAGAAATTTATTTTTTTATTATTTATACTTAGTTTTATTGGATGTTCTTCAATTTCTGAGGAAGAGGAACCAATGGAAGTAGAGACAATGGCCGAACTTCAAGAAGAAGTTTTAAACATTACTATTACAGAGAACCTTCTTTCTTTAGAAAACTCAGAAGAGAGATCAGAAAATATCACACATGTAGTGATTCATTTTATGAATAACGCATCTAGAAATCAACAAGACCCCTTTAATTTAAAGGAAATTCATTCGATATTTATGGAGTATGGGGTTTCAGCCCATTATGTAATCGACAGAGATGGTGAAATCATTCAATTAGTGGAAGAAGGTCGTGTAGCTTATCATGCAGGAGCGGGGTTTCTGTTTGATTATCCCTTGTATGAAAATAGTTTAAATGCGTATTCAATAGGAATCGAGCTTCTTGCTATAGGAACAGAAGAAGAAATGCTTCCTGTTATGACTAGTGAGGCATACCAAACAATTCATCCAGAATTTATTGGATATACAGAGGAGCAATATGTTTCGCTAAATAATTTATTAGAAGTTCTATATGTAAGGTATCCAGATATTAAACAAGATAGACGACATATCATTGGTCATGATGAATATGCTCCTGGAAGAAAGCAGGATCCAGGAAGTTTGTTTGATTGGACTAAGATCGGGTTTAGTGAGTAGTAAACGGAAATAATGATTTAGTCTAACCTGAAAATACATGTATTATTAGAAGTCATAATATAATGATTTGCTAATTTTATTGGCTTGTATTCCATTTGCTGCTACTTTCTCTTCGCTTAGTAAGATATCTTTTATACAATAGAATAATTTCCATGGACACAATTCACTATGCGTTCCAAGTATTTGTCCTTATGAAATACTCTAGACAATAAACAATAAGAGTAAAAAAAGGACAGAGGCGATGCGGAGATGAACGTGGTAACAGACTTAGGTGAAAGAAGGCGAAAGAAGCAATGGAAATTTGAACGGAGTATGCTTCGAACATTATCCATTGATGATATGAGAAAAGATGTACACGATCAATTTTTCCATAATCTCGTGGGTCAGTCAGTTGGTAAACTGTATCTGATTGATTACTGTCTAGACATTGGAATAGACGCGTATCTTTTAGGCTCAGAATATGGACGTTTTGGTTATTTCGGTGAATCACAAGAACGCGTACAAGAACGCTGTAAAGAGGAGCTAGAGACGTATATAGGACAAACAACAAGTCAGTTCTCCTCTTGGTTTTCCTTAACGGAAGAAGAGGAACGGATACAGTGGGAAAAAAGTAGAGTATTTATTTTACGATGGTGGAATAAGGGCTTCCAAGAAGGCGAGAAAAAATTCCGACTTCGCTTACATTAAAACAATCATAAAAAAAGACTCGTCCCATATATATAGAAAGTAGAACAAAGGGGGACGAGCTTATGAAACGGGTTTGGAAGCTAATTGCTATTGCATTTGGAATAGGATTAATTATTGCTGTTATAGAGATGCAATTTATCAGTAAAAACTCCACTGGATGGCATTTACCACTCTCGGGGAAAGTCATTGTAATTGACCCTGGTCATGGAGGAATAGATGGAGGTGCGTCTTCTAAAACAGGTACGTTAGAGAAAGATGTTACACTACAAATCAGCTTTTTGTTACGGGACTATTTGCAGCAATCAGGAGCATTAGTTCTCATGACAAGAGAAGGTGATCATGATTTAGCCTCGGAAAGTACCAAACGAGTCAGATCCCGTAAGGTTGAGGATTTACGGAGGCGAGCATCCTTAATTAATGAATCAAATGGGGATTTATTTGTATCAATCCATTTAAATGCAATTCCATCACCAAAATGGCGTGGTGCGCAAACATTTTATAATCGATCTGTCGAAGGTAGTGAAACACTTTCTAAGCAAATTCAAGGCGAATTAAGAAGAAATTTGGAAAACACAAATAGAGAAGCTAAACCGATTAACAGTGTATATATTTTACAACAAGCAAATATTCCTGGTTCTTTAGTAGAAGTTGGTTTTTTATCAAATCCTTCAGAAGCGGAATTGTTAAAGTCAGAGGATTACCAACAAAGTGTTGCTGCATCCATCTATGAAGGCATATTACGATATATGAGTGAAGACCCTTTACCTGATGCAGGGTAAGGGTTTTTTTCCTTTATAGTCCTCCCTAGGAAAAGGGAACTGGCTGGAGCGAATGGAAATACAATTGAACAAAGTTTGTAATACTAGATAAGGTAACCACTAAGGAGAGGTCGAATTATAAGGATAGGTCTGAACAAAGTTTTAATTTGAGCACGTTGAGAAAGCGCCTGTCCAAAAGGTATGTGATATAAATCAACATGATTAGAAATGGAATATGATATACTATACAAGTAGTGAGAACGAATACATATTTGGTATAAAGGGCGGTGTTACTATGATAACAGAAGAACAAGTGCTTCAGGCGTTGAAAAGCGTCCAAGAGCCTGTTTTAAAAAAGAGCCTCATTGAACTTCAGGCAGTAAAAGAACTTAAAATTAAAGAAAATATGGTAAGTCTTAAATTAGCAATAGCACAACCAGGTACTGCGGAACAAATGCAGCTTCAACAGGAAGTAGTAACTGCAGTAAAAGGTGCTGGAGCAGAGTCTGTAGGCTTGCGCTTTGAAAAAATGGCGGATGAAGATATCCAACAATATGGTGGACAGGCAACAGAGCAGAAAAAGTCATTATTAGAGCAAACAGATAGAACTGCTTTCATCGCTGTTACAAGTGGAAAAGGTGGAGTAGGAAAATCGACAGTATCTGTTAATTTAGCAACTTCATTGGCTCGTAAAGGCAAGAAAGTAGGAATTATTGATGCAGATATATATGGTTTTAGCGTTCCAGATATGATGGGAATTGAAGAACGTCCGAAAGTGGTGGATCAACGTATTTATCCAGTAAACCGTTTTGGTGTTCAGGTTATTTCTATGGGCTTCTTCGTAGAAGATAACTCACCAATTATCTGGCGTGGTCCAATGCTTGGAAAAATGCTCAACAACTTCTTCTCTGAAGTGGAATGGGATGATCTTGATTATCTTATTTTAGATTTACCGCCAGGAACAGGAGATGTAGCATTAGATGTTCATTCCATGCTTCCTACATCCAAAGAAATAATTGTTACAACACCACACGCAACTGCCGCTTTCGTTGCAGCAAGAGCTGGTGCGATGGCTATTAAGACTGAGCATGAAATTTTAGGTGTTGTTGAAAACATGGCTTATTTCGAAAGCCAAGTATCTGGTGAAAAAGAATATGTTTTTGGTAAAGGTGGAGGAGAAAAGCTTGCTAAAGAGTTAAATAGTGAAGTCTTGGCTCAAATTCCATTAGGTCAACCTGAAATAGAGGAAGAAAACTTTGCGCCTTCTATTTATGCCGAAGATCACCCAATTGGTAAAATATATTTAGAAATGGCACAAAAAGTAATTAACAGCGTAGGGAAGTAAATCTATATAAACAAATTATGTAAAAAAGGCGCTTCCCATAAGGAACGCCTTTTTTACCTTGGTATATGGAGTGATCTATCTACACTATAGTGTAAGTTACTCACTACCATCTTCACCTTCTTTTTGTTTTTCTGGATCCTGTTTTTTCATTTGTTCTTCCGCTACTCTGGACAATATCTCATTGATTTTAGCAACGAAAAAAGGACTTTCAAAAGCCTCTGTCATAACAGTCATCACTTGCTGTCGGTATTCCTTGCTCTTCATTAAGTTTAGGTATTCTTCTTCCATTTCAGGATCCTGTAAAACCTCAATCATCATTCCTTGATATTCAGGGTCTTTCATCAGACTTTTGAGGATTTTTTCATTTTCGTTCTGCATACTTTCAGCAAACGACTTTGCAAACTCTGGATCTTGCATCACACGTTGCCAATATTCTTTTCCTTCTTCAGAAGTCAATGTTGTTTGAATAGTTTCTCTTACGTAATCTTGATCCATCACTAATGCAGTTTTTACTTCATCATCTTTTAAAACCTCTTGGATTGCTTTTTTTCCCTCTTCTGTCTGAAGCATATCAACCATCATTTTTTTTGTGCTTTCATAACTAGGTTGAGAAGAGTTTTGCTCTTCCATTGCTGCACAACCGGAAATAAACAAAATGAAAATGAGCCCAAATGAAAGCAATATTCGTTTGATCGGATATCTCACAGTAGTCGGCTCCTTTCCCGAAAAGTTATATCTATAACAAATGCAAGGCACTTGGTTCATTTGTTGAATTAGTCACTAATAATATGGTTATTTTTATGTCAAATTATGCAGTTTAGTTTTACCTAATAGGGAGATATAAAAGATTATGTAGAAAAAACTAGCGGAGGAATTTGTTTTTTTGATAAAATAAAAGATGGACTGAATTATCTAGGAGGATAAACATTGAATACACGAAAAGTTGTTTTTTTATTTTATACAACATTGCTAATTGGCACTTTTTCTGGGTTTCTAATTGCGTTTATTTTAGATTGGAGAACTCACATTAACGATCTTTCAAATGGGCAAATTGGTGGGTTTATAATGATTTTAATAACCCCGGCAATTTGGACTGTTATTGCACAGATGGGCTTTTTTGCATACTTAACTATCCATAGGTTCGGGTTGGGGATTTTTAAATCAGTAAAGCTTTGGAATAAAATCCAAGTAGTTCTCATTGCGTTTGTGTTATTTGATTTAATGTTTTTTCGACATTTACTATTTGCTGAAGATGGACAAACGATGTTTAGTTTTGTAGGATTGCCTCTCTTGTTGCTAATGTATGGACTTATAGTGGCATATCTTAAAAGTAAGGATACTAATGCAAGTGCATTCATTCCTACTTTGTTTTTTATGGTTTGTGTGACAACAATAGAATGGATACCAGCTTTACGGGAGAATGATACAATCTTTTTAATATCAGCTATTGTCCCATTATTGGTGGCAAACACATGGCAAGTTTTGGTATTGCATAGATTGCATGAACCTGAGGATAAAGTGAGTAAGGGCAAAAATACGAAAGTAAAAACACAACCAGTAAAATAATACTCACAAGGCGACTAGTTAGGGATATTCCAACTAATCGCCTTTTCTTATTATTGAACCTCTTTTGTAGAGACTTCTGCTCCAGATAAAAGGTCGGAAACAGAACTAAACGTAAATCCTTGTTTTTTTAAATTATTAATTAATTCAGGCAATGCTTCATTCGTTTGTTTTGCAGAATCAGATGCGTGCATTAAGACAATATCCCCATTCGTTACATTAGAAACCACATTATCGATAATTTTATCAACCCCTGGATTCGTCCAGTCTTCTGAATTTATGCTCCAATGAATAATGTCGTAATGTAACGTATCTGCTACCCTTAATACTCTTTCATCAAAACTTCCGTTTGGCGGACGTAAATATTTTGTCGTTTGTTTACTAACTTCTTGAAGGATTCGATTTGCTGTTTGAATGTCTTTCTTAATTTTTTCTTCATCCCATTTTGTATAATGATCATGCTCAAACCCGTGGCTTCCGAGTTCATGTCCATCTTCTAAAATGCGTTCAATAATTTCTGAATGTCTTTCTGCCCAATCAGCAGATACAAAAAATGTTGATGTCACATTACATTCTTTTAGCGTATCTAAGATTGGAATTGCTCTTTCCTCTCCCCAACTAATATTAAAAGTAAGGGCAATTTTTTTCTCATCCGAGTCAACTTTGTAAATTGCCACAGGCTTATCATCTGTGGAAAAAACAGGTATCTGAGATCGTTCCACATATAGTATACCTGCTGTAAAAAAAGCTGCAATTGCAATGATCATGTATCGTTTTAGCGTCTTTGCGTTCCACACCCAAATGAAATTCATAACTTCTCCTCCTTGTCCACTCTTTACTTCATATGTATTCAGTGGACAGGCATGTATGAATAAAATTTTGGAAAAAGGAAAATAATTTCTTGTATGGCAAGTAATTAAGAGTATATATTTTGTATTATTTATCGATAAGCTTTTTACATGAAGGTTTAAAAAAGAGCGTATATGAGAACAGTTGATGTTAGAGAAAAACAAATCGTATATAAAGCTTTATACAACATTCAGTAGGGGGTACATACATTCATGATAGGAATGATGTTAACGAATAAAGAATCTCAAGAGATGGAATATTTACTTAAAAGAGAGCTTGAAGAGCTTCTATTAGATCTAACTGATTCACGAATAGATGGTGTTGTAAAACGAGCAATGGAAGAACGATATCAAATGATATTTAAACTTTATAAGCGATTTACACCTCAAAAAGAATACTTAAAATACGTTCGAAATAAACAGTATTCTAATCAATATAAAACGTCTGAAGATTAAGCGATCAACGGAATTACTTTACTTTAACCAATAATATACGGGCTATCTTAAAATAAATGATTAACCTCTTGCATTTTTCGAGAAAAAATAGTATTATAGCAAATGTCCTAAATAACGGACCTTAAGAAAAGGATTCAGTTTTTTATGAGCAAGGGAGTTTTTTATAATTTTAACATTCCACAGTAGCTCAGTTGGTAGAGCAATCGGCTGTTAACCGATCGGTCGTAGGTTCGAGTCCTACCTGTGGAGCCATGCTTCCTTAGCTCAGTAGGTAGAGCGCATCCATGGTAAGGATGAGGTCAGCGGTTCAAGCCCGCTAGGAAGCTCCAAGATGGCCCGTTGGTCAAGTGGTTAAGACACCGCCCTTTCACGGCGGTAACACGGGTTCGAATCCCGTACGGGTCACCAATGTGATCTGACTTGAGCAGGTTACAAAGTTAATATCCTCGATGGGCTATAGCCAAGCGGTAAGGCAACGGATTTTGATTCCGTCATGCGAAGGTTCGAATCCTTCTAGCCCAGCCATTTTTTGTTTGACTTTGCAGCCAGACACCGTCGGAAGATATCATGAATCATCATCGTAGAATACGCTACGAGCTATTAGCTCAGTTACGAGCGGTTACATCGTCGAATGTGAAAAGGCATCGAAGCATGAGCTACAACTGCGAGTTGTTTTGACGCACAAAGCATCAAAGTGATACTAGCAGAGGAAAAACAGGTAAGACATCGGAGCATTACATCGTCCGAAAGCATCATGAATCATCATCGTAGAATACGCTACGAGCCATTAGCTCAGTTGGTAGAGCATCTGACTTTTAATCAGAGGGTCGAAGGTTCGAGTCCTTCATGGCTCACCATTTTCATTTTTTAGTCACCATTGAATAATTGAAAGCATATGTTCTATAGAGGAGAAACAGGGAACTACGGAGCGTTTACATCGTCCGTAAGCTACATGAAATACATCCTCGAATAAACTACGGGGCCTTAGCTCAGCTACGAGCAAAGCATCACCGAGTAAGCTGCGAGTTGTTTCGACGCAAAAAGCACCAAAGCATAAGCAAGAAGAGGAGAAACAGGGAACTTCGGAGCGTTTACATCGTCCGTAAGCTACATGAAATACATCCTCGAATAAACTACGGGGCCTTAGCTCAGCTGGGAGAGCGCCTGCCTTGCACGCAGGAGGTCAGCGGTTCGATCCCGCTAGGCTCCACCAATACATAAAAAACTACCTCCTTGGGTTTAATTTATCTAGGAGGTTTTTATATGAAAAAAAAAGCCGCAATGCGACTTTTTTAAAAGATAAGAATTTATAAGTTTTTTTGAACTTAGAAAGGTGTCTAGCTCCAGGCGCCAGGACCTCGTGTCAATAACCTGGAGGATTAAAAGTAAAAAGCACTTTTTATCGTCTAGAACATTTGCATTTCGGTCAAAAGGGCGCCTTGGGCTTTTCTTATATAGTGTATTAATTTGATTTTTTTTCATATGAGATTACATAGTACTTATTAAGGAGTTTGTCCAAGTGAGTGCTAACTTCTACAACCTCATTTGAGGTTCTACTCATTTTATTTGATAGTTTATGCATTTCATCCCTCGCTGTTTCAATCTCTACCAAAAGCCTTTTCTGAGATACTGTGTTATTCATAGCAAGTCCTCCCTTATATTGAATGAACAGTTTCTCTCCTCTTTATGTACATGTTACCCACTAGGATCTATCATGAAACCTTTCTTGTTAAATAATAGTGAACAAAACAGGTGTTATTAAGACATTCTCTTCCTTTTTTTGAAAATTATAATGGAATTTTCACTTTCCAATGATAAAATAATTATATTGTGAAACCTTGTAGGGGTTGTTTTCGTATAGAAGGTGACCGTGGGGAAGCGGAGGTAGTACGGTTATGGATGCAGTAGTAAAAAAAATAATATTAGAAGTGAAAAAAGGGAATCAAAATGCCTTTTCAGAACTAGTAGAATTGTATAAGGATAAAGTGTATCAAGTTTCTTACCGAATGCTAGGCAATGTTCACGAGGCACAGGATGTATCACAGGAAGCTTTCTTACGAGCATATATTAATATAGAGACGTATGATATGAACCGTAAATTTTCTACATGGTTATTTCGAATCGCGACAAATCTGGCGATAGATCGAATACGGAAGAAAAAGCCAGATTTTCATTTAGAAGACCAAGTAGCAGGTACGGAAGACCTTACATACTATTCTCAATTTGCTTCGGATGATGAATTGCCAGAGGACCAAGTAGTACAGCTAGAAATGCAAGAATGGATACAGCACGAGATTATGTTGTTACCACCTAAATATCGTTCTGCTATCATTTTAAAGTATATGCAAGATCTCTCTTTAAAAGAGATTAGTGACATATTAAACTTGCCAGTAGCAACAGTGAAAACAAGAATACATCGTGGCAGGGAAGCATTACGAAAGAGGCTAAATGACTCATGAGTCGTGGAGAGGAGGATTAATGATGGCATGTAATAAAGAATTCGCGGAGAAAGTTCACAAGTATCTAGATGAAGATGTTACTTTACTAGAGAAAAAACAACTAGAAAGTCATATTATAAAGTGTGAAAAGTGTGAAAAGCAGTTAAGGGACCTAAAGAAAACCATAGCCATTATACAAAGCGCCTCCCACATGGAAGCGCCAAATAATTTCACGGCAAATGTGATGAGTCAACTTCCCAAACAATCTTATAAAAATAAGTGGAAAACATGGATGAGAAGACATCCGTTTGTTCTGACTGCTGCAGTTTTCTTCTTAATGTTTGTAATTAGTGTTCATTCTGTCTGGACAGAAGGTAATAAGGAGATAATTGTAAAGGGAGATGGCCACTTTATCGTAGATGAACAACGCAGAGTGGTGGTTATACCAGAAGGGCAAACCATTTCAGGAGATTTAGTTGTGAAAAATGGGAATGTAGAGGTTAATGGTGAAGTGTTAGGGAACATCACGGTTATAAAAGGAGAACAATATTTGGCATCTGCTGGTCATGTTGCAGGTGAAATTCAGGAAATCAACCAAGTATTAGAGTGGCTGTGGTTTCAAACAAAATCATTTTTCTCCGATGTAATAAGTTTTATTGATAGTAACGATGATAAAAGTATTAATGACTAAAAACACATAGGAGATTCTCCTATGTGTTTTACTTAGGGTTCTAAAACATAAACAAATATATTTTGTGTTATAATGTTAAAGTTACGAAAACTGTGGAATAAATGATAATGTATATAGTTCGACTTAACCAAAGTCCATTTTGGGGGAAAGAAACATGCTTGAAAATATTTCGTTACTAGCAATGTTTGTTATTGTCATAGATATAGTGCTTGTAGCTTATGTGATCTATAAGCTTATAATGGTAATTCGAGGTACACGTGCCGTGCAGCTCGTAAAAGGGATTACTGTCATTTTAGTTGTATGGATACTAAGTAGATTTTTCGGATTGATCACCTTAGAGTGGGTTACGCAACAGGCAGTAGTTTATGGTCCGTTAGCGATTATTATTATATTCCAACCGGAGCTGAGACGAGCACTGGAGCAATTGGGGCGAGGACGTTTATTTGCTAAGAGCTCTGTGGCAGAGGAAGAAGAATTGAAAAATTCTATTGAACATATTATTAAAGCCTCTAGTTATATGGGGAAACGTAGAATTGGAGCATTAATCTCACTTGAACGTGAGACTGGTATGAACGATTATATTGAAACTGGAATTTCCATGAACGCTCGTCTTACATCTGAGCTACTGATTAATGTTTTTATTCCCAATACACCGTTGCATGATGGGGCAGTTATTTTAAAAAATAATGAAATTATGGCAGCTGGCTGTTATTTACCTTTATCAGAGAATCCATTTATCTCAAAAGAACTAGGAACGAGACACCGTGCGGCATTGGGAGTTAGTGAGGTAACAGATTCCATTACATTAGTTGTTTCAGAGGAAACTGGGGGCATTTCGGTAACAAAGAATGGAGAACTACACCGAAATCTAGATGAAGACGCACTACGGACTTTATTAGAAAATGAACTTTTGAATAGAGATCAACAAAATGGAACTTCTCTCTGGCAGTGGGGAGGTAAGAAAAATGGATAAATGGTTTCATAATACATGGTTTATTAAAGGAATATCCTTGTTAATTGCAATTATGTTATATCTCGTAGTGAATATGGAAAGTGGAACAAATCAACCTGGGGGGCTTCCCATCACTCATGGGACAAAGTATCTTGGAGAAGTGGAATTAAATGTCCTATATGATGAAGAAAATTATGTGATTACAGATGTGTCATCAGAAACGGTCGAAGTTAACTTACGAGGACCACAAGCTATACTAACAAGCTTATCTCTTGAGAGACCAGTAAGATATGAATTATTTGTAGATGTTAGAGATATGGAGCCAGGAGAATATTATGTAGAAGTACAACACCGAAATTTTCCTAGCGATATTTCTGTAAATATACAGCCTAGAAATGTTAGAGTTATTATCCAAGAGCGACAAACAATTTCAGTACCTGTCCAAATAGAACTGGTAAATGAAGGTGATATTGAAGCTGGATATACCATAGGTACTCCAACATCATCACCTTCGAATGTGGATATTACAGCAGCTAGAGGTATTATTGATCAAATTGCTTATGTCCGTGCTAGTGTAGATGTAGCAGGGAGAAATGCTACATTCCAAGAAACGGCAAGAATCGTTGTACTAGATCGAAACGGAAATGAGTTGAATCTCAATACTGATCCACCTGCAGTAGATGTAACAGTTCCTATTACAAGCCCTAATAAGGAAGTACCGTTACGGATTGGAAGAGGGGGAGAACTTCCAAGTGGAATTGCTATAGACTCTATTACACCGGAACCAGCAACAGTGACGATTTACGGTCCAGTTCCTGTAATTAATGAGATTTCTTTTATTGATCTAGAAGAGATTAATTTGGATTCAATCACGGAAGATACAACTCTTGAAGTAGAAGTTCCTATACCGAATGGGGTCGAACGTGTAGAGCCTGAGGTAGTTACAATAACAATTGATGTAACCCAAGAAGAAACAAGAGTGTTCTCAGATTTTGTCATAGATGTTACTGGAGTACCTGAAGATTATACTTACTCATTTTTATCTCCAGAAGAAGGAACACTTAACCTTAATGTTATGGGAAGTCCAACAGTATTAGGAAGATTAGAAAGAAGTGATTTACAATTATACGTAAATCTGGAAGGATTATCTGCAGGAGAGCACGAAGTTCCACTCCAATTTAGTGGACCACAGAATGTTTGGATGAACACAGAGCGTGCAACTGTTCAAGTTCTAATCTCCGATACTGAATCTCAAGAAAGTATGTCATTCAATGATGAAAGTGAAGTAGAAGAAGACGAACAAGAAGTAGAGGATACTTCTTGAGAATATGTGGGAGTTTTCAAAGTAATAAGGAAATGAAACCTTAAGGAGAGATTGAAATGGGAAAGTTTTTCGGAACAGATGGTGTGAGAGGGGTTGCCAATAAAGAATTAACGCCAGAATTAGCATTTAAACTTGGTAGATTTGGTGGATACGTGCTTACAAAGGAAACAACAAAACCAAAAATTCTAATTGGTCGAGATACTCGAATTTCGGGGCATATGTTAGAAGGGGCGTTAGTAGCAGGTTTATTATCAATAGGAGCAGAAGTTATGCGATTAGGTGTAATCTCGACTCCTGGAGTAGCGTTCTTAACGAAGGCTCTAAGTGCAGATGCAGGGGTTATGATTTCTGCATCCCATAACCCAGTAGAAGACAATGGTATTAAGTTTTTCGGCTCAGATGGTTTTAAGCTTCTTGACAGTCAAGAAGCTGAAATAGAGAAGCTACTCCACTTGGAAGATAATATGGAGGATGACCTCCCAAGACCGGTCGGTGCGGACATTGGGCAGGTAAATGATTACTTTGAGGGTGGACAGAAATATCTCCAATTTTTAAAGCAAACGATCGCTGGAGATCTTTCAGGACTTCATATTGTGTTAGACTGTGCCCATGGTGCTGCATCTCCATTGGCAGCGCATCTGTTTGCTGATTTAGAAGCAGAACAAATCTGTACGATAGGATCTTCTCCAAATGGAGTAAATATAAACGATGGAGTAGGATCTACGCATCCTGATATACTAGCTTCTGTTGTTCTTGAGAAAAATGCAGACATTGGTCTTGCCTTTGACGGAGATGCGGACAGATTAATCGCTGTTGACGAAAAAGGTAATGTGATAGATGGCGACCAAATTATGTTTATTTGTGCGAAATATATGAAGGAACAAGGTCGTCTAAAGCATAATACTGTTGTTACAACGGTAATGAGTAACCTAGGTTTTTACAAAGCATTAGAGCAAAATAATATCGATACAGCCCAGACTGCTGTAGGTGACCGATACGTAATGGAAGAGATGCGTAAAGGTGGATACAATCTTGGTGGAGAGCAATCAGGGCACATTATTTTCCTGGACTATTCAACGACAGGAGATGGTTTGTTAACAGGTATTCAGCTATGCAGTATTGTAAAGGCTACTGGGAAGCCACTATCGGAGTTAGCAGCTGAAATGCCTAAGTATCCGCAAAAACTTGTAAATGTTCGAGTTGCAGATAAGCATGCACTTACAAACAATGAAGTAATTGCAGCGGAAATAGATCAGGTTGAAGCAGAAATGCAAGGAGAAGGCAGAATTTTAGTTCGTCCATCAGGTACAGAACCACTTGTACGTGTCATGGCAGAAGCACCTACGGAAGAAATGTGTAACAAATATGTGGAAAAGATCGTCAATGTTGTGAAAAGAGAATTAGGATCTATCGAATAGGTAAAAGTTTTATGCATGAATAGCACATAAATGTTATTCATGCATATTTTAATTTTAAGAAATGTAAGTATTAGTAAGTTTTAAGGAGGTGATGAAGGATAAACAATTGTAAAAAATTAGGATTGACCTTATTTCTTACGATGTAGTATGATAAGTAAGATTCAAAAATAAGGAAGGAGGATAGAAGAGAAAAAATAGTTTTACTATAATAAGCGCCTGGACTATCCAACGGACGGACAAATGGATAGTTGACGAGGAGGAGGATTATCGAGAGTTTCGGCGGATACCTCCCGGTTGAATCATCACAACCGAAAGCAATTACCTAAAACGAAGAGGTGACTTTTCGAACAAAAGTAATTGTATTGTTGATAAATTCAAAACCAATACTATTTATAAAGAGTGGGGCAAGAATGCCCCAAAGGCATTTCTTGCCCTGCTGAGGGAGGAAATGTATATGTGTGGAATCGTTGGATATATAGGAACGGAAGATGCGAAAGAA
The DNA here is from genome assembly GCF_041820985.1 of Evansella sp. AB-rgal1. Lineage (NCBI taxonomy): Bacteria > Bacillati > Bacillota > Bacilli > Caryophanales > Bacillaceae > Evansella > Evansella sp. AB-rgal1. Next base: position 83,273 of record NZ_JBGUAU010000004.1, read on the forward strand.
ATTTTGTTACGAGGATTAGAGAAATTAGAATATAGAGGGTATGACTCTGCTGGGATAGCACTTGTAAATGATGAAGGAGTTCATGTTTATAAAGAAAAAGGACGTATTGCTACATTACGTGACGTTGTGGATTCTAGTGAAGAAGGATCAGTTGGTATAGGTCATACTCGCTGGGCAACTCATGGACCACCTAGTAAAGTAAACGCACATCCACACCGTAGTGTAACAGAGCGTTATACAATGGTGCATAACGGAGTCATTGAGAATTACGAGCAATTGCGACGAGAATATCTTGCAAATGTAGAGATGATAAGTGACACAGATACAGAAATCGTTGTTCAGCTTATTGATCGATTTGCGAAAGAGGGAAGTAGTACAGAAGAAGCTTTCCGAAAAGTGTTAAGCCTATTGAAAGGTTCTTACGCAATCGCATTGCTTGATAATAATGATGCGGAAACAATTTATGTAGGAAAAAATAAAAGTCCATTACTTGTTGGTTTAAGCGATGGAGTAAATGTTGTTGCTAGTGATGCAATGGCAATGCTTCATGTGACGAACGAGTTTGTTGAATTAATGGATAAAGAAATTGTTGTCGTTACTCGTGACAATGCAACGATTAAATCATTAGATGGCGATGTTATTTCCCGTGATTCCTATATTGCAGAGCTAGATGCTAGTGATATTGAAAAGGGAACATACCCTCACTATATGTTGAAAGAAATTGACGAGCAACCATATGTTATTCGTAACATTATCTCAAAATATAAAACAGATGATGAAACAATCAAGCTTGAAGAAGACATTCGTCAAGCTATGTTAGATGCAGACCGAATATATATTATCGCTGCGGGAACGAGTTATCATGCGGGATTAGTTGGTAAACAGTTAATTGAACGTATTGCTAACAAGCCAGTAGAAACTCATATCGCAAGTGAATTCTTATATAACATGCCGTTATTAAGTGAAAACCCACTCTTTATATTTATTTCACAAAGTGGAGAAACTGCAGACAGCCGTGGCGTATTAGTAGCTGTGAAAGAACTAGGCTACAAGACGTTAACTATTACGAACGTTCCTGGTTCTACATTATCCAGAGAAGCGGATCACACGTTACACACGTATGCTGGGCCTGAAATCGCAGTTGCTTCAACAAAAGCATATACAGCTCAAATGGCTGTATTAGCAATTCTTGCTGTAGATACAGCAAAAGCAGCAGGTATTACAATGAACTTTGATCCTCTCCAAGAGCTTGCGATCGTAGCAAACGCAATGGAGACGTTAACGGATAAAAAAGATGTGATGGAGCAAATTGCTCGTGATTATTTAAGTGTTAGTAGAAACTGCTTCTTTATTGGTCGTGCTGCTGACTATTATGTATGTCTTGAAGGAGCATTAAAGCTTAAAGAGATTTCATATATTCAAGCGGAAGGTTTTGCAGGTGGAGAATTAAAGCATGGTACCATTGCGTTAATTGAAGATGGAACACCTGTAATTGGAATTGCAACGCAAGAGCATGTAAATCTAAGTATCCGTGGGAACATGAAGGAAGTTGTGGCTCGTGGCGCATCTCCTTGTATGATCAGCATGGAGGGTCAAGAGGAAGAAGACGATCAACTCGTGATTCCTCACGTGCATGAATACCTTACTCCATTAGTAAGTGTCATTCCGTTACAATTAATTTCTTATTACGCTGCATTGCACCGTGATTGCGACGTAGATAAACCAAGAAATTTAGCGAAGTCCGTAACGGTGGAGTAGTCGTTGAAATAGAAAATAAAATTTTTGTGGATTTAAAAGAAAGATGTACCGTTTTACCCCTTTAGATATGATTATCTAAAGGGGTATTTTTATGTCAAAACAAAAAGAACATCTGAGATTGAACTTATCCCCCTGCTAAATTCTCTTTCCTATTTCCCTGCTAAAAAGTTGGTTCCCATGCTAAAAAGTCGGTACCTACTGCTAAATAGTTGGTATCCGGAGCAGAAGGAAGAATGACGAAATAAGAGCAGGCGAACAATATGTACTCAATTAATAATCAATCGTAAAATCAATATCAATCAAGGCTGGATCCAATACGGGTTCAGTCTTTTTTCTTTTATCCAATCTACCTCTAATCCCTTTTCCAGTAAGGCCTTCAGTCGTTTCCCAATCCATAAATCAGTAGGATTTCCAATCTCTATTCAATTTGTTTCCTAACTGTAACACCATCCCAAAATTGCTACACTTCCCTTCTTTTCTCCTGTCTCTTTCCTCCATTTTGGGTACCAACTTTTTAACATTGTCAGAATATTCTATACAACTAGGAACGGAAAAAAGAGGGGGGAAACGGGGGTTTTGGGGAAGAACTTAATAACATTGCCTGTGGGTCTAAAAACGGCGAGAAGCCTTGGGGGAGAAGGGATGGGAAGGGGTTGGGGGAGAAACCGACAAAGTAACAGGTGCATAAATCCCTTGTCCAATAAGGGTTTCATCGGTATTTCAACTCTAGAACCGTAGGATATTCAATCTCTATTCAGTGTGTTTCCTAACTGTAAAACCATCCTAGTATAGCAGCATTTCCTTTCTTTTCTCCTAATTCTTCTCTCCATTACGGAACAACTTTTTAACATTGTCCGAATATTCCGTACAACCCAGAACAGAAAAAAGAGGGAAAAATGGCGAAAAAGAAGCCTTTTGAGGGAAGGACTATTTAGCATAATGGAATGAAGAAAAAAGGCGAGAAAAGAGGGGGAGGGCTTAGAGATGCAAGGGTTTGAGGGGAGTGAGGGAGGGCGAGGAGATGGGGAAAGACTTTTTAGCAGGGGAATATAGTAGAGGAAAGAAAAATGAAGAGAAAAGGGAAAAATCGTTTTTCATCAATCTCTTACTTAATAAAAAACAATATAGTTTAAAAATAATCTGTTTTTCTTCTCAGCATATCTAGTATATTGGTCTATATTCATGCAAAGGAATAATAATCTCTCCAGTTTGAATGGTAGAACAGGCTTCGACTTCTGGATAGATTCCTGGTTAGTGACAGTATGATTGAAAGTAAGGATAAAGCTATTCGTTCTAGGCTAAGTAAAGCAAGAAAGATAGAAGTTGAATTTCGTGTTAATCTGGATGAAATAGTAAGAGAAGATGAGAAAATGTTTAATACGTTGATACCAATAAAGAAGTAATTTACTGATTCCAATGGATCAATACAGAATGCCTTACGAAAGTATTATATCTTTGTTAACAAAACTGAATTTCCTAGAATAAATCAATATGAAAAGATTCATGCTAGGTGAGAATATAAGAGGAGTGAATACGGACACAAACATACCACCAGTTCACTAATCCTATATAACTAAAAAGCCCAGTTATGCATAAAATACTGCATATTTGGGCTTTTTGAAATATAAGGTTATGTCACTAACGCTCGCCGTTTGTGCCACAGCAGCGACAACGACCTGTAGTGAACGTTAAAGGAACGTGTAGTAGATAATTCCCGAAATCACTATCAGTGGAATAAAGAAAATACAAATAAACAGTAGAGACTTCTTATAAGCCTTGATATAAGAACGTATATTCATCCCCTTATCTTCATTTGTAGCTAATTCCATTGCTAAGTAGACAATGACTAGCAACGCTATTCCAATACCAATTACCCAACTGATTTCTACCACCTCCAGTTGTTGTGGAATTCTCCCCGTTAGAACCACAACGAAAAACGACAGATTATGATGCTATCGCAACCCCGTTTGTTAACTTCATTAATTTACAAATTGAAACCTTATTCAAATGATTCTGCAATAACAATTAAGCTCTCTTCATCTAAAGTAGCACCTGAATTTAATTCATACGTTAGCCCGTCATCTTCCCATTTGATTGTTGTTTCGTTTTCACGGCGAGAAATAAGAGCATTTTTGTCTTCTAACTTAATTTCTTCCCAATCGAAATTTTCACTATGAGATAACTCAACCTTGGATGCATAATAGTCAAACCCTTTTCCATTACTTGAACTGCCATGAACATGAGCAATCACTTGTTCCTCATCATGTGTAATTATATTAATTCCTCGTATTTTTATTTCTTCTGGAAAATAAGTAGGTTGTTTAATTTCAAATTCCAGCTCATTAAAACCTTCCTTTAAATCACTCTCACCGTACATTGTCTCATCAATTTCAACTGATTGAGTATCGAAATAAATATAAGTCCCAATTAAAAAAATAATGATACCGATGATGGAATATTTTTTCATGACTACCTCCTAAGAAGTGATTGAATCATTTATAGCTCTTCTCCCCGTTTAGTGCAATATGAATCCTAAAAAGCAATGTATAATTATAACTTTACATACAAAACATTCCAATACTAATTATACACTATTTACAGCCCTAAATTGCAGTAAACATGATGTCATTTTAAAAAGTATTGAAACTACGACGGTCTTTCAATACACATCCAATAGTGATTCAGTATATTTTGTACAGTAACTCTTCAATCTTGTATCCATTATTGCTCAGTTATTACTCATCGTATTATTCCAGATTTTCCTCAACCTCTTTTCAGAGTGATACCCAACTGTAACCACCATGCCAAAATTACTATACTTCCAATCTGTTGATAAGAAAAGGTAGAACTAGAATAGACCATATTAAACGTCATTAAACGTCGCTTCAATCCACAGCGATTGTCGTCCGTTAGAGGGACATTACTTTATTCAGTCAGAGACATTGTAGTCTTGCCTGTCCTGTTGTAGCTTGCTACTAGAGGTTAATTGTGGATACTGGGAGGAAAATGAAAGTCCTTACAATATCAAATTACCATTTCCAGTTTTACCCACCTACTATATAATTAGTTTAACTATTATTAGATTATTCTAGTAACTATCTTCCCGATAAGGAAGAGAATCAAGATGAAACAATAAGTTTTTCGAATTGGAACGATAATAAAAGAGGTGGCATATTGAAGAACTATTATTGGATTGTAAGTGCGATAGTTAACTATGTGTTAGGAATCGTATTTGTTATTCCCGGTGGATTCTTGTTTATTTTTATCCTCTATCTGTTGGAAGAGACAGTGGGGTGGGTAATAGATCCCACTTTGGAGCCGGATTTTCTACTAGGGGCGTTGTTTTTTGCAACAATAACTGGTCTTTTCTATTTTCCTATTTTAATTGTAGTTAATGTCTTTATATATAAGCGACTACTTGCTAAGAAGTATTTGTATTATCTATTTGTTGTTCTCTTTTTGGCATTGGGTGTTTTTTCGTTTCTCTATTACAAACAGTAATTAAGAAACCAATAGATTTAATGCGATTAGACTTTGAAAGGATTAGTAAGATCAAACCAGAGGAGGTTGCTACCATAGCTAAGTTTTCAGGAACGTGGGATACTACAAAAAAAAACCCCAGCAACTTCATAAATAGTTATTTCCATTTTAATTCCACCTCGTATATAATAATATTATACATAGATATTCTAGGTATTCTAACTTAAAAAGAGTAGTGAAATTCTCTAGAAATAGTGGAAAAATAATGATGTGACCATGAAATCAGGAAATTTATTCTTGTGATGGGAGTGGAATATAGAATGAGTTTCATAAAAGGGGGAGGATTCTTACATTGAGGAAGCACAGTGACTTTGAAAAGTAGCAATGATACCATAAAAGTTTCCATACATGAAGGTGCTTCACTACAGGAACATGAGATCCATATTCGATGGGAAAATGATGAAGAAGCAACGATTAACATACTAGATGTGTATGTTATTTCATTTAATAAAAGTAATAGTTTGTTGGAGAAGTCGTTCAAGGTTGTTGAGTAACAAGTGCTATTTAATTTCTAATAGAGCTGCGATAAATGAAGCGAAAAGAGATTAGAGGTGTTTCACATGGAGAACTCTTATGAGGAAGAGAAAGACAATAGACTTAGGAAAGAAACTATAAAGAAAACCTATAAAGGATGTTTCATAGGATTTATAGCAGCAACATGTGCTTTACTCGTTTTAATCTCAATTCCAATCGTTATATGGGGAATGAAAGTATACGAAGAACTAAATGAAGAAACAGTCTTGCTAATAAGTGAGTCACCTAATTCCACCAATACAATAGAAGTTGTTGAAAAAGGGTATGTTGGGGGTGAAACGGATTCTAAAGTCATTATTAAATCTCAGGGTAACTCCATTGAACGGAGGGTTTTAAATGACGGATACAGACTTGAATCATCCAATGTAATAGTGGAATGGAAAAATGAACAGGAAGCATATATTACCCTTTATGGAAAGAAACAAGAGCCGGAGATAATAGCATTTAAAGAATCTGAACTTGAAACTCCTTTTAAAGTTTTGGAATAATAACGAAGTGGAAACTACCACCACTTTTTTAGATTTCATGCAAGTAGTTAAGGAGACTGTGCTTGTAAGTCAATCTCCAAACAAGGTCACTACGAATGAAATAGGAGGATTATTTTGAATAAAACTGCGGTTATTGTCGGACCAATTGCTAATATTCTGTTTGGGTATATCCTAGCCAAATACGTTCTCATAGTATATCTATTGTTTTTTCTGTCATTTACGCAGCTAATTGGTTGGAATCTTGATCCAACTATGGAAGAAGGATTATTTTTTCCTATACTTGTCATTAGTCTCTTGGTCACAGCATTGTATTTTATACCGCTAACTCTGTTGAATATTAAAGTCTACCGAGTCCTTAAAGTTACAAAAGTAAACTACATCATGGGAGTAGTCTTACTGATAATTATTGGTGGGATAATAGGGTTTGACTTCGATAAATTTTAACGTGGGAGAGACGATGTATGAAACCTCATTTTTGGGTGCTAAGTGCGATCTTGAATTTTGTGTTAGGAATAGCTTTTCATTATTTTCATATTTCCTTATATTTATATTTGTCTGTTGCTTACGTATCGGAAGCTGTTTTTGGAATAATTATAGATTCTATGTTAGAACCAGACTTCTTTATAATGGCATTTCTTATTGCTTTTCTACTATGTCTCTTTTATATTCCTATATCAATCTTGCTAAATGTTTTTGTATATAAAAAATTACTTTCAAAGAAATATTTGTATGTCCTTTTTGCCTTATTCTTTTGGTGTCTCGGGTTTGTTTACTATGTTTATGATAAATTGTAGTTTGTTACCAAGAAAGCTAGGGAACATTATAGGAATTTATTGAAACATATATATTTGGTCGAACTATTTGAAGCACCACAGGATCGGGATATTAAGCTATTTATAGGAAAAACGTATGATTTTTAAGGAGAGGAAAGATGATGGGTATGTTAAAAGAAGACTTCCCTATCTTAACGCACATTGTCTACTATAAGAAATGGGGCATGATATGATTGATCGAAGTTTCGTTCATGGTGTTGGAGTTATTCTACTTATTATTTATATTGTGTTTGATCTTGTAAAAAACAAAAAGAGGAAAGAACTTTTGCTTCGGAGGGTAGTTTTTTATAGTTTTCTCTATTACCTTATCAATTTGATAAATCTAACAATCTTCCCTATTGATCCATACAATTTTGGGTTTATTTTAGATACACAACTTATTCCGTTTTACTTTGTATATGAGTCGTTTACTTATGGTTTGGATATGGCGTATGTTAATAATTTGTTAATGTTGCTCCCTCTTGGGATATACATCCCATTACTTTTCCCACGTTTTAGAAAACTGTCTTATACGCTAATGATATGTTTTCTATTTTCTCTTTCAATAGAAGTAACACAATTGATATTGAATCAAACTTGGGGAGTAATGCGACAGTTTAATGTAGACGACTTAATTTTAAATACAGCTGGTGCAGCTATTGGTTTCGTTGGTTACAAGTTAAGTTGGTTAGTATTAAAGAAGAACAACATTCCTTTTGATCAATCAGGGCACGGTAGGCTGACTTAAGCCATCTTATACTCTATTCAGTTTGTTTCCTAACTGTAAGACCTGCCCAATCATACACATTTTTACTTAACTTAATATCAATATGAACACTATGTATAATACCCTTTAAAAAGATGTCTAATGGCCAGGATTTAAGATATTAATCCATAGCAAAAGACTAAATAATCAAATGAGTAGATGTTGAATTATCAAGAGATGGTTAACCAATCTAATTTTCAATCAAAAACAATCCTGAGCCAATCGTTTTACTCCAATTTTTATTATCCGATCAAGTTGATATCCTCACTGTATAGGTCGTACGATTTGCATTCCTTCATAATGAAGTTATCTATTAAAATTCAGTATCATTTTGTCTAAAAGGTTATTAAAATGTAGTAAAATTAAAACAAGGACAATAGTTGTTGCGGAATAAATATTAAGAATGATTGATTTAGAAAGAACAGTAAACGGATTGAAAGGGTAGATTTATGTATACTATAGGACGGTTTTCGAAAATATGTAATGTACCGGTAAAAACATTAAGGTATTATGATGACATTGATTTACTAAAACCCTCATACATAGACTATGAAACGAATTATCGCTACTATGATTATGACAAAATGGAAGCTGTTAAAATAATAATGCTTTTAAAGAGTTTGGATATTCCATTAGCAGATATTAAGAAAATAATAGTGAGTGCTGATCAAATACAGTGGAATAACATTTTTGAACAAAAAATTTCTGAACTAGAAAAGCAAAAAGAACAAATAACTAGAGAAATAGAAGAAATCAAACACTTGAAATTACAAAGCAATGCAAATGGTTGGATTATTCAGGGGCGTATTTTATCTGAGTGCTTTTTTGAAAATCGGGAGGAGACATTAGTTTATACTCTCCGTAGAAAAATTAAGATTCAATATGTGGATATGCTTGTCAAAAATTTATATGATCAAGTTTATGCTTTTAATCTTGAAGTAAATGGCCACCTCATGGCTATATTTCATGATAGAAATTTGAAGGATAAAGAGGCTGATGTAGAAATGCTAATACCGGTAAAAAATTCAAATGACATAGACGGATGCAAAATAATAGCGAAAGGGAATTATGCCTGCGTTTCAGTTAAAGGCCCATACACAGAGTTGGCGGCAGGATATGACGCACTGAAATTGTGGATTGTTCAGGAGAACCTGACTCAAAATGGAGATATGATAGAAATATACGAAAAGGGACTTATTCCTGCCAATTTGGATTTACGGAATTTGCGACCAGATTTAACGAGACATCCAGCAGACTTTATTACCAAAATATGTGTACCTGTTCATTAGTATTATGTAAGTATATTTTTTATAAAAACTAGCTAAACTCTCCACCTACTGGAGGGTTTATTATTTTTACTATAACCAGAAATTTTGAAAAATTAAGGAGGAAGTGATTATGTACCATCCGAGATTGAAAGGGGATCCGTACGAGGCGGGTAAAAATTATGCGGAAATTCTTTATAAAAATGGGTTTCGATTCCCTCAAGTAACGGAAGAACAGTTAAATTACGGTAAATTATCCATCCCTATTTTGACTGAGTTTGATGCAGATATTGTAAAAGAAATTCAAGGCTTTGCTGATGGTTGTCATGCTTCATTTGAAGAAGTAAGTTCATTTCTATTAAGTATAGGAGTTTTCGGACAGTCCAGCCAATGTAGTATTTTTGCAGCATTTAATGGGAGTGAAGTCATCATTGGACGCAATTATGATATGCTCTTTAGTTTGAAAAATATAACTGAATCGTCTTTAGTTTGTTTGAAGGATAAAAATAAATATCTAGGTCACTCCGATTGTTTTATTGGAAAAGTGGATGGCATTAACGAACACGGTCTCTTTGTAGGTATTACAGCGGTTCCTCATGAAGGAAAGAAACCTGGTTTAAACTTTTATTTTGCATGTAAAAAAATCCTGGAAAATTGTTGTAATGTAGAAGAAGGAATGGAAGTTTTAAAAAGATTTCCAAGTTCAGTTGCAAATAATTACTTATTGGCTGATCCATCTGGAAGCATGGTGGTGGTAGAAGTAACACCTACTTCTTTCCAAGTTCGCCTGCCCAATAGCAATTATATTCATTGTACAAACCATCATATGGGTGCAGCCATTGTAGAGAACTGGAATTGGAGCAAATCTATAGAGCGTTTTCAAACTTTAGATAGAGTTCTTGCAGAAAATGTTCATATTATGGAACTTTCCATTGCTCAATCCATCATGTCAGATACGAAGGGTCATGTCTGTTTAAATGTAAGGGAACATCAATTTGGAACGCTTTTTTCGGTAGTAGCCAACTTAAATACATTAGAATTAACTAGAGCTGAAGGACAGCCGAATAAAGCAAAATATAGAACAGATCAGAGAATGATAGATGCTATTTTAAAAGAAAAGAAACAAAACATTATTCGATAGAATGAATGGAAGGATGTTAGAAGTGAAAGGAGTTAAAGCCTATTACTCATTTATTGAAGGTAGCAGTCACGATATTGGGAGAATGCAAGGTGAGGAAATAAAAAAGACTCCTGATGGAATAAATAGAATGGAGAAGAAAGAGCTGGCGAATCAATAGTAGTCAATCAAAGAGAAATAGTATAAATTGTCTTATTACAGGCTGGATTCATTATGGATTCAGTCCTTACTTGTTGTCTAAATATACTAACTATTTAAAATTATTCTTTACATACATAATTGAATATTGCATAATATTAGTAAATAGTAATAATTACGATTTGTAAAAGATAGAACTGTACTTTAAATATCATTCACGAGGAGGCCGATACATGGATATTCAATTACTTCCTTTAGATAGTCAGGATAAAGAATTGGTTTACACTCTTTACAATGATGAAAATATTATTAAAAATGCGGTGTTAGGGAGCTGGAAGCCTCATAGTATAGAGTATGCTGAAACTAGAATTGAACGTTGGAATAGCGATGACAAGCAACAACATTTTAAGATCGCTCATAACGGAGAGGGAGTTGGTTTAGCTCAAATATATCAAATAAATCCAGTGAATCGAAAGTGTGTGTTAGGCATTTTAATTTTAAGTAAGTATCAAAGTGCAGGGGTTGGTCAAAATGTTCTAACAACATTGATTGATGTGTGTTTTCAACAGTTAAATTTACGTAAGATAGAGGTTTCCATATTAAGTTATAATGATAAATCGATTCGATTAGTTGAGAAAAATCAATTTAAGAAAGAAGGTGTTTTGAGAAAGTCAGTGTTTAAAGATGGGACTTACTATGATGTCTATCTTTACGGACTATTAAAAGAAGAAATTGGTTTATTAGATAAGAGATAAAGTAATTGTCTGCAGTTTCTAAATTTCAGTAGGATAATATACCTTATAAAACGTAATGATTACTATTATCATAAACTCATAACATCAGTGGAGGATGATAAAGTGGCACATCTATTAATGATTGAAAGCTGGGTAGGAGCAAGTGGTAATCTGCTTCCTCCCTTATTAAATACCTTAGGGCATACGTATACATTTGTGACTCGAAAGCCCGAACATTATCAGAGTTCGCTCAGTACAGAGAAGCATCCAGTGTTTCGTTATGCTTACAACGTAATAGAAACCGAAACAAATGACATTCCAGGTTTGATTTCAAGTCTACGTTCTAGTCGTTTTGATGGTGTCATTACGGTTTGTGATTACTATATTGAAACGGTAAGAGAAGTTGCAAAGCACCTTAACATTCCTTGTCCATTTCCTGCGGAAGTAAAAACAGTACGGCATAAACATCTTATGCGACAAGCACTGGATAAAGCGCACCTTACCAATCCGAAATATAACCTAGCTCAAAGTTGGGATGAAGTAAAAAAAGCTGCAGAGATGATTGGTTATCCGCTAGTGATAAAGCCTGTCGATCTTGCATCGAGTGCATATGTAAGTTTCATTCAGAATGTGAAAGATTTAGAAAAGGCTTATCAAGCACTTGAAGATTTCCCGCTGAATTTTAGAGAACAGGAAAGAGACTGCACCTATTTGTTAGAAGAATTCATGAAAGGTGAAGAGGTAAGTGTGGAAAGCGTCTCATACAATGGTGAGACTACAATTTTAGGTGTTACTGATAAATCAATTACTGGAACACCTTATTTCATTGAGAGTGGTCACATGTTCCCAACCCAACTTAGTGAAAAAACGCATACTGTGGTTACACAATTTGTTCGTGATTCACTGAAAGCTGTAGGTTTTGACCATGGCATTGCCCATACTGAAGTGAAAATTACAGATAAGGGACCACGTATTGTCGAAATTAATCCTAGAACTGCTGGTAACTACATAGTAGAACTTATCCAACGAGTGACAGGCATTGATTTATTGGAAGCATTTGTTAATCTTGCTTTAGGAAAGAAACCTGAGATTACATCAAAGGATAGTGGTATTGCTAGTGCGGCTGTGATGTTTATTGTCCCTCCTCAAAGTGGAACAATTTCCCAGCTTAAGGGGATTGAATCGCTTAAGTCGGATGAACATATTGCACGCTATAAGGTTGAAAGCTGTATAGGAAAACATATTGCTCCTCCTATTGATAACGCCTGCTACCTAGGGCATGTGATCACACAAGATACAGAGGGGTTAAATGCTAGACTGTATGCAGAAAAAGCTATTAATCGCATTACTTTAAGTTTTGATAAAGAGGAATGAATATGAAGCAAATGAAAACAATTCCTTTAACTTTAGTGTCTGATTTACATAAAGCCATTTTAGAAGGCAAACTAGGCCCTAAGCCAGACACGTTAACGGTCACTGGAGCTTCATATATTTACCAAACGACTCAGTTCCCATCTTCAAAGACTAAATATCACAATTATTATCTGCTAATGAGAGTGGAATCCTATTTTGGTGCGTGCTCTCATGCACCAGATCAACTAGATATGGAAGCAGCAGAACAGTTGTCAGGACTTACTGTTGGTACAGTGTTACGAGACAAAAGGCTTCCCGTACAAATTGCAGCAATGGATGGATATCTTGGTGTAGTACATTCACACCAAAGTTTTTGTGATAAAGTAGTTAATCTTTCTGCAGGAACTCCAATTGAAAGAGCAAAGCTACGTGATGCACTAATTGCTGATGCAGCTAATATTAAAGCATCTCAAAAAGTGGCGCTTATCGGAGTCGTCAATCCTTTAGTAGAGGCAATTAAACAACGTGGTGGAGTTTGTTTACCTTGTGATTTATCACTAACAGAAACTCAATGGGGAGAAGCGATTGAAAGAGATATGGAAAAAGTCCTTGATCAAGCTGACAATGTCATCTGTACTGCAATGACTTTAAGCAATGGTACATTTGATCGAATTTTGACAAGAGTAAGACAAAAACAGGTTCCTTTAACGGTATATGCACAAACTGGGAGTGCTGTCATTGCACAATTTATGAACAATGGTGTGTCCGCACTTGTTGCAGAGCCTTTTCCTTTTTCTCAGTTTAGTGCTTCTGTATCAGAAGTCTATTGCTATACAAGGAGAAAGGGGAACGAAGATGTCAATTAATTTGAAAACAGATACTAAAAACTTTTTACATGATAATCCAGCTCTCTATTCAGCTTTTAATGGTGACTATCATCAAAGTATGGCGAAGTTTATGCATAAGCTTTTAACAGAATATAACGGAGGGAAAAAAGTTCTGGATATTGGCTCAGGACTAGGTCGTGAAGTTGCCTATCTAAATAGTGTGGAATATGAAGCTACCGGTTTAGATAACTCTAAAGAAATGTTTTCCTGGGCGAAGGAGCACTACCCTGATTCTCCATTTGTATTTGGCGATCAAGTAGATTTTTCACTTAACGAGAAAGAGGGGCAACGCTGGCTTTCAGAAGATCTGTTGGATCAGACCGTTTTTGAAGATATGGTTGTTACTCTAAAAACACGCTTTAGTATTGATCTTGCAAGTCAAATGTTAGAGCGCAGCTATAGTTGCTCGGTGACAGGCTATGAGCCTATTTTGGAACATGTAAGACATCGTCTATTTTTCCCGCAAGAGTTAGTACATTATCTCTCAAATTCAGGTTTTCGCTTATTACAGCTCTTTGATCAACCATCACCACATGTTAAAAAGTATTCCCTACATACTCCTTTGGCATTTAGCACTGATATGCAAGGAACACGAATGCAAGTGGTTGCGCAAGCAATATAGGATAATCTATGGCTAAATCGTCTAGAAAGGAACGCCGTGGTTTATTAATCCTTCTTTTCTTCACTTTCTTCATGGTAGTGGGCTTTGGGATGATCATGCCATTGATTGTTGGTCATTATGTAAATGCCATGGGCTTTTCAGCGACAGCAGTAGCAATCGCTCTCGCAACGAGACAATTCTCGCAGCAAGGACTAGCGTTGGTTGGAGGAGCGCTAGCCGACCGCTTTGAACTAAGAATGCTGATCAGTATTGGCGTATTATTACGTTCGGTCGGCTTTGTTACATTGGCGTTTGCAAGTGATTACTCTATTCTTTTAGTTGCGATGATTGTTATTGGCCTCGGTGGAGTATTGTTTGAGATGCCTTATCAGACCGCTATAGCAACCTTAACGAATAGTGAAAATCGCTCCCGGTACTATTCTTTAAACAATACAGTAACGGGTATCGCAAGTACAGTAGGGCCGCTCTTGGGGGTATTATTATTGAGTTTTGACTTTAAAATCGTTTGTATAGGGGCTGCGATTTGTTTTATGGTAACCTTTGTTATTTCTCGTTTTGCGATGCCGCCAATTACTCGTACGGAGCCTTCGTATTCTGTAAAAGATTCGATTAAGGCTGTGGCAAATGATCGACCATACTTGATGTTTACATTTTTTATGATTATTTTTTGGCTAGCAGCTTCGCAGATTAACATTATTTTTCCGCTGCAAATTCAAGAGATTTCAGGAAGTGCCGGAAGTGTAGGAGTAATGTTTGCAGTTTATGCAGCTGTCACAGCGGTCTTGCAATATCATCTTGTATCTTTACTGTTACGCAAATATTCTTCTCTTCAGAGTGTAGTAATGGGAATTTTTATTATTGCAATCGCACTACTACTTATAGCTTTTGTAGGGACAACTTTTATGTTTCTAGCCGTAGTCGTCCTGTTTACTTTGGGGATGCTCATAGCTAGGCCGAATCAGCAGACGATTGTCGTTAGTATAGCTGACCCAAAAGCAATAGGAATGTATTTAGGTGTAAACTCTTTAGGTTTTGCTCTTGGGAGCGGTATAGGTGCGATTATCGGAGGGATATTTTTTGATTTGTCTAAAAAGACAGGTTTACACATGCTCCCTTGGTTTTTCTTTAGCGTATTATCCATTGTCTCAATGCTTGGCTTTATGCACATGAAAAAAGTAAGTCAGTCGCAAGTTGCTATAAGTGAAAGAAAACATATAAATTAATGTACCAAAGTGAATTTGGTACTAGGAGGTTAACATGAAAAAGTTTTTATTTACTGTTTTAGTAATAGGGATAGTCGTTATAGTGTTGGGGTGCAGTAACTCGGATGCGATGAGTACAGAAACGGAAAATGATAATGATGAAAATCAAGAACTAGTTATTGTCGGTCAAGAAATTGCTACAAGTCTAGACCCTGTGGAACCACTCACGGCAAGCTATTTGCGAAGTGTAGGGGTTGCAGAAGCACTTTTTATAGTTAATTCAGAAGGGGAGGTTGAACCATCTCTTGCAAAAAGTGCAACAGAAATTGATGCTACAACTTGGGAAATAAAGTTAAGACCTAATATAGCATTTTGGAGCGGAAAAGCTATCGACGCAAATGCAGTAATTGCTTCTTTAGAACGTTCAAGATCACTTGATTTACAAGCTTTACCGTTCTTGGATGATCTTACTTTTCATGAAGTTGATGAATACACAATACAGGTAAAAACGACACGTGAACATCTGAATGTTCCACTTAATCTTTCATACTACCAAACTGTGATACATAATGCAGAGGCAAAGCAAGACTCGATAGAGACCATGGATTTCTCTGGTATGTATAAAGTAGTAGAATTTGATTCGAAACAAAAAATGGTACTGGAATTAAACGAGAATTATTGGGGAGAGAAGCCGAAAATTAATAGGATTATTCATGAAGAAATAAGTGATGGTCAAACGAGGGTACTGTCTGCACTAAATGGAAGTAGCCATGTGGCATTAAACATCCCTGTAACTAGTATGGATCAATTTAAAGATAATAAAGAGGTAGAAATAGTTGCTGCGCCAGCAGCAAATACTCAAACTATTTATTTGAATTTAAATCAACCTCAGTTTCAGGACGTTCGAGTAAGACAGGCACTTTCTTGGGCGTTAGATCGCGAAGAATTAGTGCTGCTGGGTGCAGAAGGACAGAGTACTCCTGTTACAACATGGTTAGGATCTAACCCAGCATTTGCAGAAGCTAAAAATGCGGTATATACCAAGTTTGATGCAGAAAAGGCATCACAGCTATTAGAAGAAGCTGGATGGGTGGAAGAAGCTGATGGGATTAGATATAAAGACGGAAATCCCTTAACGCTTCGTCTTATGACTTGGGGCGGTGATAAAGCGTTAGGAGAAACATTACAACATCAATGGACACGTATTGGGGTTAAAGCAGAGGTACAGCACGGTGATTATAGTTTAATCCAAACAGCTCGTGAGTCAGGGGAGTGGGATGCTTCTATTGAGGCATGGAGTACGTTTGGTGAACCACTTTCCTTATTATCAGGTCAATTTTCACCTGAAGGTAGCGGTAATTATGGTGGTTATAATGATGAAGTAACGAACGAGTTACTTGAGCAATTAGCTGAAGCATCTGATGAGGAAAATCGACATCAGCTAGCACTTAAGATCAATGAGAGAGTGGCAGAGCAAGCTCCCGTAATTTGTTTGTTTCCAAGGCCTCAAATCACTGCTGTAAGCAAATCACTTAATGGATTTGAGGAACATTTTAGACAATTTGAGAATGTAGTGAATGCAAACTTGTTATTTAGCTCCTCTCATTCGAATTAGTTGCATTTACAATGTACAAAATCATACTCCAAAAATTGTTACAAGCATTCATTACGTTATTTTGTGCAACGCTTGTTCTATTTATATTAACCCATTTAGCTCCTGGCGATCCTGTTAAATTGCGTTTAGGATTGCCAACAGAGGTTGCCATGAGCAATACAAAGGTCTATGAGGATAGAGTCAATGAATTACGTTCGCAATTGGGACTGGATCAAACTATTTTCGTACAATATGTGAGATGGGTCAAACAGTTACTTCGTTTTGAATTGGGCAACTCTATCCATACAGGAAGATCAGTAAGTTCAGAAATTGCTGCAAGACTCCCTGCAACGATCCTGCTTTCCATTCCTGCATTGCTTATTCAAATAGTGCTTGGACTACTTTTTGGTACGATCTCTGCGCTTAAAGCAGGAAAAACGTACGATAGTGTAATTAGAATCATTTGCGTTTCTTTAGCATCTACTCCAGCTTTTGTTTTAGGATTATTTTTATTATGGCTTTTTGCCGTGACTTTTAATGTGTATGAAATCAGTAGTGAGGCTAGCTTAAAAAGGATGTGGCTTCCTTCCATATTATTAGGGCTGTTAGCTGCACCACAGTTAATAAGGATAGTTAGGGCAAACATGCTTTCTGAATTTGGTCAAATCTATGTGCTTGCTGCACTATCAAGAGGTTTTGGAACAAAACGGGTAGTCAAGCACGCATTGCGAAATGCTCTACTTCCAGTCATAACAGTAGTAGCCATTTCTTTTACGACATTGATAAGCGGTGCAGTAGTAATTGAAAGTATTTTTTCTTGGCCAGGCATTGGGAAATACGCTCTTGATAGTGTGATACTACATGATTATCCAGTTATCCAAGGTTATGCCTTTATAATGGTAACATTGGTGATCTTCATCAATCTGTTTGTTGATTTAGTTTATTTTCTCATTGATCCTAGAATCCGTCGTAAAGGGGAAACCGGAATTGAAGATTATGCATAATTCCAAATACCCGATAAGTCTTGTTTGTGGTATTCTATTACTTTTTTGGATTGCTATTCTTATAATGGGAGCACCTTTCTTAACTCCTTTTGATCCACTGGAACAAAACTCGTCACTTCGTCTAGAAAAACCGAGTTTGACACATCCTTTGGGAACCGACCGATATGGAAGAGATGTGCTATCACGAACACTTCATGGAGGGAGAACTACATTAATATCATCGGTTTTAGCTCTTAGTTCTACACTATTTATTGGTCTTATTGTAGGTTTAGTTGCTGGAATGTATCATCGCTCGATCATCGATACCATTCTCATGAGAGTCATTGATGTACTTTTAGCCTTTCCTTTCATGGTGCTAGCTATGGTTATAGCAACTCTATTTGGCACAAGTTTTATTCATCTCCTTATTGCGGTCGTATCAGTATGGTGGATATCATTTGCTCGTTTAACAAGAAGTGTGGTCTTACAAGCGAAAAATGACACATCGATTGCTGCAGCAACTGTACTTGGGGCCAAAAGATATGTGATCATGTTTCAAGAATTACTTCCTAAAGCGGTTGGTCCAGTGCTCGTTTTGGCAACATTTGAGTTAGGTAGTTTAATTCTATCGATCTCAGCCCTTTCGTTTTTAGGTTTAGGCTCACAACCTCCGACTCCTGAATGGGGGAGCATGTTAGCTGATGGACGAGATCACTTTTTCCAAGCTCCGCATATTTTATTAGGACCAACTCTGTTTATCATGCTCACTGTATTAGCATTTAATTTAATTGGTGAGGGACTTAGGGATTGGTTTGACCCAAATGAAATAACAAAATTTTAGGAGAGTATAACATGGTAAAAAGAGAGCGAGAACGATGATTCTGCAAGTGGAAAATTTACATGTTAGCTACAGAAAAAACTTTCATTCGAGCGAGATACTGAACAATATCTCTTTTGAATTAAAAAAAGGGGAAATCCTTGCTCTATTAGGAGAAAGTGGTTCGGGAAAATCAACGCTTGCAAAGGCACTTACTGGATTACTTCCCCCTTCGGCTCATATAGGCAGTGGTACCTTGCATATTGGTTCTACGCTTGTTAAAGACCTTGGAAGCACATCGATTCAATGGGATAAAATCCGGGGAAGGATGCTCAGCATGATCTTTCAGGATGCACAACAAGCATTTAATCCTCTCCTAACAATGAAAGAAAATTTTAAAGAAATTCTTCTCTATCATGGAATTGCGTCTTCTGCTGAAGTAATCCCAGTAAGTACAAGGTTACTACGTATGCTCAATTTTCAAGACGTAAATAGTATCTTACATTCTTATCCATTTCAACTAAGTGGAGGTATGTGTCAGCGCATTTGTCTTGCTTTGAGTCTGTGTCTTAAACCAACAGTACTTATAGCGGATGAACCAACTTCTGCTTTAGATACTATCAATCAAATAGAAGTGCTTAATTTAATGAAAAAAATGCAGAAGGAATTTGACCTAACCGTTCTTCTGATTACTCATGATATAGCTGTTGCCAATGCAATTAGTGACCGAGTTATTGTCTTAAATAAGGGCGTTATTGTAGAGGAAGGTGATACGAATACGGTACTTACTAATCCTAAAGCCCCGTATACTCGCAAATTATTATTATCCCGCTCTCTTATCGCAAAAGGTTCCAGAGATAGTGAACATTTGCAAAGTAATGTACCAATCCTTGAAATTATCCAACTCGAAAAGACATTCTCTCACAAGAAGCGTGTATTGCAAGAGGTAAACCTTACCTTACATAAACAGGAGATCATAGGGATTATAGGACAAAGCGGTTGTGGGAAATCAACGTTAGCTAAGTGTATTACGGGCCTAGAAGCCCCTAGCCGAGGACGTATTTTGTATCGTGGTACTGATATTAGTCGTTTACAAGGCAAGGAAAAGCGTGAAGTTTGTAAACATATTCAATTGGTTTTTCAAGATGCTAGAGCAAGCCTAAACCCTCGGCGTACTGCTTTAGAATTAGTGCAAGAACCACTTCGTTACTTAAAAATAGGGAAGAAAAACGAGAAAAAAGTTATCGCCGAATATTATCTTAATGAAGTTGGGCTCCATACGGAGTTACACAATAGAAGACCTCCTCAATTAAGTACGGGTCAATGTCAACGTATTGCTATTGCTAGAGCGTTGGTGTTAAAACCGGAAATTCTTATTTGTGACGAAGCAGTATCTGCATTAGATATGAGAGTTCAATCACAGATATTATTGCTATTACAACGTTTGCACAAACAATTTGAGTTTTCTATTCTTATAATCTCACATGATATTAGAGTTGTTCGTAGTTTTTGTCATAAAATTGCAGTAATGAAAGATGGGAGTTTTTGTGAAATAAGAAATGCAGGATCCTTACTTGATAAAACTAAACAGTCTTATACACAAATATTGCTTAAAAGTGCAAATGAGATCGAAGGAAACCTTACATTATTGGAGGAGGTTGAGGACGATGATTACAAGTATTCTTGAGACTATTGGTAATACACCACTCATAACAATACCAAATAGTAACAAAGCGAATGAAGGACAAGTGCTGTTTAAATATGAAAGGTACAATCCCGGTGGAAGTATTAAGGATCGTGCTGCAATTTATATTATAGAAGAGGCTGAGAAAAGGGGATTACTTAAACCTGGTGGCACTCTCATTGAGTCTTCAAGTGGCAACTTTGGCATTTCGCTTGCAATGATTGGTGCTGCTAAAGGCTATCATGTAATTGTACTCGTTGATCCTAAAACGACAAGTGCTAATTTGGCTCTCTTAAAATGTTTTGGAGCAGAAGTTATCGTTGTAACGGAACAAGATGATTGTGGTAGTTATCATAAAACAAGGATCTCACTTGCAAACAAACTGGCCAAGGAGATTAAAAACTCTTTTCGTCCTGACCAGTGCTTTAATCTTCTTAATAGTGAAGCGCATTATAAAAGTACAGCCAAGGAAATTATGGATAATTGTCCAAAAAAATTAACAACCTTCATTACAGCTGTTAGTACTGGCGGACAATTGGGCGGTATTTCAAAATATTTAAAAACCTTTGCACCAGAAGTCCAAATCATCGGAGTGGATGCTGAAGGCTCTGTAATCTTTGGAGGAAATGCAGATTCTTATCGAATCCCTGGGATAGGTCTTGGTTGGACACCAGTTAATCTGAACATGGAGTATATCGATTGTGCTTATAAGATTTCTGATGAGCAGGCATTTATTACAGCTCGAGCGTTTGCTCGAAATGAAGGTATACTTATGGGCCCCTCAAGTGGAGCTTGCGCATTAGTTGCTCTTAAAGTTGCTCAACATCTTACACCAGAAGATCGCATTGTCTGTATGATTTCTGATGGTGGAGAACGGTATATTCAAACCCTATTTAATGATGAATGGATGGAACAACAAGGTTTTGTAACAAAGGTTGATAGGGAAGCGATACGGACTATGGCACAGCAATTGCAACCTTGGAGTCGCCACCCTGCTGCTAGTGCAAATTATAGAACAGACTTAATGGATAGCTTAGAAGTTCCGGATTCTACAATACAGTTGAATTCAGAAGTGCGTAACTAAGGGTATGAAGGTAGTTCCATCTATATTGATTAAACTTTAAATTTCTTTGTTATAGTTAGTAGAAATGGTGGTTCTGTTGTTATAAAAATACTTGCTATACTCATATTGTAGAATTCATTTTGACTTTTTTTTTCAAAATGAATTCTTTTTATTGTTCTATAAAAGAAGTTATTAGTTTGTTGTGTTTTTTTGAAGATAGGTGAATAGCATAGAAGCTTCTTTCAACAGGTAACTCCGCAATAATACAAATTTTTTTATATGTTAAAGCTTTTTTAGCAGCGATGTCGGATACGATGGAATATCCTAGTCCACCTTCTACCATTGCAATTGCTCCCTCTGTGTTAGGAACAGTAGCAATACAATTCAAATCATCTATAGAGTAACCCAATAATTGAAAGCCTTTTTGAGCTGCTTTCCATGTGCCTGATTGCTTACTTCGAAAGATGAAAGGTTCTTCTCTAAGCTCGTCTAAACTTACGATTGCTTCACTTTCTGTTGGTCCTATTACGACAAGCTTGTCTTTTGCAATAAATTGATTTGTTATTTGACTATTATGAACTTCACTTCCAACAAAACCTACATCTAATTTTTCCTCCATAATTTGTTGCACTACCTCTTCGGATTCAGTAATGGAGAGTTGAATTTCCACTCGTGGAAATGCATGTAAGAAGTTTTTCGCGATACTAGGAACAAAGTATGTTCCAGGAATAGAACTAGCGCCAACCCTAAGTTGACCGGATAGTTCATTATGAAAATTGCGACATTCCTCAACTAGTTCCTCCCATGATTCTAGAAATTGTTTTCCTTTCCGATAAACAATACGACCAGCTTCTGTAGGTTCAAAGGAGTCTCGATGTAAGAGAGGAACACCTAGCGTTTTCTCTAAACTTTTTATTTGCTTACTAACAGCAGGTTGAGAAATCTCTAAGATTTCCGCAACGCTAGAAAAACTTTTATTATCAATTACCATCATAAATGCTTTGATTTTTTTTATATCCATACTATCCCTCAATCCCTTATGTTACATAATAGTTTACGGTAAAAAGGGTACAAAGGAAAGGTGGATAACTTTTATTTATTACTGGCATAACCTTGTGTTATAGTTAGTAGACTGAAGTAATGGCTAAGTAAATAAAGAAGAGATAAGGGGAACGGATATGAAAATGGTTACTATTTTTATCATGACAATATGTTTACTTCTTGTTGGGTGTAGCGGCGAAGATACTTCAGCGAATCCTGATAATCAGGGAGTCTTAAAGGTAGCGGCTATCCCTGCACAAACTACCGGTGTGGTGGAAGAAGGATATAAAAAGTTGGAAGATGAGCTAGCTGAAAAGCTAAATAGAGAAGTGACTCTAGAAATATATCCAAATTATAACGCGGTTGTAGAGGCAATCAATTACAGCCATATTGATTTAGCTTTTCTTGGACCTACTACATACTTAATAGCTCATGAGCAAAGTGGAGCAGAAGCAATTCTCACCCCTTTAATAAATGGAGAACCATATTATTATTCTTACATTGTTACCCACATAGATAGTCCATGGGAAAACTTAGATGAATTATTGGAGGAAAGGGAGAAAGTAGACTTTGCTTTCGGAAGTATAAGTTCTACATCAGGTTCGATTATTCCATCATATGAGTTGGTACAAAGAGAAGTATTTGTATCTGAGGATGATCATGAATTCCAGTCTGTCGTATATACAGGATCTCATGATATAACAGCGCAGCAAGTTCAGAATAAGCTAGTAGATGCAGGGGCAATAGACAGTGCTATTTTCCATTCTTTAGTGGACAAAGGGGAAATAGATGAATCTCAATTTAACATTATATGGAAGTCTGAACAATTATACCAATATCCTTGGGTTGTTCCCGCGGGCACAGACGAGGAAACAATTTCTCAAATCCAAGAAGTATTTTTAAATATATCAGATGAAGAAATTTTAAATGTGTTTGGTGGAGCATCAGGGTTTGTCGTGGCTGAACCAGAAAACTACGCGAATGTACTCCATGCGATCTATGCTGTTCGTCCAGAAATGCTTAATCCTAAAGAAGACTAATAGGGGAAAAAATATGATTTGGTTTAAACCGAAATACGTGTTATATCTACTTGCTATTATTTTAATAACGTGGTGGAGTATGAATGTCACTGGAATTGATTTGAGAAACTTTGCTCAGATCGGTAATGCTATTGATTTCGTTATGAACCGATTTTTCCCTATAGAATGGTCCTTGTTCCCCAGGGTGCTTCAAGCAAGCTTTGTAACACTTGCAGTCGCTTTTTTAGGAGCGTTTATCGCGTTACTGCTTGCACTACCATTAAGCTTTATGGCTGCTCGAAATACGAGTAGTCATTCATTTTTCTATGGTTTTACAAGAATCTCTTTAAGTGGGTTACGATCTGTTCCGGAAATTGTATTTGGTATTATTTTTGTAGTAGCCCTTGGGTTAGGCCCATTTCCTGCAGTTCTTGCTATTATGTTACATAACATTGGGGTGCTAGGAAAACTTATTTCAGAACTAATTGAAGCGGCAGACCTTGGCCCACAAGAAGCAATGAAAACAGTCGGTGCCACAAGATGGGTGTCTGTTTTATTTTCTATTTTGCCGCAAATTTGGCCCAATGTACTGTCGCATTATTTCTATCGATTTGAAGTTGCCATACGTACATCTCTTATACTAGGATTTATCGGTGGTGGAGGGATAGGTCAATTATTGTTTAATCACTTTCATAGTTTTTACTATACAGCTGTTGCATTAGATATCTTGATGATCATGGCTTTGGTTATTGCCATTGATTTTATAGGAAGCTTTGTGAGGAAAAGAGTCATTTAAGGAGTGAAACCCATGATAGTATTGGAGGATGTTTCTGTTCAATATAAGGGAGTTGACGAAGACGCTATAAAAAGAGTTTCGATCACCATAACTGAAGGTGAATTTGTATGTGTTCTTGGGAAGAGTGGGGCAGGTAAATCTACCTTTCTACGTAGTTTAAATGGACTCCAATCGCTATCATCGGGAGAAATAATCGTTAACAATATAGCACTTAGTAACTTAAAAGAAAGGGAACTTCGGTTAATTCGTTGTAATATTGGAATGATCTTTCAACATTTCCATTTAATACCGAGACTAACTGTTTTACAAAATGCATTAACAGGCACATTTGGGAAACGGAAACCATGGAAAAACCTAATCGGTCTATTTTCAGCTGAAGAAAAACAAGTTGCGATGAATGCACTTAGAGCTGTAGAATTAGAAGATTTTTGGAACCGACGAGTGGAAGAATTAAGTGGAGGACAGAAACAAAGGGTAGGAATTGCTAGGACGTTGGTCCAAAATCCAAAAATTTTTCTAGGTGATGAACCAGTATCAAGTCTTGATCCAAGCACGGCAATTAAAATATTTAAGCTGTTAAAGCAAATTCATGAAGAAAAGAAATTAGTGACGATTATTAATGTTCATGATGTACAACTAGCAAAGCGCTTTGCCACTAGAATATTGGGTTTGAAAAATGGCGAATTAGTTTTTGATGGAACATCAGATGAAATGTCAGAGGATGTAATGAAACAAATATACGGAAGTGAATACGAAAAACAGCTATACTATTAAATTCATAATGCTATTAGATATATGATAATTTTTCCTTTTGGGATGATCAACAATCAATGTATATCAATCTCAAGAGATACCTCTGCTAGAGCGGTCATGTCAAAACGAGTGTTACATCGAAGAGAGACTTAAATAAGCGAAAAGGAAAAGTGTCCTTTAGACCTAACCTGTACAAGCTGTAGTTATACTCAGTCTGTACAGGTTTTTCGTCTTACTGGAGTTTTCCTGCTCCTATCCCTATACTAATCTTGATAGAATAATTTCGATTTAAGGGAGACTGCGCGGATGAAACTGTTAGTTGGAATAGAGCACGAATTACTTCGAAATGGCTTGATACAGTTATTAAAGGATGTAGAGCCTATAGAGTATATGACACTTGTTTCCTCCACTGAGGAGTTTATAGAGGCAGCACGTACCTATCATTTTGATATGGTCATTATCGATGTAAATATAAGAGGAGCTGGAGGGTGGAGAAGTATTGTTACGATTTTAGAATTATTCCCTCCTTCTGCAAAAAAACTCTTTATGTATAACGAGAAACAACGTGAGATAGAGGAGTTGTATAGAAGAAGAGAAATCGAGGGTCTCTTTTATGAAAAAGCTTCATTAGAACAGCTTATGGATTTTTTTCAGAGAATATTGGAAGGGGAGAGATTGTATTTATCATCAGATACTCAGAGTGGAAACTCCATAGAAGGAAGTCATGAAGGGTTTGATTTAACGAAGCGGGAGGAAGAGGTATTTTATATGAAGGTTCGTGGCTACACTGTGAAAGATACGGCAAAAATATTAAAAATATCTCCAAAGACGGTGGAAAATCATCGTAGGAATATAAGAAAGAAACTTCATATACAAACAAACAGTGAATGGTTTGTTTGGGGAAAGCGACTTGGTGCGCTGTAAAAAGAAAGTGTCATGAAATAGTCATGATGTTTGACTATATACGCCAGAAAAATCAATTACAATAACAGTAAGTTAACACTATGATTGTGGTGTTTATCTGTGGAGGAAGGTCTGGCTTTTGAGTGGAGGTAGAGAGAGATATGAAGCAATTAAAAGAGATTGCCCGTGCACAGCGTGGGAAAATGTATGCACTTGTTATGATTTCGATCTTATTAGGCGTGGTTATTGTTGCTCAAGCGTATTTCATCGTGGCAATAGTAGATTCTGTATTTCTTCAAAGAGAATCCTTTCAAGCAGTTCTACCATTATTAATTGGATTAATCGTTGTTCTTATTGGAAGGGCGGTGTTTTCCTATTTAAATGGACGTATTGGTGTAAACATGGCTGCCAAAGTGAAGAAGGACTTTCGTGAATCACTTCTTAGGAAGTATGCAAAAAATCCAATTCAGGCAGCTTTAAAAGGTCAATCAGGGGAGAAAGTTAGTATATTAATGGATGCGGTTGACGAAATAGATAGCTATTTTAGTAAATATTATCCACAAATAATTCAAACAAGTGTGGTTCCGCTTATTATACTAGTTACTGTTTTTTACTATAATTGGGTATCAGGTCTCATCATGCTGATCACTGCGCCTTTCATTCCTATCTTTATGATAATTATTGGAATGGCAACTCAAAAAAAGTCAGAGGAACAGCTAGAAAAGCTTGCTGCGTTTTCTGGTCAATTTCTAGATAAGTTACAAGGACTTGCGACGTTAAAATTATTTGGTCGCGCAAAAGAACAACGAGAAGTAATCCAAAAAAGTAGCCTAGAATATCGTGATGCAACCATGACGGTGTTAAAGACTGCATTTACCCAATCATTAATGCTTGAATTCATATCCATGCTCAGCATTGCACTAATCGCTTTAGAAGTTGGTTTAAGACTTGTGATTTATGAACAGCTCACCTTTTTCATTGCTTTCATCGTATTGGTGTTGGCACCTGAATTTTATAATTCACTGAAAGAATTAGGGAGTGCCTTTCATACAGGAAGAGGAAGTATGGGAGCGGCCAAGAAGGTGACAGAGGAATTAGAAGAAAAGGATAAGCCAATTTCATGGGGAGAACGCTCCTTAGTGAAACACCAACCGATCGCTATATCCCTACAAAATGTTAGTTTTAGTTATGAAAATAGTGGGTTCTCCTTACAAGAAATAAAGGGAGAGTTTCCTTCCACGAGAGAGGTTGCGATTATAGGTCGTAGTGGTTCAGGAAAAACAACATTACTTCATATTTTATCAGGTCTTTTGAACCCTTTGGATGGAGCTGTCTTAGTAAATGGGCATCCTCTCTTTGAATATAAGGAGAAGGATTGGTTTGACCAGTTAAGTTATATTTCACAAGATCCTTATTTGTTTGCGGGAACGATTCGAGACAACATTGCTATTGGTGGAACAGGAAACGAATCAGACCAGGAGATCGAACTAGCCGCAGAAAAAGCAGGAATTTCGGAAATGGTAAGGAATTTGGAAAAAGGTTTTAATACGGCTGTAGGAGAAGCGGGGCGAGGACTATCTGGAGGAGAGAAACAACGAATTGCCCTTGCTCGTGCTTTTTTAAAACAACCTTCCCTCATCTTGTTTGATGAACCTACTGTGGGTCTTGACTTAAAAACAGAACAAATATTACAACAATCTATGAAGGAACTTGCGAAAACATCAACTATTATCACAGTCGCCCATCGACTTCATACGATTAGAAAAGCAGATCAAATCCTTTTGCTAGAGAAAGGACAATTGCTAGCAACAGGTACGCATGAGGAACTTTTATCTACAAATCCACATTACCGAGAAATGGTTTCGGCTCAAGGAGGTGAAGCTCAATGAGAGAGTTAACTACCGTTATAAAACTTATCATGCTAGAGAGAAAAGATATCTTTCTCTCTATATTATTCGGGTTTCTCGCTGGGATGGGGGCTGTTAGTTTATTTGCAAACAGTGGGTATTTAATCTCCATGGCAGCTATAAATCCCCCATTGTATGTATTGACCACTAGTATCGCTCTGTTAAAATTATTTAGTGCAACAAGGGCAGCAAGTAAGTACGGGGAACGTTACTTTTCTCATCGAGCTACCTTTACCATGCTTAGTAATTTACGTGTCCACTTTTTTGAAAAATTGGAACCATTAGCTCCTAGAATATTTCATCGTTTTCGAAGTGGGGATCTTTTATCTAGAATCGTTGGGGATGTAGAAAGCTTGCAGAATTTTTTTCTGCGAGTGTATTATCCTCCTATCGTAATGATGATTGTATTTTTAAGTACCATCGCGTTTACTACGTTCTTTTCAGTCCATGTTGCGGTTACTCTCCTAGTAGGTCTTGTCCTCACAGGATTTGTCATTCCAGCATGGTTTGCGTTAAAACAATACAAGATCATGAGCCAACTTCGAGAAAAACGAGGAGTAGTCTCAACAGAAGCTACGGAATTTTTCTACGGATTTCGTGATCTGAAATTGTATCAGAAATTGGATACTCAAGAAAAAAATGTTCGAACGACAGCTGATCAATATGTGAAGGAGCAACGTCGTGACAGTATCCACGAGTTATACAGTACTTCTATCATTCAAATGATTTCCCTTTCAGTATCATGGTTTGTATTAGGTTTAGGTGCCTATTTAGTAGGCACAGGGGAATTAGAGGGAGTATTTCTTGCTATGCTCGTAATGATTTCCTTGACCGTCTTTGAAAATGCTACTCCGATGGCTATTTTTCCAGCGTATTATGAAGATAGCCGTAGAGCAGCCACCCGACTTTTTTCTGTTATCAACGATGAAAGTGAGAACAAGGGTGTAGTAGAGGAAGAGCTGTTGACAAAGGAATTACAGGAGAAGGACCCAATATCGATAAACATGAATAATATTTCCTTTTCTTACCCTGGAGAAGCTAGAAAAACCCTTTCCGAGATAAATATTGATATTCCATCAGGTACGAAAACTGCAATTGTAGGTCCTAGTGGATCTGGAAAGTCTACATTAATTCAACTTTTGTTAAAGTTTTATGATGAGTATGATGGTGATATCGTAGTTAATGGGTCGACGCTAGCTCAAGTGAGGAAAGAGTCAGTCTGGAAGGCAACGAACACTGTTTTACAAAGTAATCATTTCTTTTATGGTACAATTCGAGACAATTTACTTCTTGCAAGAGATACTGTAACGGATGAAGAAATGAAACAAGCATTAGAGATGGTAGACCTTAATGAGTTTTCCTTAGATGACAAGGTGATAGAAAAAGGGGGAAACTTGTCTGGAGGAGAAAAACAGAGATTAGCTATTGCAAGAGCCATATTAAAAGGATCTCGGCTTTGGTTATTGGATGAACCAACTTCATCTGTAGACTTTGTTACGGAGAAAAAGATTTATTCTCATCTTTTCGATTTAGGAAAAGAAGACACAGTCGTTCTTATTAGTCATCGATTGACAGGGTTAGAACAAATGGATCAAATCATTGTAATGGAACATGGCAGAGTGGTAGAAACGGGAACATATGATGAGTTAATGGAACGGAAAGGATACTTTTATCAACTGAAGGAAATAGAAAAGAGTGTATTGATGTAAGTAGCGGTTGAAAATGTAAGTAGAAAAGACCATCAAATTGGATTTTTGTGGTCTTTTTTTTATGCTGTTTGTGCGATTGAGCCGTGTTTCTGTGCGATACTCGGGATTTGTGTGCGAACGAACCGTGTTTCTGTGCGATACTCGTGATTTGTGTGCGAACGAACCGTGTTTCTGTGCGATGCTCGGGATTTGTGTGCGATTGAACCATGTTTCTGTGCGATACTCGTGATTTGTGTGCGAACGAACCATGTTTCTGTGCGATACTCGTGATTTGTGTGCGAACGAACCGTGTTTCTGTGCGATGCTCGGGATTTGTGTGCGAACGAACCGTGTTTCTGTGCGATGCTCGGGATTTGTGTGCGAACGAACCATGTTTCTGTGCGATGCTCGTGATTTGTGTGCGAACGAACCATGTTTCTGTGCGATACTCGGGATTTGTGTGCGAACGAACCGTGTTTCTGTGCGATGCTCGTGATTTGTGTGCGAACGAACCGTGTTTCTGTGCGATCCTCATGATTTTTCCGAGGTTCGCCCTATTTTATGCTGATATGAAAAATTGTACTATTTTTCAACAAATTTCCTATTGTTCTTTTTCCATTTCGAGTACCCTCGAATTTGTTTATATAGAACTATCATGTTTTTTCTGTAATTCAATTAAATTTCGTTCAATCTTCTCTATTAAGATATTGTCGCAAAACAACTAATATTAGGGAGGTTCGAGGGAAGAAATAAATTCTAGACAAAAATACCGGACACATTTTATAAGATGTGCCGATTCTTATCTATATGTGAAAGAATTTGATTAACGGTTTTCAAAAATCGCTATTTTCCTTATGCTACAATGAACTCACTTAGAACAGGACAAACTTATTATTCTAAAAGGAGATGTTATTTTTGAAGATCTACGATAACACAAAAGAGAGAGGAAATGTTTCAGTAGAGGTTACTATATTAAGTTTGGTCTTAACATTCACCATTTATAATCTAATGAATGTTCATTTGTGGAGTGTCAGCTTTAATGCTATTGATTATGTTCTTAAACCGTTTATGCTACTGCCTTTTACACTCCCATTACTAATAGTATTATTACATCGAGGAATTTATGCATGGAATAATGTCAGAAGTTTGCGATTTATTTTACAATGGAAGCAAGGTGTTTTCATCCCTAGAATTGTAGAAAAGAGATTACCAATCTACATAGTAGATGATCGTAGTTTTAAGAGTGAATTACCGTTACGGAAAAATACAATTGTAGATATGAGATTGAAAAATAGGAATAATCCAGTTTTGAATCACAATGTGGATGTAATTAAACTAACACCTAATTCGAATCAAGTCAGTATTCACTATTTAATTGAGCGAGCAAATCTGATGGTGAAGGACACGGCACTGAAAGATAAACCAATTACCTTCTTAGTTGATAGCAAAGATGATAGAAATAGAATGATATCGAAAATATGGCTTCGATTGATCCGTAATCCTTATTGCAAATCTGCAGAGGATGACATTCATACTATTTCAAAGTTAGTCTATTAACATATTAAGATTACTTTATATAAATACTAATAAATCGATGGGCAAAGGAGCTTGTGGATTTATATAAAGGAGGAGCTGGTACTTTCCCTCTCAGTGGGGGGGCAGATACTTTATAACATTAAAAAGTAGGTGAGGTTATTCTGATAATTTATTTCATATTACGGTAAAGATGAAGCAGCCATTTTTACCGCTATGGTTTTCTTTGAAGTGCATAATTGCGTCCTAAAACTACTACACTTTTTTCTAGCGAGAAAGAATCTTCCCCCACCTAGAACTGGAACTAGGTGCCAATGGATCAGCTTGTTGTGCGCCTAAAATGAGAATCCCCACTCATAGTAGGTTTTGGAAAGGTACAACGGCTATGACATTGTTGGATTACTGAAAAAAGAAACGTGCCCTATTTTTCAGTGGTCCACTTCTTTCTCGTTAGCTTTTTTTATACATCTCAATCAAAAAACTCCCACAAAAAAAGGGCAACTTAAAAGTACCCCTTTTAAATCACCCGTCAAACTTAGATATTATTCATTTACTGTTTTTTTAGTATTATTACGTTCCTGTTCTTCACTATTTTCTAAAATAAATGCTGGAGTTTTCCCATATGTAGCCCATAGGAAAACGAGTGCAACACAAGCAATTAACACAAGAGGTGGAGCTATTGTAATGAAAAACCAAGTTACATTCATGTTCATACAACTCCTTTAATAGATGCTGGATTATTTTTTTCCTTCCACATAATCAGCATCAAATAAGAATAGTTTCATTAGTAAAAATAAAGATGGAATTAGTAGAAACAATCCCGCGATAAATGCAATAATGAGCGCTAGTGCCATAGATTCGTTTGTAAACCCATCGTAGATCGTTAAATATGGATAAAGTAAATAAGGGAAGTGCGATACTCCATATCCAAAAAACGCACTAAAATATTGAATCATTACCAATACAAAGGCAGTTCCATAATTTCTTTTTTTCCAAATTAGATATGCGGCTACTCCAAAGGAAGCTAAGGAAATTCCGAATACCCACCATATATCTAACATATTTTGATAGTGTTCATAGTTTTGCTGTCTTAGTAAAAAGAATACGATGATCCCTGCTAAAATGGACGGAAATGACCAAGTTAATGCATATTTACGTAATAGTTGTAATGCATTTTCATCTTTCGCTCGAGACGCATAGTAAGTTAAAAAACTAGCAGAAATAAAGAGAACACTAACGATCGATAAGACTACTACTCCCCAAGAATACGTGCTTGTAAATAGCTCTCTGTATAGTAGGCTAACATATCCATCTTCTAAACTTACATACCCACCTTCTGAGATGGTTAATACAGTTGATAACGATGCAGGAATCAATAATCCTGTCGCTCCATATAGAAAGGAATATAGACGACTTTCTTTTGCTCCATAAGTTGCAAAAGCATAATAAGAACCACGAACAGCTATTAAAATGATGGCAACACTACCAGGGATAAGGAGAGCTGTTCCATAATAATACGCTGTGTCTGGAAAGAATCCAACAATTCCTATAAAGAAAAATACGAGGAATACGTTCGTTACTTCCCAAACAGGTGAAAGATAACGCTGGATGATGTTGTGAATGATATGGTTTTTATTTGTTCGTTTTGAATAATAGCTGAAAAAACCAGCCCCGAAATCGATGGATGCTACAATTAGGTAGCCGTATAAAAATGTCCATAGAACGGTAATCCCAACAACTTCATAACTCATTGATCGTATCCCCCTTTTTAATTTATTTTTCGATGAGTATCATGACTGATACCGAGCTTTTCCAGTTCGTGTTCCACTGGATTTGATTGAAACATTCGGCGTAATACGATAATACATGTTGCTCCTAAAACAGCATAAAGGGCGATAAATACATATAACATAATATCCACGTGAGGAGATGTTGTTGCTCCTTCTGCAACGGTCATCACTTGATTTAAGATCCAAGGTTGACGACCAACTTCTGCAAAAATCCAGCCAGCTTCTATCGCAAGCATGGATAGAGGTCCGCCTGCTACAACAGCCCATAGCATTGGACGATTAAAAGCATTCCATTTATTTGTCCAATTTATAAATATAAAAAATGCGGATACTGCTGCTAAATACATGCCGATAAACACCATTAAATCGAACATATAATGTATCCACAATGGAGGAAGCTCATCTTGTGGAAAATCATTTAATCCAATTACTACTGTATCTGGTGAATTTCCAGCTAAAATACTAAGTGCGTATGGTATTTGTAACGCATACTTAACCTCGTTTTCCTCTGTTAGAAAACCACCTAAAATGAGAGGTGCTTCACTCTCTGTTTCAAAATGCCACTCAGCCGCTGCTAATTTCTCCGGCTGATGCTCGTGTAGATACTTTCCTGAGAAATCTCCAATTACCGCTGTTCCCACTGCGAAAACGGCTGCTGCTACCATCGTAAGGTGAAGAGCTTTTTTATGATATACATGCTTGTTTCCTTTTAAAATATGAAAAGCTGCAATAGCTCCTAAAATGAAAGCGGACGTTAAGTAACAAGTTATGATAACATGTGAAATTTTCGTCGGTGTAGCTGGGTTAAACATGGCAGCTAACGGACTTACATCTGTTAATATTCCGTCAACTAATGTAAAACCTTGAGGTGCGTTCATAAACGAGTTCACGGTTGTAATAAAGAACGCACTAGCTGTTGCTCCAATAACGATAGGAATAACTAACAAGAAGTGTTTTAGTTTGCTCTTAAATCGATCCCATGTATACAAATAGATTCCTAGGAAAATAGCTTCAAAGAAGAAAGCGAAAGTCTCCATGAACATAGGTAATCCAATTGTATGTCCTGCGGCACGCATAAAATTTGGCCACAATAGACTTAGTTGTAAACCTATCGCTGTTCCCGTAACAACTCCAACTGCTACAGTAACAACAAATCCTCTAGCCCACCTTCGAGCCATTAGTGTGTAGTGTGGATCATTTCTCTTTATTCCCATCCATTCTGCTATGGCGATCATTAACGGAATTCCAACACCAATTGTCGCAAAAATAACGTGAAACGCTAAAGTCAACGTGGTTAATAAGCGACTATAAAGGACCGGATCGTACTCGAACATATAACTCGCTCCTATCTTTATATATAGTAAATAGCTATACTTTGTGAATTATTTAACACTATATACATAGTATTAAACCTCCGTAGAAAAAATTATAGGTGTTTTCCCTCATATTTTGTGAATTTGTGAGCGTTTTTTGAACACGATGTGAAAACTTTGTGAAGGGAGGTTATGGAGGGTAAAAGCGGTATAAAAATTTAATGCTTTAAACTAATATCATATTAGTGTGACAATTCTGTAAAGTGTGTTATTATCTGCATGAAGAGAATTTAGAATTTATTTAGGAGGGAATGGAAGTAATCAATTATTATAGCTGAAATTGTCTAAATTTTATGAAATGTAAGGGAGTGCATAAATAAATGAGTAACAAAGATTGGTTAAAATGGCAGAAGGAAGTCTTATATGAAGAATATATTGAGCCAGAATTAGAGAAAAGATCCTTAATAGAAAAGAAACAAAAGAAAGTTGATCACTCATTAGAGGTTGAAACGAAGTATAAAACTGTTAGTCAAAAATGAAGGAAAAGGAATAACGATTGGTGCCACGGCCAGTTGTTATTCCTTTTTTTATGAGTAATTGTGTCTAGCTTCCTTAGTATATATTGATGCTGAGATGGAGACTTCTTTTACAGAACCCCAATAGTTCCTATTGGAGACCTTGAGAGCTCATAAGGAAAAAAAGAGGCTAGAACAGGAGGGAACTGTCCTTATGAGGATTGGAGAAAAAACCT
This sequence comes from Evansella sp. AB-rgal1, assembly GCF_041820985.1. Lineage (NCBI taxonomy): Bacteria > Bacillati > Bacillota > Bacilli > Caryophanales > Bacillaceae > Evansella > Evansella sp. AB-rgal1. The sequence continues at coordinate 118,145 of NZ_JBGUAU010000004.1, forward strand.
TCGAAAGCTCGCCGCCTTATTTTCCCCCGACGATCACCTACATTCTAATAATTTTAAAAAAATAAATTAAATCACTTGACGTAAATTATTAATTATTATATAGTTAATTACATAAAGTAAGTAATGAGAAAAAGGTAACTTAAAAACTAGGAGGTAGTTGCAAAATGACAACTTTTACATTAGACAAAGTACACAGTGGTGTTGGATTTCAAGTGAAACATATGATGATTGCAAAGGCGAAAGGTGAGTTTACGGATTTTGACGTGAAAGTAGAGGGTGACTTAGAGAACTTAGAAGGATTAAACATTCAAGTTACTGTTGATCCATCTTCTATCGATACAAAGAATGATGATCGTGATGGACACCTTCGTTCTGCTGACTTCTTTGATGTAGATAATTTCAAGAGCATAAAGATAGTTAGTAAATCTATTAGCAAAGTTTCTGCTAATGAGTATGAGCTTACAGCGGACGTTACAATTAAAGATGTGACGAATACAGAAAAGTTTACAGTGGAATTCAATGGAACTTCTAAAAATCCAATGGATGGAAGCACTGTAACTGGTTTTGATGTGGAAGGAAAATTAAATCGTGAAGCGTATGGTTTAACTTGGAACGCCCCTTTAGAAACTGGTGGCGTATTAGTAGGGAAAGAAGTAAAATTAAGCGCTAACTTTGAATTTATTGTGGAATAATAAATTAAATGTAATACCTAACACAATTCTGAATACAAATAGTTGAATAAAAGGATTTCGTTCAGAGACCACACTACACATATGGGAACTCCATGATGGTAGCAGTGGTCTTTTTTTGTGAGGACGAATCAGCTCCTAGATAGAAAAACATCTAGCTTAGCTCGAGTTCTTTAAGGGTAACCAAACAATAAACAAATAATAAACAAACAAGAAAGAGGAGGTCCAACGTGACTGCACAATTTTCTGGTGTAAAACGAACGCAGTTATTAGAAGAAATGACCCATTCTAAATTCGATGTTCTTATTATAGGAGGAGGAATTACAGGTGCAGGAATTGCTATGGATGCATCATCTAGAGGACTGGAAACAGCTTTAGTAGAAATGCAAGATTTTGCTGCAGGTACGTCGAGCCGCTCTACTAAACTTGTTCATGGTGGGTTGAGATACTTAAAGAAGTTGGAAATTAAACTTGTATCACAAGTAGGTAAAGAAAGAGCAATTGTATATGAAAATGGGCCGCACGTTACAGTTCCTGAGTGGATGCTCTTACCTATTCAAAAAGGTGGAACCTTCGGGAGGTTATCCACCTCCTTAGGGTTACGAATGTACGATATGCTAGCTCGAGTAAATAAAGAAGAAAGAAGAAGAATGCTATCCGTTAGTGAGACCTTGAAAAAAGAGCCCCTTCTTAAAAGTGATGGATTAAAGGGTAGCGGATTTTATGTAGAATATCGGACAGATGACGCAAGGTTAACTGTCGAAGTAATAAAGGCCGCAGTTCAGTATGGTACGAAGGCAGTAAATTACTCGAAAGTGGAGCAATTACTATATGAGAATGGAAAGGTAGTGGGTGCCAAAGTTCGAGATACTCTATCAGATCTTATATATAGTATCTATGCAACCAAAGTGATAAATGCGACGGGGCCCTGGATTGATACGATTCGTGAACAGGACCGTTCAAAATCAGGAAAGGAATTAAGATTATCAAAAGGAGTACACTTAGTTATAGATAAATCACGTTTTCCACTATCTCATGCAGTATATTTTGATACACCTGATGGAAGAATGGTGTTTGCGATACCAAGAGGAGAGAAAGCGTATGTTGGAACAACAGATACGTTTTACAATGGAAACATTACATCACCAAGAATGACAGAAGATGATATTGAATACATCACTGGCGCAGTAAATGACATGTTTCCTGAAGTGAAACTAACCCCTCATGATGTAGAATCAAGCTGGGCTGGATTACGGCCCCTTATTCTGGAAGAAGGAAAAGACCCATCTGAAATATCCCGAAAAGATGAAATATGGCAATCTCATTCAGGTCTTATTACTATCGCGGGCGGAAAACTAACTGGTTATCGGAAAATGGCTGAAACTGTGGTAGACCTAGTTGTGAAGGTAAGAAAAAAAGAAGTTGGTAATCGAATGAAGATCCCTCATTGTAAAACAAAGCAACTTCCAATCTCTGGTGGTAACGTAGGAGGTTCAAAAGGGTATCCAGCGTTTGTACAAAATAAGTTGAAACAGGCAAAAAAACACGGTTTTACAGAAAAAGAAGGAGAGTGGCTTATCCATTTATACGGATCTAACATTGATACAGTATTTTCATTAAAAGAGGTGTATGAAAAGGAATATAAGTTCCAGTTACCGTTATATTTGTATTACTCCCTTCTATATAGCATCTTTTTCGAGATGACACTGAAACCAGAAGATTACTTTGTTAGACGAACAGGTGCATTATTTTTTGATATAAACTGGGTTAAGAAGTGGAAAAAAGGGGTAATCAATTGTATGGCCCATTACCTTAACTGGACATCAGCGGAGAAAGAACTGCACCTTCAAGAACTAGAAGATGCAATCGTTGCAGCAGAGTCCACGATATTGGCCGATTCATAACTAATAACATATTTACTATATGATCTGGCAACAAGTGAGCTAGATCATTTTTACTGAAATGTTTTACATTTTCTGAATATTTGTTAAGCTTACAATACGAATAATTTGAAAAGTCGTACAAAGGGAAATAGAGGAGGCCATCGATGAGTCGAGATTTAATGAGTGACATTTATAAGGAATATGAAAACAGAGGCGGTTTTGAAAACCTTGCTGGTAAAGGGAAACCAATTCCCTCAGAAGCGTTTAGAGGAGAACCATTAAATAATGTTTTAAAAAATGCTAATTATCTTCCTGAATGGATACAGCAACAACATAGAGTGAAAGCTGCAATTTTAGAGTTGTTAACAAAAATAATCAATGCTGAAATTATAGGAGATGAGATTGATAAGGAAGTGAAGGAAATTAATGTGAAAGTGAAGAAATATAATAGTATTTGTCCTTCGCTCCTTCAGAAATCACCAGTGACAAAAGAGACGTTGCGATTTGATAAAGATAAATGGATGTAATCTTTTAGAAGATGATGAAGGGAAATTTCATGCTTTTCTTTGATATCGATGATACGCTTTTAGACCATAATTCTGCTGAAAGAAATGCTGCACTAGATTTTTATCATGTACATAAGCATGATCTTCACATGAAAGAACAAGAGTTTATTTCTTTATGGGTAAACTTATCCCATGAATTCTTTCAAAAATTTGTAGCAAAGGAAATTTCATTTGAAGAGCAAAGACAGTTAAGAATGAAGAAGTTATTTTCTAGTGTTAGAAGTATTAGTAATGAGGAAGCGACGTTGTTGTTTGATGAGTATGTTGAGTTTTATAAACTAAATTGGCGAGCCTTTGCAGATGTGATCCCATGCTTAAGAAATGCTGTGGGTAATGACGTTCCTCTTGGTGTAATAAGTAACGGAGATACAACACAACAAATAGAGAAGCTTACTTCCATGGGAATTCAAAACTATTTCTCTATTGTTGTTACTTCTACCGATATAGGTTACTCTAAACCCAACCCACATATATTTCAAGAAGCATGCAAGCGTGTAGGGAAGAATGTAAGTAATTGTATGTATATAGGTGATAGGCTCGATGTGGATGCAATTGGTAGCACAGAGGCTGGGATGATAGGGGTATGGTTGAATCGATATCTAGGGCAAAGTAGTCGCCCTAGTACTACACCTATCATTCAAAATTTAGGTGAGTTACAGCCCTTAATGAATTCTCTCTATAAAAAATGAAAAAAGATGTCTCAAGGTGGGTCCATACCCAATTTGAGACATCCTTTTCTTTTTGTTAAAAAGACTTTCCAGCTATTTCTTCTAATGTTAGGTCAAATTGTTGAATATAGGATGCAGCGGTAATTCCAACATATCTTAGATGCCATGGTTCATATGTGTATCCTGTAATAGGTTCTTTTCCTTGAGGATAACGTATGATATAGCCATGTTTGTAAGCATTGTCCTTTAACCACTTACCTTCTATTGTGTTTCCGAAACTTTGGTCTAAACGAAAGTTCATAGCCTTTGAGGAAACATCCATTGCTAAGCCTGTTTGATGCTCGCTTGTTCCAGGGCGAGCACTAACTCTTTCAGCTTCTGAACGCCCCATTGTTGAGACATAGTGGTTAAATAATGTGGTTTGCCTGTTAAAAGACCGATAACCAGATACAGCATATAAGTGTACGCCATCTTTTTCTGCTGCGGAAAACAAGAATTCTAATGCTTCCGCGGCTTCTTTTCTAAGATAACGTTTCTCATCGTTTCCTGAAAAAGAAAAACGAACATTCGGAACCGTTAGATCAGGTGGAATAAATCCATCAGGTAATTTCCTTTCCTTATTTACTATTAACAGAAAGGAAGTAGGATTCGTTATCACAGGAACAGCGTCATCAGATGATTGAAGGTTTTCTTCTAATGACGGAAATGCAAAAGGACCTTCAGGAGATTTCGGTTCTTCTTCCTTTTTTTCTTCCTCTTTCTGTTCAGGTTCCTTCCTAACGTTTTCCTTTTCCTTAGAATTTGTTTCTGCATTCTCCTTCTTAGTGTCTTCATCATTGTTCATTTCTTCTCTTGGCTCCATGTCGGTATCATCCTCCAATGGATCAACAATTGAAACACTGTCTTTTTCTTTTAGTGTATGGTTCATAGTGGAATGAACCTGCACTATTTTCGAGGCAGTCTCATTCATTACGTTATGATCAAATTCTTTTGTTATGACGATAGATAAGGTAAGTATGACTAATAAGGCAGATACATAATAAATGAATTTTCTTCTTTTTTGTTTTTGATTCTTGCTCATAAAAAACCTTCTCTCTACGAATCGTAGTTTTTGCTTCGGGATAGAGATAGTAAATCTAATGAAGGAAGGTTATGATTTCTCCTCACTCTATCTTTCTACTGTTCTAGTAAAGGTTCTCCTTTTCTAACAAGACACATAATACCAGCGATTAGATAAAACACTCCAGGTAAAAGTCCGATCCCAAAGCTAACAAGTGCGATAATGATGGAAGTGGAAAGAAAAAGAATCGCTGCAACTTTTGGATTTTTGTTTCCTCTTAATAAAATCATAGCAATGATTCCTAACGCTACGGCTAAGAAACTAACAATGGCAATAACCCAACCACTAGAGCCTAGCACAGAAATAAATGAATCGATATCACTTATTGCCAAAGATGGATCCTCTAGAGCTATCTCGTAAAATATATCTCTTACCATTTCTTCATTGTCGTGCAGAATAATAAGCATTGTTCCGATAAATGCAGTAATACTAAAGGCAATTGCACCAATTACCCCTAAAATAATCTCAGCAGTTCGTTTCATTGTAAAGCCCCTTTCACATTATGTATTTTCTAATAGATAACTAAGACTTTATATTTCCATATAACCTATGAAAAGTTACATAGAGCTGATAAAGGAATTTCTTAATCTATGACAATTATATTATAAAGTTGACACTTTTGATAAAAAATTTTTTCTTGTTTTAAAGGTTTATGTAAAAGGATAAATTATTTTAGTGCGCGAAAAGTACATAACAGTTTTTCACCAAAAGGTGAAAATGCAGGAAGAGGAAGATGTAGAATCTGCCGTAAAACACCAGGCAAAAAGAAGTATCCAATTTATACAGTGGATTCAAAAAAGAACGAAATAAGAGTAATAATTTTAGGGCTTTTGATTGACCTGTGTTTAGTGCATTTATTAACACTCTTATTATAGAATGAAAAGTGGTTTTAATTACCCACTATTTCCAGAGGAATAATTTTAATATTCTGAAAATTTTTACCTTTTAAAAAAACCAAGCAGATGAAATTCCTAACTTGGTCTTTTTCTATTTAGTTATCGTATTTTTCTCTTGCGCTTTCATACATTGCCACAATCATATCATACGTTGCGTATCCAAGTTTTCTTTCTGTAATTCTCCCATCTGGATCAATGACAATAGTGGTGGGCATAGAGTTTATACGGTATAGATCTCTCACTAACCCCTCTCTATCCATTACTAAATCGTATGGCATTTGAAAATCATTTGTAAAATTATCTACTCGTTCTTCGCTTGCTTCTGTTGTGGTCATATTTACTCCTAAGACTGTCACATTTTCATCGAGGTAATTTTCATGGAATTCAATTAAATATGGAATTTCATCACGACAAGGACCACACCATGACGCCCATGCATTCAGAATGACAAAACTTCCTTTATAATCTGAAATTGACTTTTGCTCATTTTCTTGCCAAACATCGAGTGTTACATTGGGTGCAAGTTTCCCTAAGGAAGCACCAACTTCATTTGACTTAGAATAAGTGTTATCTTCGGTCTCATTATTATTTACTGGATTAGTAAAATAATCCTCTAAAAGTTGCTGATTCGTATCTGTATCTAGAAAGAAATAATCGTATACCACATATCCGATAAACAAAATGGCAATGGAAGCAATTAGTAAATTAATCCCTTTTTGATTCAATTTGTGGACCCTCACTTTATAAGTACTATTTCTGCTAACATTATTATAATATATATCAACCATACTGTTTACTAATTAGAACCAATACTTGCTTACAATGAAGAAAAAATGTTATTGAGTGATGTTACAATTAGCAAGAAAAGCACTGAAATAACAATAGTTTATAATTTACATTCTTGCTCCAGACACATTGTTCTTTTTTAATATAGTGCCACGACCACTTCATTATTATGAAGTGGTTTTTAAGGCAACAGGATGAGAAGAATTCTTTAGATATAGCTGTGGATAATGGGAAAAGACCCTCTCTTATATTTATCAGTATTCATTCCTTTTTTTACAAATGTACTTCCAAAATGTTTGTAGTGAAATAAGGAGGGAATAAGGCAAACTATATATGTACGCAAAAATATGCGTGTTGGAGGTGTAACTTTGCATACAGAAGATCAAATCAATCAATTAAAAGACGGGTTAATTCAAAGGAAAGAGGAATTAGAGGATCGACTTCAAGGTCAACACTACGGATTAGATTTTGCTCATGCAAAAGAATCAGTAGGAGAATTATCTAATTATGATAATCATCCAGGAGATCAAGGAACGGAATTGTATGAGCGAGAAAAAGACCTCGCGTTGAATGAACATTCGGAGCAACATATTCGAGAAATAGATAGAGCACTAAAGGCAATAGAGGAAGGAAACTACGGAAATTGTCAAATTTGCGGTGAAGAGATACCGTTAGAGCGATTAGAAGTAGTTCCAACTGCAACACGTTGTGTCAAGCATACAGAGGAGAAGTATGTTTCTGAAAATCGACCGGTGGAAGAAGATATACTGAATCCAGCTTTTGGTCAATATGAATACGATGAAAGCTATGGAAATGAGACATTTTTCGACGCAGAAGATGCATGGCAAGCGGTAAGTGTTTATGGATCTTCAGAAACTCCATCTGATTTTTACAATACGGAAAAAGACTACAACAACATGTTTGTGGAATCAGACGAGCAGGTTGGATATGTGGAAGAAATAGAACAAATTTTAACAGCCAATATGGAAGGAGAATACTCTGGAGTTAGTGTAGATCATCGAAGGTATGAAAATTATCTCGATGATAATAGTGTAACATCCATCTTAGATGGTAATAACGAAGATGAAATATAATATATAGCTAAAGGTGTTTCAAGGGATTGCCACCCTTGGAGCGCCTATTTGAGTTTTGGAGTAATGTAGGAAAAGGCTATATCGTTGAAAATGTTACAATATCCCTGTTTTGCAAAATGAATTTCGATACATAGTAAATATTTTCTATAAAAGTTAGGAGGGAAGAGTAATGCATTATGGTTACATCAGATTTTACCAATAGTGTTCTTTCTATTGTTTATTTAAAAAAATTAGCGAATATTGGCTTCGCTTATATTGGTGTCATAGTCATTATTATGTTATTAATGTCTAACTGGTATAGGTTACATTAGAAACAAGAAAAATAAATCCGAATGAGGGTTTATTTTTTTTGTAACAAAATTAATAAAAACTTTACATATAAGCGATTGATTATATAAGCATTCGCTTATATAATGTAATTGGAGTAAGGGGAGGTGACCGAAATGACCGTTCTACATGAAGTTAGTATAGAGCAAGGGGCACAATTACTAAAATTGTTAGGAGACAAAACGAGATTAACGATTGTATCCATTTTAATGTATGAAGAATGCTGTGTTTGCGAGCTTGTTGAGGTGTTGAAAATGAGTCAGCCTTCCATTAGTCAGCATATCGCTAAGTTAAAATCAGCTGAAATAGTGAAAGAAAGAAGAAAAGGTCAATGGATTTTTTATCGAATCAATAAAGATTCGGAACTATTTCCCCTTGTGGAAAGCATTAGTACTCACATTCCTGATCAAAAAGATCAAATAAAGCAGTTGGAAGTAAACGGAATGCGAGTTTGTTGTGATTAGATTAGAGAAGGATGTGAACAAATGTCAGACGGATCATTAGAAAACAAAGGTCAAGGACTTAGTTTTTTTGAACGCTATTTAACTTTGTGGGTAGCTCTTTGTATTATTATTGGGATTGCATTAGGGCAATTTTTTCCTGTAGTTCCAAATACATTAGATCAGTTTAAGTATGCAGAAGTATCTATTCCAGTTGCTATCTTAATTTGGTTAATGATATATCCAATGATGGCAAAAATTGATTTTACTAGCATTGTGGATGCAGGGAAGAAACCAAAAGGCCTCATTATAACCCTGGTTGTGAACTGGCTAATAAAACCCTTCACCATGTTTTTCTTCGCGTGGTTGTTTTTCCGATTTATATTTAGTCCATTTATTCCAGAAGGATTGGCTACAGAGTATATAGCTGGAGCTGTGCTACTAGGAGCGGCACCTTGTACCGCTATGGTTTTTGTATGGAGTTACTTAACGAAAGGTGATGCAGGCTACACATTAATTCAAGTATCGGTAAATGATCTTATTTTAATCTTTGCTTACGGTCCTATCGTTGCGCTTCTTTTACGAGTAAATAATGTTATTGTTCCGTTAGACACAGTATTTTTATCAGTATTATTGTTTATCGTTATCCCATTAGTAGCAGGATGGATTTCTCGTGTACTCATTGTAAAAAATAAGGGTGTCGAGTGGTTTGAGCAAGTGTATCTAAAAAAGGCAGGAAACTTTACCATCATTGGACTATTATTAACGTTAATTATTCTATTCTCTTTCCAAGGTGATGTTATTTTAAATAACCCACTACACATTGTACTCATTTCTGTTCCATTAATTATTCAAACATTATTTATCTTTGCAGTGGCTTATTTTTGGGCGAAGTGGTGGAGAATCAAACACAGCATTGCAGCACCAGCGGCAATGATTGGAACGAGTAACTTCTTTGAATTGGCAGTAGCAGTTGCCATCGCTCTTTTCGGATTAAATCATGGTGCAGCACTCGTTACCGTAGTTGGTGTACTTGTAGAGGTTCCGCTTATGCTTTATTTAGTGCGTATAGCAAATAAAACGAAGCATTGGTTTCCGGAGAGTAGCTTAGTAAAATAGTTACCACAGAAACATGGCTCAATCGTATAAATTCACACAAAATACAAAAATCGTACAAATACGCGATAACCATATAACAATACAAAAGGAGTTTTCAAAATGACAAAACCAATTATCTATTTCTTATGTACAGGAAATTCTTGCAGAAGCCAAATGGCAGAAGCTTGGGGTAAAAAATATTTAGGAGAGAAATACGATGTGTATTCTGCAGGAATTGAAGCACATGGTGTGAATCCAAAAGCGGTAAAAGCAATGCAAGAAGTTGAGATTGATATTACAGATCAAACATCTGATACCATCGACCAAGAATTGCTAGAGAGAGCAGATTTAGTTGTAACTTTGTGTGGTCATGCGAATGACGTATGTCCAGCAACTCCACCAAACAAAGACCGTGTCCACTGGGGGTTTGATGATCCAGCCAAAGCGGAAGGTACTGATGAAGAAAAGTGGTCTGTTTTCCAACGAGTTCGTGATGAAATTGGAGATCGGATTAAAACATTTGCGGAAACAGGAAAATAAAATGTGGAGCCGAATTTATTCGGCTTTTTCCTATATAGAGAAGAGGGGGAACCTTAAATGAAAATTAGAGTATATGACCCAGCGCTATGTTGCCCAACTGGTGTATGTGGACCTAGTGTTGATCCTGAATTAACGAGAATTGCAACTGCCATTTTTTTACTTCAAAAAAAAGGTGTAGATATTAAACGATATAACTTAGGAAGTGAACCTAACGAATTTGTGGAAGAGCCAAAGGTTCAAGCAATGCTTCAAGAAAAGGAACTCGACGCATTGCCTCTTGTTCTTGTAGATGGTGAAGTGAAGAAAGTAGGGAAGTATCCAACGAATAGTGAGTTAGCGGATTGGACGGGTATATCCGAACAGTATCTAATGAAAAAAGAGGAAAAGCGTGGGAAATTTAATTTGCTTTAATAAGAAATAACATAAAAGGATGATTACCTTGTATCCATTGTTTAACACGAAAGCCATTGAAAATACGCCATTCTTATTTTTTACTGGTAAAGGTGGTGTCGGGAAAACCTCTACAGCTTGTGCAACCGCAGTATCACTAGCGGATGAGGGGAAACAAGTTCTTATTGTTAGTACAGATCCAGCTTCCAATTTGCAAGATGTATTTTCTATGGAAGTAGGGTCGCACATCCAACAAGTGGAGAGTGCCCCTGGTTTATACGCAGTGAATATAGATCCAGAAGAAGCTGCTGCTACCTATCGAGAAAAGGTGGTTGGCCCCTATCGAGAGAAGCTTCCTGCACCAGTAGTTGCTCAAATGGAAGAACAGCTATCAGGAGCTTGTACGGTAGAAATTGCCGCATTCGACGAGTTCTCTCATCTATTAACGGATGATGAAATCAAAGATCGCTTTGACTTCATTATCTTTGATACGGCACCTACAGGTCATACATTACGATTGCTTCAGCTACCAACAGCATGGTCTGGCTTTTTAGAAGAGAGTATGCACGGAGCTTCGTGTTTAGGACCTTTATCAGGCCTTGGTGAAAAAAAAGCATTATATGAAGCGGCAGTAGATGCATTAGCGGATAGACGGAAGACAACCCTTATTCTTGTCACAAAACTTGATAAGTCAGCAATTTCTGAAGGAGAACGAGCGGCAAAGGAACTATTCGAAGTGGGATTAACAAATCAACTGGTTGTTATTAATGGGGTGTTTCAGTTAACTGACAACGATGACGAAGTAGCTAATAAGTTTTATTATCGTCAGCAAGAAGCTAATAAAGAAATGAGCGAAGAACTTCGCAGACTTCCAATGTACGAGCTTCCATACATTCCATTTGCTTTAACTGGAATAGAAGCTTTGCGAAAGTTTTTTCACTATTCATATCAAGATGATCAAATAACAATGGAGGAAGATGTGGAACTAGCCCCACTTCCTAGATTACATGTTCTTGTAGAACGCTTGTCGGAAAAAGATCATGGTGTGGTCATGACCATGGGCAAAGGTGGCGTCGGGAAAACAACGGTTGCTTCTGCTATTGCAGTTGGACTTGCAATGAAAGGGAAAAAGGTACATTTAACAACAACAGATCCAGCAGCACATATAGAATATGTAATGCGAAATAATAGTATTAGTGAGCAAGTAACAATAAGTAGAATAGATCCTGTTAAAGAAGTAGAATCGTACAGAAAGAGTGTACTGGAGACTGCAGGTGCTGATTTAGACGAGGCTGGTTTAGCATATTTGCAAGAAGACTTACATTCTCCATGCACAGAAGAAATTGCTATTTTCCAAGCATTTAGTAAGGTGGTTGACCGAGCGGAGGATGAATTTGTTATTATTGATACAGCACCAACTGGTCATACTTTATTGCTTTTGGATGCATCTCAGTCCTATTTTCAAGAGATTGAACGCTCTACTGGAGACGTTCCTGATTCCGTCAAAAAATTGTTACCTCGTCTAAGAAATAGGGAGGAAACGGATGTTGTTATCGTCACTTTACCTGAAGCAACGCCTGTGCTAGAAGCATCGAGATTACAAAATGATTTAGTACGTGCAGGACTAACACCAAGCTGTTGGGTAATAAATCAAAGCTTTGCTGCATCACATACAAAGAATCCTATTCTACGTACACGAGCAAAGGCAGAACAAACTTGGATTGAGCTTGTCTTGGAAAACCAAGAAAAAGAAGTCGTATTGATTCCATGGATGGAAGAAGAAGTAGTAGGGTTAGATACATTAAAGAAACTCGTTGAAGAGGAGGAGTAATAATGAATATTTCTAATGAAGCAAAGGATTTTTTACTTGGAGTAATGGAAAGAGAAGAAAAGAGTACTCTTCGCATGTATTTTGCAGGCATGGGCTGAGGCAGTCCACGAATTGGCGTGGCTCTGGAAGAGCCCGAAAGTGGAGACGATGTAGTAGAAATTAACGGGATCTCGGTTGCAATTGATCCTGTGATAAAATCTCAAACAGTAAATCTAACGTTAGACTATGAAGAGAGAAATGGTCAAGGTGGTTTACTTTTAAAAGGAATGGAAGATTGCTGTTAAGGTTCGACTCGAGATGGTGGGTGGCCCACACAAAAAACCTTTGCATCCCCTCGGAGAATGACTAGCTCAGCACAATGTTGCCCAACCTAAACGCAATAGAAAAAAGGGTGAATCGATTATATGTCGGTCCACCCTTTTTATAATTTTTCACTTTTTATTGCCGCGGTAGATCTTTGTATTGCTCTTTGTACTACTTAAATAACGAAAGCCCTACCTCTCTTTCGTCCTTATGATTCCGAGACCATGCCAGTGTAGATAAGGCTACTCAGAGTGTGTTACAAGATTCCAATCAAATATATTTCAGAGACACGTAATTTTTAATGAAAAGTAAAAAACCATGTACATATAGTACTTAAATATTGTAGCATAATTAAAGGTATATTGCAAATTGTGTTATGTTAATTAGCTGTTATTAGTTGAAATGTTTAGCCTTTCAGCACCATTTGCATAGGTACTAAACTGAGTTGGAACACTTTCTATAATGATGGAGGAAGGTTAAAATATACTATAAGGCATCATTCAATTTGAGGCAGACTACCGTGTAAGGGATATATGGACCATGACGGATGAAAATACGTTATGAGTAATAGTTAGTACTCTGCACTTTATATGGAAATGAGCGTAGGTCCACGAACTCCTGTGGGAAGTAGAGTAAAGGCGAGACACCGCAGAACGCTTGCGTTCGAGGAGGCTCGGCAACTCCCCACGGAAAGGAGTGGACTGTAGCGAATGGAATATAAACCAACAAAGTTGGTCATACTAGATAAGTTTGACTACCAATAACCCAGTATTTTCAGGGGAGACACGGTAAACAGAATTATTAATAGATAAAAGTATAACGTTATATAAATTAATAGAATAAGGTGAAAAAGATGAAAATAGATGATTATCGTTTATTAGTGGAGTTAAGCAAAACAGGAACTATTCGAAGTGCGGCAACCAATTTAATGATCTCGCAACCTGCCATAAGTCAGCGATTAAAGCATATAGAACGGGATTGGGGAGTGGAATTGTTTATTCGCACTCCAAAACAATTACTATTAACGCCAGCAGGTGAAAAAGTAGTTGGATTTGCAAAAGAAATGATACTAGAAGAAAGACGTATTAGGGATGAAGTCAATTCTTTATTAGGGGAAGTGGGAGGCGTACTTTCATTAGGTGTTTCTTCTGTGATTGGTCAGTATGTATTGCCACCAGTACTTGAAAAGTATATTGATATGTACCCAAAAGTACAGGTGAACTTAACGACAGGTTTAAGTAATGATTTACGAAAAAACTTTTTGGATTATCATATTGCAATTATCCGTGGTGAGAAGATTAACCATCAGCCTTGTCAGCATTTATTCTCTGATCGCTTATTTCTTATAGACTTGAAAAAATTTGAGAAACAACAATCTAATCCACGTCCGTTGATCGCGTTTCAAGGCGATGATGTTTTACAATCAGCGGTACAAAGGTGGTTTATTGAGAATGATCAAGTGTTGTTTTCTCAAATGATTAAAGTAGATCAAATTGAGACATGTAAGCAGCTAATGAAAAGTGGAATGGGAATGGCAGTTCTTCCAGAGACTGCATTAGGTGATTTAGGTGAAGAATACACTTATCAGCCTTTAGTTATGGGGGGGGAAGCACTTACTCGGGAAACGTGGATAACGTATTCAAATAATATAGACAAGCTACCTCAAGCAAAAGCCTTTATTGATTTAATAGATTCCGAATCAAATAAGTAATTAATTTTGCAATCAATCATGATTTTTCATAGAAATAGGAATTTCATTGAGCGAAGCAATAATTAAACTAGTAACCGACTTAGATAATGACAGCTTTTTGGGCATTACGAATAGAAGCGTTAACGAATAATCCTGAGTCATTTGCTATCACATATGAGGAAACGCAGAAACGAGAGAACCCTAAAGAATCAGCAACAACCAACTCATAAATTTAACCTGGTCTTGTGGTAGGTGTTACAAGAGCAGACTTTTTTAAAGAGAATTGGAACTTTGACATGCCTTAGTGAATTACTTAGTAAAGAAGAAATTCTTACTTAAGGAGATGTCAATTTATGTTTTATCATATTAAGGAATTACAATACGATGCAAAACCCCAATGCCCAGATCCTCTTTTTGCAAAGCAATTACAAGAGATTCTAGGTGGTCAATATGGGGAGATATCAGTTGCATTACAATATTTATTCCAAGGGTGGAACACACGTGGTTCTGAAAAATACAGAGATATGTTAATGGATGTAGGAACAGAGGAATTGGCTCATGTAGAAATGCTAGCTACTATGATTGCAAGATTACTTGATGGAGCACCAATAGGAGACCAAGAAACAGCTGCAAAAGATCCAGTATTAGGGGCTGTTTTAGGTGGAATGAATCCTCAACATGCAATTGTCTCTGGATTAGGTGCACTACCAGCAGATAGTGTAGGGAATCCTTGGACTGCTGCCTACATTGGAGCAAGTGGAAACTTATTAGCAGATTTTCGCGCCAACTTAACTGCTGAATCACAAGGAAGACTTCAAGCAGTTCGTTTATATGAAGCAGCGAATGACCCTGGCGTAAAGGACATGTTATCATTCTTAATTGCCAGAGATACAATGCATCAAAATATGTGGAAAGCTGCAATTGCGGAACTAGAAGCACAAGAGAATATTGTTGTACCGAGTACGTTCCCTAAACATTTAGAGAAAAATGAAGTTGCTTATGACTTCTATAACTTATCAGAAGGAGAACAGAGCAGTAAAGGTAGATGGGCTCATGGTAAGAGTATGGATAGCCAAGGAAGCTTTAAGTATTATTCACAACCACCTGCATTTGGCGAGAAGCCTTTCTTAAAACCAGCTCCGAAATATACGCATAACACATTACCTACAATTCGCTCGGAAGAAAATAAGGATAATAATTAGTTTAAAATAATGGAGAGGCTGGGACATAACGAAAGTGTAACATTGAAAAGACGAACCAGGTAACCTTAGCGGAGGAAATATCAGAAGACTCCGGCGGGATCAAAAGGCAAGGGTAAGACCCCAAGAGTGCTTAAGCGCTCGGCGGCTCACCAGCCGTCCGCGGAAAGCGAAGTATTTTTCTGCAGTGAATAGTATACCAAGAATCATTTCGTTCGGATTTCTCTTTGTTGAAAACACTTTTGTCCCAGCCTCTTCTTCAATTTAGCGTTTAAAAGTTGTTCTATAAAAATTTAATTTTTCCCTCTACTTATGTCATAATAAAGTAAAATATCTAAGGAGGAAAAGTTATGATAAAATGGGGTATTTTAAGTAGTGCTAACATTGCCGCAAAGGCAATTGTTCCAGCTTTACAAAAAGCAGAGAATGCTGAATTAGTAGCCGTAGCAAGTGAAAGTGGAAAAGCCCAAAAGACAGCCGAAGAATGGGGAGCGGCGAAGTTTTACAATTCGTATTTGGAACTTTTGAACGATCCTGATATCGATGCAGTTTATATTCCGTTACCAAATAGTTTACATAAAGAATGGGTTATTGAAACAGCAAAACATAAAAAACATGTGTTAGTGGAAAAACCAGCAGGAATTACAGCAGAGGAAGTAAAGGAAATGATTCAGGGTTGTGAAGAAAATAATGTCTTTTTTATGGAAGCATTCATGTACCAATTCCATCCGCAGCACGACAGAGTAAAAGAAATAATGAAGAGTGGAGAAATAGGTGAAATTAAACTTATCCGCTCGACTTTCTCCTTCCCTATAGACTTAGAAAGCAATAACATTCGCCTAAATGCGAAATTAGGTGGCGGAAGCTTATTCGATGTTGGATGCTATTGTGTTCATGTAAGTCGTTTACTTCTAGAGAGAGAACCAGAACAAGTTTACTTAAACAGTAATGTAGATCCAAAGCTTGGGGTAGATCTAACCTCAACAGGGGTATTACATTTCGGATCTGTTTTAGCAACTATTGATTGTAGCTTTGAGCAACCTCGATCTAACAGATATGAAGTAGTTGGTACAAAAGGTTCCATAGAAGTTCCATTTGCATTTCGACCGGATGCAAAACCTGATAGTAGTGACGGATTTTTATTAATAAAAAATGATCACAGCGAAGTAGTTCGAGAAGAACGTGTGGAAGGTGATCAGTATAAAATACAAATGGAACACTTTTCAAGTTGTATTTTAGAAAAAAAATCACCTTCCTATACGGGAGAGCAAACATATCATAACTTAAAAGTCATTGAGTCTCTTTATGCATCAATGGAAACCAATGCACCAATAAAATTATAGAAATCAAACTTAAAAATGGTGTGCGAGAGGGTAAATAAACCTTTTGGCACACCATTTTTTGGTTTTACTAGTTGCTTTGAAAAACTACTAATGCTTTATCTGTTTAACTTATTTCAAAAAACTACTGAACATTTAAGCTGTTACAATTATAATGATATAGATAGGAGAAAAAAATGTCGTTTTTTGAAATAAATTTTAGAATAAAGGTTTAATTTATTGAATGCACTAGTATTATTGTAACAGGGTATGTGGAGTAAACTGGTTAATAAGGTATTACTCGTATAGTAAATTCACAGTATGTATTAGTTGTTTCATATAAAAATATACCTAGGAGAAATATAGAGGAGGTACTTATTTTTATGTCTACAGAGTCTTCATACCTGTCTAAAAGGGTTCGAATGACTATTCTATATACAATTTTATTTTTGCTTGGGTTATTTTCAAGAATGTCCCCGGTTGAATTTGTTTACGGAATAAGTTTTTCTTTTTATAGTATTTTCTTACTACTTCTATTCAGGACTTTTGGTATACGTTGGATGATTATTTCTGCATCAATCATCCATTTAATAGCTGTTTTTTTCTATGGAGATAGCATTTGGAATCTTATTACAATAGCAGAGGTACTTTTTATCGGACTTTTCATTGTTTATAAGAAAATGAATAATATGGTACTTTTAGCTGGTGCCTTTTGGATCGTCTTAGGAATTCCTGTTTCCATTGGTCTTTATTATTTTGATTTTTTCGGAGATATCAGTAACACACAGCTTTACGTTTTATTATGTATGTCTTTAACGAACGGAGTATTTAATGCGTTAATAGCTGATATGTTAGTAACATATATCCCTTTTAATAACCTATTAAATCCAAGAGAATCAAAGAGGAATGTATTTTATTTTCATCAGATTATTTCTTCTATGCTTATGGCTGTTATATTTATCCCTTTTTTACTGAACATGGCTTATACAAGCTGGAACACACAGGAGAAAACGGAGATTGAGATACAACAACAGGCGGAAAATCAAATATCAACAATTAGGAGAGAATTAGAAGGTTGGAGTCATGACGAATTAAACAAATTGATGTTATTTGGAACAGTACAAATAGGTCAGCTTCAGGATAGAGTAAGCTATTTTGCTTCACAAAATAAATCTGAAATAGCTATTACTAACAATAATAATACTGTCCTTGCTGCAAGTGCTAGTGATATACAGCAAAGGCTACCACTTGATATTAGACAACATGAAATAGAAGTTGCTGTAACAAATAATCTTTCTCTTTTTTTATCTGAGGAAAAAGCTCAAAATTACTCTCTAGCAAGATGGAGTGAAGGTAACTATGTATACTTTGAAGAGGGAATCCATCCAAGTATGCAGGCAACTCTAATATTTCCTATAATTGCTTATCAAGGTGACATGTTTATCTATTTTTTAGAACAATTTAGACTGTTACTTTTCTTTTTGGTAAGTGCACTTGTATTATCGTTTATTATAAAACGTTTCTTAGTTAATACATTAAATCAATTAACAAATTCTACTACTGGATTACCCATGAAATTACAGACGAATCAAAAGGTTGAGTGGCCAGAAAGTAGCTTAGAAGAGATAAATAAACTAACAATTAATTTCAAACATATGTCCAAGCAGTTAAACCAACTATTTCAAAACGGTGAATTGATGAATCAGAAATTAAAAGCACAAACAAATATTCTACAAAAATCAGAAGAAAAATTATTTGAGTTCGCATATTATGACTCACTAACGGGACTACCTAACCGTCAATATTTTCAAAATACTTTAAGGCAATTGATTAATAAAGATAAATCAATAGATGATGTTATTGGTGTTTTGTTTATGGATTTAAATCAATTTAAACAAATCAATGATACGTTAGGTCATGTTGTAGGAGATGAATTATTACGTTTAGTAGCCAAGAAGCTGAATTTATTGCAGGATGACTATACAAGAGTTTTTCGATTAGGTGGAGATGAGTTTGTTGTAATTTTCCAAGCAAAAAATAAAGAAGAGGTTATTAAGTTAGGGGACGAAATAATATCTATCTTCTCTGATCCTATTAATATCAATGGTTTGTCATTGTATGTTACTACGAGTGTTGGTGTAAGCTTATACCCTACAGATGGAAATGATTTGGACACCTTAGTAAAGTACGCAGATATGGCAATGTATAGTGCAAAAGAAAAGGGAAGGAATTATATCCAGTTCTTTGATGAGTTTATGAAAGAAGAGCTATCATTGCGAATGACATTAAATCATGGGCTTCAAGAGGCGCTCCTGGATGAACAATTTGAGTTGTATTTCCAACCGAAAATGAAAACTAGTACAGGGAAGTTATCGAGTATTGAAGCATTAATTCGTTGGAAACATCCCGAGTTAGGTTATGTATCACCAGCAGTCTTCATTCCTGTGGCAGAAGAAACTGGATTAATTCTTGGAATGGATGAATGGGGCTTAAAAACAGCTTGTTTACAGAACAAAAAATGGCAGGATTTAGGTGCAGAGAAAGTACCAATTGCAGTTAATTTATCAGCAAAACATTTTTATCATGGTCAATTAATTGAAATGATAAAAAGAGCATTAGAACTATCTAATTTAGATCCTCAATATTTACAAATAGAAATAACAGAAAGTGTATTTATGAAAAACTTAGGAGAAGTAATAGGCATTATGGAGCGGATACGAAATATGGGAGTTAGTATCTCTATTGATGATTTTGGTAGTGGCTACTCTTCCTTAAGTCAACTAGTTAATTTACCGATTAATGAAATGAAGCTTGATATGGAATTTATTAGAGGGATCGATGTAAATAAGAAGAAGGCTTCTATGGTAAAACTTATCGTACAATTAGCACACTCATTAGGCTTAAATGTAGTTGCAGAAGGAATTGAAACGATGGAGGAGCTAGAATATCTCCAACAAATTCATTGTGATGAGGTGCAAGGATATCTATTTAGTAAGCCTATTCCTCATGATGAACTGTATAATAAATTTTATAGAATTGAAGTTTAGTGTTATGTGTATGGAAAAAAGGATTTTAATATCAAACGAGCAGCTGACTCTTATTAGAAATTGATCAATAAATAATGTGTCAATCATGTTAAGTTAGTTGCTTTGTTGAAGGTGAGGAGTTTGATGATAAAAAGGAAGAAAATCATTGTTTTTTGTATTTCTACCTTACTCTTTTTTATATATGGATGTGTCGTTAAAGAAGAGAATAATAGCTATCATGAAGATGAATCTATTATAGATTCAACATTAGAAGAAAATGTGGATCACAACTCGTCACCAGATGATATCATTTTAACTATGTGGTCTTATTACAGTGATGGTTGGGATAATATTATTGAGCAATTTGAATCAATTCATGATGGAATAACAATTGAATTAGAAACTATATCCTATGGTAACTACCCACAAGAGTATTTCAAATCATTTGTTGAGGGTAATACTCCAGATATTGTAGTAATAGATAGTCCGCATATTGGAGATTTCAAAGCAGTAGAAGGACTAGAGAATTTACTATATGAGCCCTATGAAGCAAGAATCTATGAAAATGACTTTTCAGAATCACTTTGGGATACAGGGAAATCACTGGATGGAAATCAACTAATTGGCATACCTTATGTAACGGCACCTTTTGTAGCATTTTACAGAGCAGACATAATGGAACAATATGGATATCCTGCTGATCCTGAGAAATTAGCTGTTTTTATGGAAGATCCAGCTAATTGGCTAGAAATGGTCTCAGAGCTAGCAAAAGATAATATTTGGATGGTGCAGTGGCCTATGGAAGTTCTGCGGATCTATGAATCAGGTACAGGTATGTTTGACAACAGTTTGAATTTTCAAAGAAATAATGAATCCTTCTTGGAAGCAATAGACTTGGCACAGACTATTCATAAAAACTCCTTGTATTCTTCTAAAGACATTTGGAGTCCAGTTGGTCAAGAGGCTATTAAAAACGATCAATATGCAATGTTATATCTTGGTACTTGGGGTACAGGATTGTTAAACGAGTGGGTACCTGAGCAGGCTGGGAAATGGAGAATGACTAGACTACCCTTTAATGTATATGGGTGGATGAATAGCAGTATTCTTTCTATCCCAGAAGCAAGTGAAAATAAGGACTTGGCATGGGAGTTTATTAAATTTAGTTCCTTTGAGTTACCAATGGAAGGTTTCCAAAGTATGACTATGGGTTATCTTCCTTCAAGGAATAACCCAAAAATCATAGACTATGAAAGTGAGTTTCTAGGAGGGCAAAGGGAACAAGAACTAATAGAAAAATTAATGGCTCAAACAAAGGAACATACGTTAACACCTTTAGACATAAGGGCTAATGAAATTTGGTACGAAAAAATGTATGGTATGTTAGAGTGGGGTTATGATGCTGATGAGATCCTTGTTTCTATTGAAGAAACTTTGGATATGACCCTTGGTCAAGAAAGGGAAATTTTGTTACGACACATAAGTCAATAGTTTCCTATTCAATGAAACGCCGGAGGACTCTGGCGTTTTTTTCGTTTATATTTAGCTGTTTAAAACGTTGATGTTGATTACAAATATCGTTTGTTAGTTGAACGCATGGTAATGATTGATGCAGGACCAGTTTCTTCCTTACGTCATATTTGGATCATACGACATTAGAAGTGATATTGGCATAGGTAGGAAAAATGTTAGAAAAAGTAAATAAAAGCTAAACTGAGACTGTTCGGAAAATGCCTATCTGTTTTTTAATACTAAGAAGACTTAAGATAAAAAAATTTTAAAAAAAAGTAAAAAATATTCATATTTTTCTAAAGTCGCAACCCCTTGGTGTTGTTGAGTTTGATAATCATTATCACTTGAGAAAACCAATGTTAGCCATATTAATATTATAATTAGGTATTGACTATGTTTTGTAAGATGATAAAATAGACATTGCTAATTGATAATGAATATCAATATCATTAATGTGAGTAACGAAATTGAAAAGGGGGTTGGCTTCAAGCTTGATTTGAAGTTTTTTATGAAATTAATATATCTATATATTTTATTAATTATCTTATCAATCACATCACTTTTTGTTGGTGTATCAAACATTTCACCATTGGATATATTTAATCTAACAGACGAACAAAAACAAATATTACTTATTAGTAGATTTCCTAGATTAATAAGTATCATCATTGCCGGCGTGAGTATGAGTATATGCGGACTAATTATGCAGCAATTAACTCGTAATAAGTTTGTCTCACCTACAACCGCGGGAACAATGGACTCCGCACGCCTAGGTATTTTGGTTTCATTACTATTATTCTCTTCTGCAACTCCTTTACAAAAAATGATTGTTGCCTTTGTTTTCGCTTTAACTGGAACACTTATTTTTATGAAAATCTTAGACAAAATAAAGTTCAAGGATACGATATTTATTCCTTTAGTAGGTTTAATGTTTGGTAATATTGTAGGTTCAATTACAACTTTTTTTGCCTATCGTCATGATCTTATCCAAAACATAGGCGCGTGGTTGCAAGGAAACTTTGCTCTAATGATGTCAGGACGATATGAAATGTTATATATCAGTATGCCACTTGTAGTTATTGCTTACATATTTGCAAATAAATTCACAATTGCCGGTATGGGTGAAGAATTCTCTGTTAACCTTGGCTTAAACTATAAGCAAGTTGTGAATATAGGGTTAATCATAGTTGCGTTAATGACTTCTGTTGTTGTGTTAACAGTTGGTATAATTCCATTCTTAGGCTTAATCATCCCAAACATTGTAACAATCTTTAAGGGAGACAATTTACGAAGAAATCTACCATATACGGCACTATTAGGAGCAATCTTTGTTTTAATTTGTGATATTGTCGGTCGAGTAATCATTTTCCCGTATGAAATACCAATTGGATTAACAGTAGGAGTAATTGGAAGTGGAATCTTCCTGTACATGTTATTGAGGAGAAATCATCATGGGTTATAAAGGGAAAACAGTCATTCTAGGAATATTAGCATTAGCAGCAGTTGCTCTTTTCCTTTTTTATCAGTTAAATCACTGGGAATATGCACTGCCAAGACGAGGAATAAAAGTATTAGCTATTGCTGTTACGGGAGCAGCGATTGCATTTTCTACCGTTATATTTCAGACGATTACTAATAATCGAATCTTAACGCCGAGTATAATTGGGTTTGACTCGTTATATGTACTTGTTCAAACCTTTATCATATATTCTTTTGGTTCTATGAGTATGGCAGTAATAAATAAAAACCTTAACTTCGCCATTTCAGTTGGAATTATGATTATATTTGCAGCTTTATTCTATAAGCTCCTTTTCAAACGTGAGGGTCAAAATATCTATTTTCTATTACTAGTTGGTATTATATTTGGAACGTTTTTTTCCAGTATATCTACCTTCATGCAAGTTTTAATTGATCCAAACGAATTTATGACGATACAAAATCGAATGTTTGCAAGTTTTAACAATGTTAATTCGGATATTCTTACAGTCTCTATTATTCTGTTTTTACTTATCGCATTGTATTCCTATAGGTACTTAAAATATCTAGATGTTATCTCCTTAGGACGGGATCAAGCTATCAACTTAGGTGTACCGTATGATGCGGTTGTAAAAAGGCTAATGGTTGTTATCGCAATACTAGTATCTATTTCAACAGCACTAGTTGGTCCTATTACCTTTTTAGGGTTACTAGTAGCCAACGTAGCTTACGAGTTTCTGAAAACATACCAACATAAGTATTTAATTACAGGGGCCATATTTATTAGTATTACTGCTTTAGTTGGTGGGCAGTGGATAGTGGAGCGAGTATTTACATTTAATACGACATTAAGTGTAATCGTGAACTTTGCTGGTGGTGTCTATTTCTTATACTTATTGTTAAGGGAGAGAAAAGAATGGTAGAAGCATTGAGTTTAACAAAAAAGTATGCGGAAAAGAAAGTTGTCGATGATGTATCGGTAAAGGTACAAAAACAAAACATTACTGCATTTATTGGACCGAATGGTGCAGGAAAAAGTACACTACTTTCCATGATTAGTAGAATTATCATGAAAGACAGTGGTCAAGTATTAATAGATGACAAAGAAATCGAACAATGTAATAGCAATGATCTTGCGAAAAAGATTTCCATATTAAAACAGTCCAATCATATAAATATTCGTCTATCTATCCGTGATCTCGTTTCCTTCGGTCGTTTTCCGTATTCACAAGGGAACTTAACAAAGGAAGACTGGAAGTATGTAGATGAAGCAATTCGTTATTTAGAGCTAGAGGATATCCAAGATAAATATTTGGATCAGTTATCTGGTGGACAGCGACAAAGAGCGTACATTGCGATGGTTCTTGCTCAAGATACGGAATATATCTTGTTAGATGAACCGCTAAATAATCTCGACATGAAGCACTCTGTACAAATAATGAAAGTTCTGCGCCGTATGGTCGATGAGTTAGGTAAAACGATTGTAATTGTAATTCATGATATCAACTTTGCTTCTTGTTATGCTGATCGAATCGTTGCTCTCAAAGACGGGAAGATCGTGAAAGAAGGCAGAACAGACGAAATAATCAACAACGCTGTTCTGAAAGAAATCTATGATATGGATATGTCCATTCAAAACGTGAATAACTGCAAGATTTGCGTTTACTTTACGTAAAATTAATCAGAAAAATACAATGTAGTTATTGAGATCAGAGTCCAATTTCTATTAATAGATTAATCGTTCTTACAACGGCTAATTCCATCCTGTTAATATACAATACAAGGGTATGGTATTTACTAAAAGACGATTAATTTTATTATAAATACAACTAATTTAAACAATAGGAGTGAATAGAATGAAAAAAATATTTTCATTACTAGTAGTATTATTGTTAGCAATTATGTTTATTGTTGCTTGCGCAGAAAGTGATGCAAGTGAGCCGTCTGGTTCAGCGGAAAGTGATCAAGAAGAGTCTCATAACAATGAAGACAACAATGATGCAGATGCAGCAAATAATAACGGAAATAATGATGTTCCAACAGAGATGGTAGTAACTCATGACTTAGGTGAAACTACAGTTCCAGTAAATCCAGAAAAAGTTGTTGTATTCGATAATGGCTCTTTAGATACGCTAGATAAATTAGGCGCTAATGTTATTGCTGTACCTCAAGCAAGCATTCCACCATATCTATCTAAATATGAAGATAGTTCATACACAAATGCAGGAACTCTTTTCGAACCAGATTTTGAAACAATCTTTGGATTACAACCAGATTTAATTATTATCTCTGGAAGAACTGCTGAAGCGTATGATGAATTAGCAGATATCGCACCAACGATTTTCCTTGGTGTAGATACTACAAATTACATGGAATCTTTCAAACATAATACAACAATTTTAGGTCAAATTTTTAACCAAGAAGAGTTTATTGCGGCAGAACTTGCTAAGCTTGATGAGGCGGTTGCTCAGCTAGCTGCTGATGCTGCTACAACAGAAGAAACAGCATTAGTAGTTTTAGCAAATGATGGAAGTGTTAGTGCATATGGACCAGGATCTCGCTTTGGTATTATTCACAATGAATTTGGTCTAACACCAGCAGATCAAAATATCGAGGTTTCAAACCATGGACAAAATGTATCATTTGAATATATTTTGGAAGTAAACCCTGATTATTTATTCGTAGTTGACAGAGGAGCGATTGTTGGAGGGGAAAATCCAGCTGAAGCAATGTTTGACAACGATATTATGAAGAATACTAAGGTATATGAAAATGGAACAATTTTCTACCTAGACCCATATGCATGGTATACAGCAGGTGGTGGTTTAGAATCTGTTGAACTTATGATAACTCAGATTCAAGAAGCGTTAAAATAATACGGAATCTCTAATAATAAGTATGTATGAAAAGGAGACTAGTCCTTTTATACATACTTTTTTTTGTTGAATTATACTCTGTATTTGTAACTAATTTCATAGGATAATAGTATTATATTTAAGCGCTTCATTATTAGGGGGAATAATATAATGAAGATCAAACAGAAAGCTTTAATTATTATAATAACTGGCATAATATCTTTGTTGGTTTTTCTATTTATATTTATTAATCCTATTATGATGAGAGCGTATGAGGAAATGGAACTGGAAATGATGGAGGAAAACATCTCACGACTTGAAAATGCCATTAATAATGAGGCAAATCGAGTGAGTATGATTGTACGGGACTATGCTGTATGGGATGATTCGTACAATTATATAAATACAAGGAACAATCAATATATTGTAAGTAATTGGGTAGATGACACTTTCAAAACTAATAAAATAGACCTAGTTATCTATTATGATGCAAACTCTCGTGAAGTATATCAGAAGGGTTTTGATTTTCATCAAAGAAAACCACTTCATATGAAAGATCTACTTCAGGCAGAGGATTTACATCCTTTTATGAATAAATCCAAAATAGGATTTATTGTAGGGAATGATTTTCCAATACTACTTACATCACATAGAATTTATCCTAGCTCGGAGGATAAAGATTCAAATGGTACCTTAATCATGGGTGTTGTAGTTGATGAAGATTTTATATCAAGAATAGGAAAAAATGTATTATTACCAGTAGAACTTGAAGATAGTGTTAGCGAAACAAGCAATAATCGTGAAATTTCTATCTTAAATAGTGTATTAATAAAAGGTTCGTATTTTATAAATTACTTAAACTCTAGTAGTTTAGGAGAATATCACTTTACATTAGATCGAAATATTGTTCAAAGTGGAAAACAAAGTCTCCGTTTCTTCTATATGATATATATAGCGGTATCATCAATGATTATATTCATTATATTATTTTTAATGGATAAGCAAATTTTATCAAAAATAGCTAAGCTGTCATACGAGCTTGCATATATTCAAGAAACAAAAGATCTCACAAGAAGGGTTATTGTCAATGGAAAAGATGAAGTTGCTAATTTGCAAAATGGAGTCAACCAAATGTTGGAGTCACTTCATTACTCTCAACAAGAGATCAAACTATTGGCAATTACAGATGATTTGACAGGTTTACCTAATAAAAAATATATTATAGAGCTCATCTCACAGCTAGTGAGAGAAGAAGTAGGGAAAACATATGCCATACTGTTTTTAGATATTGATTTATTTAAACGCATAAATGATATGTTTGGGCATCACAATGGAGATTATCTTTTGAAAACCATAGCAAGTAGAATAAAAGAATGTTTGAACGAAGAGGAAGTAATCGCACGTTGGGGAGGCGATGAATTCGTCATAGTATTAAAAGATAGAAGTGATGATGATATTTCAAAACAATGTAAAAAAATACTAGAAGTAATGTCTGTTCCCATTAAGATATCCTATATGGATTTTGTAATTACAACAAGTATTGGTATTAGTCAATATCCTTCCGATAGTATAAAAGGAGAACACTTGATTCAGAACGCTGACATAGCAATGTATGAAGCAAAAAGAGCAGGAAAAAACCAATATATGTACTATAAGGAAATTGCTAAGCAAGCATATTTTCAAAACTATGTTTCATTGGAGAATGATTTAAAGCTTGCATTAAGCAACAATGAATTTTCCTTGCATTATCAACCCATTGTAAATAATAAAAATGTGATAATAGGGGTGGAGGCATTGCTGCGTTGGAATCACCCTATAAGAGGGGTTGTTCCTCCAGGAGAGTTTATTCATGTTGCAGAAGAAATTGGTATCATGCCAGATATAGGTGCATGGGTATTAGAAGAAGGGTTACGACAAGTTAAGAAATGGCATAACAATGGATTTGAAGATTTGTCGCTCTCTGTAAATGTGTCTAAAACACAATTAATGGACACTCGTTACTTGAACTTAGTAGGTGACCTTATTGAATTATTAGAATATCCCCCACATCTGTTGCGACTAGAAATAACCGAGAGTGATGTTAGTGTTTATTTAGATAAAGTTATTGAGTTAGTGAACAAATTGCATAAACTTGGGGTGATAACGTCGTTAGATGATTTTGGTACAGGTCAATCCTCATTAATGTACTTAAAAGAGGTAAAAGTAAGTGAAATAAAAATTGATAGACACTTTGTGAAAAATATACCTAGTGATAATTTCGATAAAGCACTTTTATCTGGAATTATTAAATTATGTAAGAAGCTAAACATCGATATTGTCGCAGAAGGTGTAGAAACGCTCGAACAGCTTCATTACTTGTCCAAATATAATATAAACATGCAAGGATACTATTTTAATCGTCCACTACCAAACACCGAATTAGAAGGATTATTAGAAAATAAAAGAAACTCAAGTTAAAAAGGAATTTGCACCATGGTGGATGAAAATGCGTTATGAAGTATTTTAGTACCATTCATTTTCTATGGAATGTGCGTAAGTCCACGAACTCCAGTGGGAAGTAGAGTAGAGGCGAGACACCGTAGCGACGTAGTCGTGAAGGTGGCTCGGCAACTCCTCACAGGAAAGGAGTGGACTGGAGTGAATGGAATATTAACCAACAAAGTTAGTCATACTAGATAAGTTTGACTACCGTGAACCCACGTATTTTCAGGGTAGACCAAAAGAAGAACTATCACCTTATGTAAAAAGTGAATAGTTCTTTTTTTTGTACTTCAAAATATAAAAATTAGATAATCAAATGTATAAGACCATTTTAATAACTAAAGCAACTATTTCCTATAAAATTAGTAGGAAATAGTACACTTTTTTACTGAAACCAACTATAATGTAATTAGTAAGTGACAAGGAGGGAGTAAGTATTGAAGCGATACGTAATGATCTTATTATTGGGAATTAGTATTGTTGGAGCACTTAGTTTCATTTGGCTAAACAGCGGTTTATCATCCGATGAGCAAATTGCCGCTGATCACGGTATCGACTTTATTGTAAATGAATACGACCTCTCAAAGGAAGAAATAGAAATAGACATGGTTACTTATTGGGAGGAAGAAGATCGTTATGCGCTCCGACTTGTTGATTCTATAGAAGATAAACAGTATGAATTAGCACTCCGTGTCAATGAAGAGGATGAATTAGCATTTATTTTAGATGTAACTGGTCAATTTGATGAGTTTGGATTAGCATATTGTCATTAATTATTAAATAGATAAAAGATGTTCAGGATTAACTCTGAACATCTTTTTTGTAAATTAGAGACGAAAATATGTTGGGTTAGTTCCTGATAAAAGCTCAGCTAGAAGCTTTATGAGAATATTTATAAAGTACCGTTCCCATTTTTCTTATCATTGAAATTATTAAAGTCCTTTAAGAAACCTATGGACGTACCTATTATAAAGAAAAGAGAACCAATCAAAAGTAACCCACTAGTGATGAGAGAGATTGTTTCTTTTTCCATAAATTCCACTCCTATAGTTCGGCGTGATAATGGTTGTCATCACTTTATCTTATGAATGAAAATAATAGGAGTGCCTGTCCAAAAGCCAATTGGATAAAGCAAAAAGGTAGTAAAGCAGTAAGCTTTGCTACCTTTTTCTCATTTCACCATTAACACAGGTGCTTTTACATACTTCATTACTTTGTGGCTTACACTTCCTAGAATCATTGTTTGGACCGTGCTTAAGCCTCGGCTACCGAGAACAAGACAATCATAGGAACCTTCATTTGCATGTTTTATTATTGTTTCTGCAGGAGCGCCATGAAGAATGGATGTTTTTAACGTAAGTCCTGCAGATTTAATCATTGTTTCAAAGGGTTGAAGCATTTCTCTTCGTTTTCTAGAAGCAGAATCAGAATCGCCAAATTGTAAGACATCAGATTTTGACTTACTTCCATCCACTATGTATAAGACTTCAATGCTAGCATCCCCTAAAAGTTTTCCCATTTCAATTGCTTTTTTGGCAGCTCGTCGAGAATGGTCTGAACCATCAATTGCAAGTAGTATGTTTGAAAACATGATAATCCCCCTTTATGATAAGAAAAAGGAAAGAAAGTAATCCTTTCTTTCCTTTTTGTTTAGTGTCCAGATGCTTTACTTAAACCACCAATTTTGTCCATTAGAGAGGAACTTTCTTCATTTAACCCTCGGATTTCAACAGTGATATGTCGTAGTTCAAATTTGCCCTCTATTTTATCAATTGCTCCCACAGCCGAATCATCCCATAAATGGGCTTGAGATACATCTATTATAACCTTTTGAACGTTATCATTGTAATTAATTCTTTCTAAAAAGTCAGTGACAGAAGCAAAGAATAGCTGTCCTTTTACATAATAAGTGACCTCTGTTTTATCGATAGAGAATACTCGCTCTACTTTTACTTTCGATATCTTCCAAGCAAAGAAGATAGCACTTAAAACTACACCTGCTAAAACCCCTTTTGATAAGTCGTGTGTGTATACTACAGTTCCAACTGTTACAACCATTACGACAGCATCTGTACGTGGAAATTTATGAATATTTGTTAAAGAGCTCCAATCAAATGTACTAATCGAAACCATGATCATTACCCCAGCCAGTGCAGCCATCGGGATAAGAGACACTACATTACCTAATGCTAAAATCAAAATGATTAAGACAACCCCAGCTACTAAACACGATAATCTTCCACGTCCACCAGACTTTACATTAATTACGGATTGACCAATCATTGCACAACCAGCCATACCACCAAAGCATCCAGCTATAACGTTTGCAATACCTTGACCGCGGCTTTCTTTATTTTTATTACTTTCTGTATCTGTCATATCATCAACGATAGATGCAGTTAATAAAGATTCCAATAAACCTACGATTGCTAGTGCGAGTGAGTATGGAAGTATAATCATTAATGTTTCCCATGCAAACGGAATGTTTGGTAAAGCAAACATTGGTAATGTTGTCGGTAACGCACCCATATCTCCCACTGTTCTTACCCCAACGTTCATCATAATAGCGATAGCAGTTACAACGATAATAGCAACAAGGGTAGATGGAACAGCTTTCGTAAATTTAGGTAAAATATAAATGATTGCTAACGTTAGAGCTACTAAAGCATACATCATCCATGTTTCATTTACAAAGTGTTCAATTTGAGCCATAAATATTAAGATAGCTAACGCATTTACAAATCCAATCATTACTGACCTTGGAATAAATTTCATAAAACTAGCAAGCTTAAATACTCCGAATAAAATTTGTAAAACCCCAGTTAAAATAGTAGCTGCTAACAAATACTCAAGCCCGTGATCAGCTACTAAGGTAACCATTAATAAAGCCATTGCCCCAGTTGCTGCAGAAATCATACCAGGGCGACCTCCAACAAATGCAATTACAATTGCAATACAGAAGGATGCATACAAACCTACCATTGGGTCTAAACCAGCAATAATGGAAAAGGCAATTGCCTCAGGAATTAATGCAAGGGCTACTACAATCCCTGCAAGAACATCTCCTCTTATATTTCCAAACCATTCATTTTTCAATTTTTGTGCTAACACGGTTGCACCTCTTTCTTCGTTAATTTGAATTGTTTATGAACTTTTCCGTAAAAAGCTCGACCGGCAATAACAAAAGGATTTTATCAGAAAATAGCACATTATCAAAATGGGGTGTAAGCGTACAACATGTTTCATTAACTTCAAAATTCTCTCGAATACACCCATATACTTAGTTTTATGTAATAAGTAAATAAATACATTGACCAAAAGGAGAATCAACCAAGTGGTATAGACAACTAAACCACCGAATTATATAATAAAAAGTATCTATTTGATAAATATACGAGGAGAGAGCAGCATGATTAATAAAAATTCACCAATACCGATTTATTATCAGCTAGAAGAACTGATACGAAATAATATAGAAAATGGTATTTTTCGAGAGGGAGATTTAGTTCCGTCAGAACGAACTCTTTCAGAGGAATATGGGATTAGTAGAATGACAATAAGACAGGCGCTCACCAACCTTGTTAAGGAAGGTCTACTTGTACGAGAAAAAGGAAAAGGAACCTTCGTTGCTAAGAAAAAGTTAGAACAACCATTAATGAACTTAACAAGTTTTTCTGAAGATATGAAAGGTAGAGGTTTAGAACCAAGTACAATATTAATTGGTTTTGAAGAAGTACAGCTTTCAGCCACAGAATGTAAAGAGCTTAACATAGATGTAAAATCTATTAGCTATCGAGTAAAAAGGTTACGCTTAGCTGACGGAATTCCAATGGCCTACGAAGAGTTGGTATCTCCTAAAAGC
Organism: Evansella sp. AB-rgal1; assembly: GCF_041820985.1. Taxonomy (NCBI): domain Bacteria; kingdom Bacillati; phylum Bacillota; class Bacilli; order Caryophanales; family Bacillaceae; genus Evansella; species Evansella sp. AB-rgal1. The sequence goes on from NZ_JBGUAU010000004.1 coordinate 150,196, forward strand.
TTACTTGGTGAAGTGAATGAAACTATGTTTTTACAAAAATCTTTTTATAATCACATTGAAGAAAAATTGAAATTACGAATAGATAGTGCAAAACAAACGTTAGAACCAGCTATATCTAATGAAATAGAAAGCAATCTTCTTCATATAAAGATAGGATCACCAGTATTGTTAATGAGGAGAATTGGTTTTTTAGCAGATGGAACTCCATTCGAGTTAGTGAAATCAGTTTACCGTGGTGACAGGTATAAGTTCATTACTGAAATGAAACGCTCGTGACAGGAGGACAATAATGAAAAAAATACTATTTCAAAATGCAACGTTATACAAAGAAGACAAATGGATAGAAGACCCGATTGTCAAAATAGAGGATGGGAAAATAAATTCTATAGAGTCCAATTCAGCTTCATTAGCGTCCTCGGTAGATCAGGTATTTGTTTATCCTAATCATGTTAAGATTGTACCTGGATTTATTGATATTCATATACATGGAGTGGAAAACGGGGATGTAATGGATGGAACAGTAACTTCATTAGAACTGATGAAACGAGCATTGCCAAAAGAAGGGACCACTTCTTTTTTAGCCACAACAATTACACAAACGACAGAAAAAAAACATAAAGCACTAAGTCAGGTGAAAAACGTGATGACGAACTCACTAAGTTTTGGAGCTGAAATATTAGGCGTACATCTAGAAGGACCGTTCTTATGTGCTAAAAGAGCTGGTGCACAACCAAAAGAGTATATAAAAACTCCAAGTATTGATATGTTTTATGAGTTTTATCAAACCGCAGGCAATCAAATAAAACTTGTTACATTAGCCCCTGAGGAAGAAATGGGAATAGATTTAGTAAGGGAGTTAAAGAAACTAGGGATCATTCCAGCTATTGGCCATTCTGACGCAAATTATGAACAAACAAGAGAAGCGGTTATAGCAGGGGTTACTCATGCTACTCATGTATGCAATGGAATGACTGGAATTCATCATCGTGATATTGGAATTCTGGGAGGAGTATTGCTACATGCCGAAATAATAGCTGAGTTAATTGTGGACGGTATTCACGTATCTCCTGAGATGGTTAAGCTTATATATAAAAATAAAGGAGCAAAAGGAATTATTCTTATTACAGATTCCATGAGAGCAAAAGGGTTAGTAGATGGTGAGTATGACTTAGGAGGTCAAACTGTAACAGTAAAAGATAAAAGGGCGACATTAAAGGACGGTACACTTGCAGGAAGTATAGTAAAAATGAATGAAGCAGTGAAGAATATGATCGCATTTTCAGGCTGTACTTTTGAAGAAGCAATTCAAATGGCGACGTTAAATCCTGCAAAACAGCTACGATTGCATGATCGTAAGGGGAGTCTTTCTGTGGGGAAGGATTGCGACCTAGTGGTCTTAGATGATGACTTTGAAGTGGTTCAAACGTTTGTAAAAGGCAAAGTGGTGTATGAATCATCTCTTAAGGAGGGAAGGAATCATGAATATCATTGAAGTGAGTGATTATAATGAAATGAGCGAACAGGCAGCAAACATTGTTTTTCAAGAAATTAAATGTTCAAAAAAATTAGTGTTAGGCTTAGCAACTGGTGGAACTCCTTTAGGGTTTTATAAAAAACTTGCAGACCAGGTTAATGAAGAAAACATCTCTTGTAAGCATATCCATACAATTAATTTAGATGAGTATGTTGGTTTATCGGAAAAAAATCCAAATAGTTATCACTATTATATGCAAAGGCATTTGTTTCAACATGTACCCATACCCAAGGAACAAACTCATTTACCAAAAGGAAACGTGTCGAATTTGCAAAAAGAATGTGAAAGATATGAGGATCTTATTGAGGGTTTAGGCGGAGTTGATATACAACTATTAGGTATTGGTGGAAATGGTCACATTGGTTTCAATGAGCCAGGAACGTCTTTTCAGTCTAAAACACACATTGTAAACTTAACTCCATCAACTCGAGAAGCAAATGCACGATTTTTCCCCAATGAAGATGCTGTTCCAAAACAAGCAATGACAATGGGAATCGATACTATTATGAGAAGTAAGCAAATAGTATTACTTGCATCAGGTGAAGCAAAGGCTCAAGCATTATATAACTTTTTGTATGGCTCGATAGAAGAAGAAAATCCAGTAAGCGTCTTAAAAAGGCATCAGAATGTAACTGTCATAGCGGATACTCTGGCGCTCCGTTTAGTGGATAAAATTGCAAATCATGGATAAGGAAGTTGCCCTTTAGAGGGTAATTTCTTTCTTGTTTACAAACTTAATTAAATTTATTAAGAAAGGTTTATTTGTGGAATAATTATATGTATAATGAAATGGAAGCGGTACAAATTGTAGAAGAGGATATTATATTTAGGAGGAATAGGAAAATGAAAGATCAATTAAACAAAATTTTTCATAAAGTATTTCATTCAGAAGAACAATTAGACTATTTTTTTGCCCCAGGCAGAGTGAACTTGATTGGTGAACATACCGATTATAACGGAGGCTTAGTTTTTCCTTGTGCACTAGATGTGGGTACGTATATTGCGATGGCAAAACGAAATGATGACATCATTCGATTGTATTCAGATAACTTTCCTGAAAAAGGAATTATGGAAGTGGCATTGAGTGATTTAGCAAACAAAGAGGAAGATGATTGGGCAAACTACCCTAAAGGTGTTATCAAAATTATGAAAGATCATGGATACGAGGGGAAAACAGGTTTTGATGCAGTATTTTATGGTAATATCCCAAATGGCGCGGGTTTATCTTCCTCTGCTTCCATCGAGTTAGTTACAGCAATTCTTTGGGATTGGCTTCATGGTTTTCAAATCGATCGTGTGGAAATGGTGAAGATGTGTCAGGAAGTGGAGAATAAATATATTGGTGTAAATAGCGGTATAATGGATCAATTCGCAATTGGTATGGGGAAAGAAGATCATGCTATTTTGCTTGATTGTAACACACTTGATTATGAGTATGCTCCTATCCAATTAGAAGGAATGAAACTTGTTATTGCAAATACGAACAAGAGACGTACACTTGCGGATTCAAAGTATAACGAAAGACGAGCGGAATGTGAACAAGCGTTAAAAGACTTACAGTCGGTTGTATCTATCAATCATTTATGTGATCTTTCTACAGAAAAATTCGAGGAAATAAAACATGCAATTAAAGATCCTATTGCGTTAAACCGTGCAAAGCATGCCGTAACGGAAAATGAGCGAACAAAAGTTGCAGTTGAGAAACTAAAAGAAATGGATTTAGACGCTTTCGGTCAGTTAATGAACCAATCACATATATCGTTACGTGACGATTATGAGGTGACTGGAGATCATTTAGATGCATTGGTGGAAGCTGCTTGGGAAGAAACGGACGTATTAGGGTCAAGAATGACAGGAGCAGGTTTCGGAGGTTGTACAGTTAGCTTAGTGAAAGAAGTCGATTTGGATGGCATTGTAGAGCGAATTGGTAAGAGATATGAAGAAAAAACGGGGATAACTCCAGAATTTTATATTGTTGGAGTAGGAACAGGAGCTAAAAAAGTTTAATTAGAAGAAGGGCGTGAAGAAAATGGCGGTATTAGTTTGTGGCGGTGCAGGTTATATCGGAAGTCACGGAGTTGCTTATTTGCTTGAAAGAGGAGAAGATGTGGTTGTTTTAGACAATCTTCAAACAGGGCATAAGGATGCAGTACTAAAGAAAGCGAAGCTCTATGTTGGAGACTTACGTGATGGAGAAGTCTTAGATAAAGTTTTCCAAGAAAATAGCGTCGATTCTGTCATCCACTTTGCAGCAGATTCTCTTGTAGGCGTTAGTGTTGAAGAGCCTTTACAGTATTATGATAATAACGTATACGGAGCACTTTGCTTGTTGAAGAAAATGAAGGAATATGATGTTAAACAGATTGTATTCTCTTCCACTGCGGCGACGTATGGAGAACCAGAAAGCATGCCGATACAAGAAACAGACATAACGAACCCAACGAACCCGTACGGTGAGACGAAGCTTGCGGTGGAGAAAATGTTAAAATGGTCTGCTAATGCATACGGTATTAACTATGTTATCTTACGTTACTTTAATGTCGCAGGTGCCCATCCAACCATTGATATTGGTGAGGACCATAAGCCAGAGACACATTTAGTTCCTATCGTTTTACAAGTTGCTTTAGGTCAGAGAGAATCCATTAAAATATTTGGGGATGATTATCCAACAGAGGATGGCACGTGTATTCGTGATTATATTCATGTATCCGATCTTATTCAAGCACACTTACTTGCATTAGATTATTTAAAAGCTGGTGGAGATAGTGATGTTTTCAATCTTGGGAATGGGAATGGATTTAGTGTGAAACAAGTAATTGATACAGTTGAAAAGGTAACAAATATAGAAATTAAAAGAGAAATTGCTCCAAGAAGAGCGGGGGATCCAGCAGTGTTAATTGCTTCTTCTAGTAAAGCTCAAGAAGTATTAAAATGGAAACCTAAATTTGCTAGCCTAGAAGAGATAATTGAAACAGCATGGAAGTGGCACCAAGCACATCCAGAGGGGTATGCAGAATAAACGATCTAGTTTTTTCATGAACTTGAAAGCTGTAACAAACTTATTTTGGAGGGAATCATATGACTATTGATCGGTTACTTGGCCGACTGCTCCAATACGGATTAGATAAAAGCTTAATCACTCCAGACGATGTCATCTATTGTAGAAACCAACTCATTGATCAACTGCAGTTAAAGGAAATTGAACCAGTATTAGAATCATTAGAGGGAGAAAACATAATGGACCCCTCGGTTCTTTTGGAGCCTATTCTAGATTGGGCAAATTCAAACGGTTTATTGAATGATAATACTGTTACAGAACGGGATTTGTTGGACACAAGATTGATGGGTTGTTTAACAGGAAGACCGTCTGAGGTCATCCGTTTATTTACTGATATCGAAAATAAAGATAATCCAGTGGAAGCTACAAAATGGTTTTACCAATTTAGCAAAGACACCCATTATATTCGGCAAGATAGGATAAAGAAGAATTTAAGTTGGGGTGCAGCAACAGAATACGGAGAATTAGAGATTACCATCAATTTATCTAAGCCAGAAAAGGATCCGAAAGAAATTGCTGCTGCAAAATTATTGGAACAATCAAATTACCCTTTATGTTTATTGTGTAAAGAAAACGAGGGGTATGCGGGAAGATTAAATCATCCAGCTAGACAAAACTTACGAACAATTCCTGTTACATTAAATGGTGATGAGTGGAAGCTTCAATTCTCACCATATGTTTATTATAATGAACATGCAATTATCTTCTCAACGAAGCATGAGCCAATGAAAATATCAGAGGTAACTTTTAAAAGGCTATTAGACTTTGTAGAACGTTTTCCTCATTATTTTGTGGGATCTAATGCAGACTTACCGATCGTCGGAGGATCGATTTTAACTCACGATCACTACCAGGGGGGATATCATGAATTCCCAATGGCAGTAGCGAAAGAAGAAGAAGTATTCCAAATATCAACTTTACCAGGAGTTAAGATTGGAAAAGTGAAATGGCCAATGTCTGTTTTACGAATTACCGGCAAAGAAAAAGCCAATGTAGTGAAAGCAGCGAACTACATTCACCAAGAATGGAAAAAATTTAGTGATGAAGAAGTTGAAATATACTCTCATACCGATGGTACACCACATAACACGGTAACTCCGATAGCGCGAATGAAAGATGGAGAGTTCCAAATTGATATCGTGTTAAGAAATAACAGAACGAATGAAGAACATCCAATGGGGATCTTTCATCCTCATAGTGAAGTTCATCATATTAAGAAGGAAAATATCGGCTTAATTGAAGTGATGGGATTAGCAGTTTTACCCGGTCGCTTAATTGAAGAAATGAATGTTTTGCAAGAAGCATTATTATCCAATAATCCTATGGAAAAGATAGCAAATGATGAATCCATAAAGAAACATAGTGACTGGGCACAGAAAATTATGAATGAGTATTCGGATATCAATAATGAGAATTGCCAAGAAATTATCAATTTAGAACTTGGAAAAACATTTGCAACCATTTTGGAGCATGCTGGTGTATTTAAGCGAGACGATCAAGGTCAACAGGCCTTTACTACGTTCATCAAAAGTTTATAAAAGAACGTATTTACCTTATAGTAGGGTGTTTGAGAGGGGGGGAAAAGCATGAGTTTTCAAGTCACGGGTAGTTTTCAATTAATGAAGTCAATGAATCGTTCCCTAATTTTAAATACAATTCGCACGAATGGTGCCATTTCTAGAGCTGATATTGCAAAAATTACAAAACTAACGCCACCGACAGTAACAAACATTGTGAACGAATTATTAAAGGAAAACTTAGTGGTGGAGAGTAAAACGGGTATTTCTAGTGGTGGAAGAAAACCGATACTCTTATCAATTAATTCTTCAAGTAGGTATATCATAGGGTTAGATGTTGGGGTTAAAAAGATAAGATATGCGTTGTCAGATCTTAATGCAAACTTACTCGTAAGCAAAGTGAAACGAATGCCCCCTCAACTTACAGTAGAGTCTTTCTTACAGGTATTGGTGCAGGTAATTCAAGATAGTATTGATGGAATGGAAGAAAACAAGGATAAGTTACTTGGTATTGGTATAGCAATGCATGGAATTGTAGATAGTGAAACGGGAACATCCTTGTTTGCACCTTCACTTAAACTAGAAGGGATAAAAGTGAAGGAACATTTGGAACAACTATTCGAAATTCCAGTTCGAATGGAAAACGATGCAAAAGCATTAGCTCTAGGAGAACAATGGTTTGGAAACGGTCAAGGTATACGTGACCTTATTTGTATTAATGTAGGGGAAGGAATTGGTGCAGGGCTTATTGTTAACAATCGAATCTTTCATGGCAGTAACAGTATTGCTGGTGAAATCGGTCATACAATGATTGATATGAATGGACCACTTTGTACATGTGGTAGCGTGGGTTGTTTTCAAACATTAGCTTCTGGACAAGCCTTAAGAGAGAGAGCTATGAAAGAAATTTCATTAGGAAAAGAGACGACATTAATAGAAAAAGTAAATAGTGAGATAAGTAATATTGACGGCCATATAATTTATGAATGTGCAAAAAAAGGAGATACACTTTCTCAACAAGTTCTCAAGGACACAGGGCATTATATCGGAATTGGTATTATTAATATTATTCATTTCTTCAATCCTTCGCTTATTATTATCGGAGGAGGAGTTTCGAAGGCGAAGGAATTTATCCTCGAACCAATTAATAATGTAATAAATGATAGGGCCATCACCCATGATTCAAAGAAAACACCGATCATTTTTTCAGCACTTGGTGACAATGGTTCTTTAATCGGTGCAATTACATTGGTATTGACAGAAATATACACGACATAGATACGATGAGTTTTAGTCTGAAGGTTTATTATCATCTTCTGACTAAAACTCTTTTTGTTTTCAAGGGCAGTTGTCCTGTGCAAAAGATAGTGAACTGCATACGTTGTAGTATCCGTTTCTATATAAGGAGGGTTATTATGGATCTAGATAAGCTTTATTCCGTGTATATTGACCAGTTATTTGCAAAATATGATATTAATCCGAAAGAAATTCAATTAAGTGAAGAAGAAAAACAAAAAATGAAGTCAATTGTAGAAAATATACAGCAAGATGTTGAAAAGTTCTTAGAAAATGTCCAGAGGCAAACAACAGAGCATGATGTTGGAAATAATACAGTGGAAGTAGATGTAGATGAAGCTACGGAAGGTTTACAAACGTATGAACCACCAACTAAACCGAAAATGTTCATGAATAAAAAAGATGAAAAATAGGTAAAAGAGAAAAATTGTATGTTTATCTTGAGTAATTTGTCCACTCTAATTTACTACTTCCACATACAGTGTAGTGTAAACACTAAAAGGAGGTATTAAAAATGAATCAAGAGATATATCGTTCTAAAGACTGCAAAAAACCAAAATGGAGCGCATTAGATTCTGATAAACATCCACTATGCTTCACAGACGATGATGATACGCAAGAAGCAACTCAGTCAAACAAAACTCTACAATTAAATGAAGAAGCAATCTTTATTAAGGACTCTTGTGATGTAACAGTTACTTCAACAGACACAAAAGCAGCAGTTAACATCCAAGCAGCACTTCAAGCAGCGCTTGTTATATTAATTAGCATTTCACTAGGAGACTCTAGTAAAGCAGAAAAATTCACTCAAGAGTTACTTCAAAGTTCTAAGATGAAGCAAATTTCAAGACAAAAAACTGTAATCGAAAATTCTAGAGGTGTTAACGTAAGCACTGTTGATACGCAAGTTGCAGCAAACATCCAAATCTTATTCCAATTATTACTTGCAGTTGCTTTAAAACTAGACTTGTTAGGAGCTTAATAAAAGTTTCTGAGCTCTGCACCTTTTTTGGTGCAGAGTTTTTTCTTGTATAATTTTGTAAATATTCTCTATCCAGTATGCATGAAAAGTTATAGAATAATGATATAAAGAGTATTATAGGGGGAGATTTATGAAGATAGTATCCATGGTTTTTATCATTTTTTCTATCATTACTTTTCGGATGTGTAGCGTGGATGAAACTCATGGGGATGTTGAACTCACACTTTCACCTTCATATACGAGCGGTACGTTATATTTAACGCCAGTTATTACATACACAGGTGATGATCCAATAACTTTTCAATACGATAATAGTATTGCGTGGATAGATGAAGTGACATTTGATGGGGTATCTATGTATGAGAAGGATAATGACGAACCTTTAACTATGAAACATCAATCTACGTTAAATAAGAATGAGAAAAGAAACGGCCCCACTATAGAAATAAAAGCTGAACCTGGACAATACAAAGTGGAGCTAACATCATTATTTTATATAGACTCGAGTGAAGGAGAACGTCAAAGATTTGTACATTCTATTGTTCAAACCATTGAAGCGACTAGATAGTTAATATGGAGGTAAAGATATGGAAAACGCAGTTATAACAGTTATCGGTAGTTCAAATATAGATATGGTTACCTCATTAAAGGATTTTCCTCAAGAAGGGGAAACCGTTATAGGAGAAGGCTTTCAAATAGTTCCAGGTGGAAAAGGGGCTAACCAAGCTGTCGCAGCGTCGCGCCTTGGGGGAAATGTACAATTTATTGGAAAAGTAGGGAACGACCTTTTTGGAAATCATCTTATTGACTTAATGAAGGAAGAAGAAATAACTCTTTTCTTAGACAAAGCTCCAGTAAGTACAGGGGTAGCCACCATTCTTTTAGCTAATGGAAATAATCGTATTATCGTAACTCCTGGAGCAAATAGCTTTGTTACAAAAAGTTATTTGCAGGAAAAACGCGATATTATTCTTAAAAGTAAGATTGTTGTTTTACAGTTTGAAATACCCCTTGAAGCAATATTATATTGTATAGATATTTGTTCTGAAAATAATATTCCAGTTTTACTAAATCCAGCACCTTACCAGCCTTTACCGGAAGGGTATTTGTCCAAAGTATCTTATATTACACCAAATGAAACGGAAAGGGATCAGCTTTTTCCAACAACAGAGATACCTACTCTTTTAAGAAATAAGGTAATTGTAACAGAGGGAGAAAAAGGTGTTTCGTTCTATAACCAAGGTATTAGCGATAAAGTGAGTGGGTTTTCTGTTAATGCACTAGATACCACGGGTGCGGGGGATACATTTAATGGTGCACTAGCTGTAGCGTTAGTAGAAGGAATGGATCTAAAAGAAAGTATAACGTTTGCGAACGCAGCCGCTGCACTTTCCGTTCAAAAATTTGGTGCCCAAGGTGGAATGCCAAGTCGTTCTGCTGTAGATGATTTCCTTCAAAATCCTTAAGGTAGTGTAAGCGGTTTATCACTTGCCAGATATATCATTTTTAATCAACAATATTCGTGTTTGAAAGCGCATTATTTGTCAATAAAACAGGAAAAATATGTTTGCCATACCAAGTCTCTCTATGATATGATCATCAAGTAAATGTTTTGAAATCGAAAAACGTTTTCGGCCGAGTTAGAAATGGTAAGGCATGAAATGGTTTTGCGGTATTCAAAGATTTAACTTTTTTATTTATTTTTAAGGAGGCCGTTAACATGACAGGCAAAGTAAAATGGTTTAACTCAGAAAAAGGTTTTGGTTTCATCGAGCGTGAAAATGGAGATGACGTGTTCGTACACTTCTCTGCGATTCAATCTGAAGGTTTCAAATCTTTAGAAGAAGGTCAAGAAGTTGAATTCGATATCGTTGAAGGCGACCGTGGACCTCAAGCTGCTAACGTAGTAAAACTTTAATTCCTATTGGATTTAATACACAAAAGACTTATCCTTTCTTGAGGATAGGTCTTTTTTATAGTATATTTATTAAAAATTCGATTGTAAGGTGTGTTGGCACGAACTGTTGAGAAACGTACTTTTCAGAGGACTTTTCAATCTTGAAGAGAATGAACCATCAAAGTGTCATGATCTCATTACCCAAGAAGGGGAATCAATAATTGATGAAACAACATGGATACATCATTCTCTCTATTTTTTTAGGGGGAGCGTTAGGAACGTTATTTCGATATTTAATAAATCTGCAGGTGGCAACGTGGATCTTTCCAATGGGAACTCTTATAGAAAACCTTGTAGGTAGCTTCTTGCTCGGGATACTAACAGGCTACATACTACATGCACAATTTCCACCTATTTTAAAAGAGGGATTAGGTGTAGGCTTCTGCGGTGGGTTTACTACAATGTCCACACTTGCAGCGGATACCTTTTTTCTAGCGGAGCAGTCGAATATAGGAACGGTCTCGGTCTACTTAAGTGTTTCCTTGTTTGGTGGAATTTTCTTAGCATTTGTTGGGATGGCACTTAGTACCGCATTTGTCTTACATAAGAAAAAAGCAGGTGATGTACAGTGAGTCACGTGTATCTTGTTATGATTGGGGGAGGCTTAGGTGCAGTGGGTAGGTACCTGCTTGGGGTATGGATAAAAAAGAATACGAAACAACGGCTGATCCCTACCGCCATGCTTATTGTTAATATATTAGGTTCCTTAGGACTAGGTCTTTTTTTTCAATTTATGTATGCTGAAATTCCATATGGTGCTTATGAAATAAAATCGTATTTGTTTTTTGGAATTGGTTTTTTCGGTGCATTCACCACTTTTTCTACTTTTTCTGTAGAGACAGCTACACTCATGCAAAAAAAGAAATGGGGCCCTTTGTTTCTTTATATTTTTCTTTCAATTGCTGGGAGCATTTTTATGTTTTTACTCGGCTTTACCTTGTTTCAATAAGAAAAGCGCAAGGCGCCTGGAGCTGGAAAACCTTCTAAGTCCAAAAATGTTATACTTATCTTTTAAAATAGGAGAGCAAGAAATTGCTCTCCTTAGATACTTATTTCTTAGTTTTATCATCGTTAGAATCAGGACTATCTAGCTCTCCATTAAGCTGTTCACCTAAATCATCTCGTAAATCTTCATAAATTTTTTCTTTAAAGTCCTCATAAACTTCCTCTTTCATTTCTTCATACACTTCTTCCTTAACTTGTTCTACAACTTTCTCTTTCATTTCCTGATACACTTCTTCTTTTACATCTTCATACATGTTTTCCTTCATACGTTCGTACATTTCATCATGAACTTCTCTTTTCATTTTCTTCGTTCTAGTACGACGTTTCCAAAGCTGTTCCGCTTGCATATCTCGACCCATCATCATAAGTAAAGAAAAGATCATTACTACCATGATAATAGCAAAAGGTAGAGCTGCAACAATGGAGGCTGTCTGTAGACCTCGTAATCCACCACTGACTAATAAAACGCTAGCAGTTCCGGCTATGAGAAAGCCCCAAACAACTTTCATCCAAAGTTTAGGAGCTAAACCTCCATCACTAGTCAATGCAGCAAGTACATAGGATGCAGAGTCTGCTGAAGTGATAAAGAAAATGATGATTAAAAGTAATGCAAGCATACTCATGATGATTCCTAATGGTAATTCGTGTAGGGTAACGAACAAAGCTACCTCTACGTTATTCATGACCAATTCTCCAATTTGCTCATTTCCAGCCATGATCATGTCTAACGCAGTTCCACCAAAAGCAGTAAACCAGATAACCGCTAATAAAGAAGGTACAATAAGAACTCCTGCTACGAATTCACGGATTGTTCTCCCACGTGAAATACGAGCGATAAACATACCCATAAATGGAGCCCAAGAAATATGCCAAGCCCAAAAGAAGATGGTATAGATACCTAACCACTCACCGTCTCCAAATGGATTTAAGTCAAGACTCATTTGGACAACATTTGCGATATATCCACCGATGGTTGATACAATACTTTCTGCAATGAACAATGTTGGCCCGAAAATAATCATGAAAAGTAACAAAGTGAAGGCTACGGTCAAGTTAATGGTACTCAAGATTTTAATACCTTTGTCTATTCCTGTTGCAGCCGAAAAAATAAACAAGATAGTTACAATACCAATAACAAGTAACTGAGTTAATGAGTTATTTGGTATAGTACCTGTTGTTAAGTGAGATAAACCACCTGTTATTTGTAGAGCACTTAATCCAAACGTTGTAGCAACACCTGTTGATGTGGCGAGAACTGCCAACACATCGATTCCTTTGCCAAGAGGGCCTCTCATTCGATCTCCCAACAAAGGCTGAAATGCGGAACTAATCAAGGCAGGCTGATCTTTTCTAAATTGAACATAAGCTAGTGTTAATGCTACTAAAGAAAAAATTGCCCAAGGGTGAAGTGCCCAGTGGAAGACGGCATAACGTAATCCTGCACTTGCAATTAAAGCTTCATCAGCTCCAATATAATCTGGATGTGGATCCAAAAAGTACAGGGCCGGCTCCGCTACACCCCAAAAAACAAACCCAACACCAATTCCAGCTGAAAATAGCATTCCTAGCCAGGGAAAGAAATTATATTCCGGACGTTCGTCAGGCTTCCCAAGGCGTAAACGTCCAAAGGGACTTACTGCTAAAAATAAAACAAATGCAATAAAAAAAGCAGTTGCTAGCATGTAAAACCAGCCAAAGTTATTTAATGTAGATGCTAATGCATTATTTGATACACTTTCTAATGAATCAGGACCAATAAAACCCCAAAGAACAAATAGTGCTACTAACGTTGCTGAAATATAAAAGACAATACTTGGTTTCTTTGTTTCATACTCAAATTTTCCGCTCATATTTTCATATCCGTATCTTAAACGGATTCCTCCTCTCTTGAATGTAAACTTCCACTTCCTACTTTTTCGATAAAAGACCTATGTAATAGGATATAGCTATTTATAGGTAATTATGTATCATGATTACCAATTTAAACTTTTTAAATATAGAATAGTAATCCCTCCAAATAGGAGAGATTACTACTCGTAATGTGTAAGTTATTTATTAATCCTTCTCCTCTACTTCTTCCTTCACCTTTTGTATTAGCTTTTCTTCTCTCATTTTTTTATCTTCTTTTAAATCTTTTTTCATTAACATAAGAAGGGAGAAAACCATCGCTATCATTATCAATGCGAAAGGTAGTGCTGCGATAATGGATGCCGATTGTAGCCCGTCTAAACCATCGCTTATTAAGAGCACACTAGCTGTACCTGCAATTAAGAACCCCCATACTATTTTTACAAAAAGTTTAGGTTCTAAACTGCCATCACTTGTCATAGCTCCTAACACGTACGACGCAGAGTCTGCGGATGTAATGAAGAAGATAAGAATTAAAGTAATGGCTAGTAAATTAATGAAAAAACCAAGAGGTAATTCCCCTAAAGTTGCGAAAAGAGCTACTTCCACATTATTTAACACAAGGTCACTGATTTCCTCATTTCCAGCTAGAATCATATCCAATGCTGTCCCTCCAAAGGTGGAAAACCAAAGTGTTGCTATGAGAGAGGGAACAATTAATACCCCAGCGACAAACTCCCGTATCATTCTCCCTCTGGATATTCGTGCTATAAAGATACCCATGAAAGGTGCCCAAGAAATATGCCATGCCCAGAAAAAGATGGTGTATTCCCCTAGCCACCCACCATCGATAAATGGTTGTAAATCTAGGCTCATATGAACAACATTTGTAACATAACTTCCAATGGTAGTAACTGCGCTTTCTGCAATAAATAGGCTTGGCCCAACGATAATGACAAAAAGTAAAAGTATGGAAGCAATGGTGAGATTAATCGTACTTAATATGCGAATACCTTTGTTAATACCTGTTGCTGCCGAGAAAATAAATAAGCAAGTTACAATAGATATGATGATAAATTGTGTAACAGCATTGTTTGGTATGGATTCGAATAAGTGGGATAATCCCCCTGTAATTTGCAAAGCACTTAGTCCAAAAGTAGTCGCTACCCCTGTGGAGGTCGCCAAGACTGCAAAAGTATCAATACCCCTTGCAAATAGACCATATTGATTTTTCCCAAGAAGTGGTTGGAAGGCCGAGCTAATGAGAGCGGGTTTATTCTTCCGGAATTGAACATAAGCTAAAGTTAGTGCAACTAAGGAAAATATTGCCCATGGATGTAAAGCCCAATGAAAAACGGCATAACGAAGGCCAGCTGCTGCTTTCACTTCTTCTGCTGCATCGACATAGTTCGGGTGAGGATCGAGATAGTAAAGACCAGGTTCCGCAACACCCCAAAAGACAAAACCAACCCCGACTCCTGCGGAAAACAACATTCCTAGCCAAGTATAAAAAGTATATTCTGGTTTTTCACCTGGTTTACCTAAACGAAGTTTTCCAAATGGACTTACTGCTAAAAATAACACAAAGGTGATAAAGAATGCGGTTGATAACATATAAAACCAGCCGAAGTGATGTAATATTGCACCTAGAGTTGCCTCTGAGTAGGACTCTAATGTTTCAGGTGCAATAGCTCCCCATAGAACAAATATTGCTACGAGGGAGGCGGATATATAAAAGATAATACTAGGTTTTTTTGTTTCGAATTCGTAGTGTTTCTTAGACAATGTCAAACCTCCGTTTTTTCATAGATAGATTGGAGAATAGTTTTGAAAATGGTGTAGATATTAGCCCGTGGAAAAAGATATTAGTGTCTAATAATCCATTCCCCGTTAATTATCTATTAAACTATGGAAATTTAAGTGAAATGAGAGAGGGGTTACAGAGGGAATAAAAAAGGTACTCTCATGCGTGGATGCATGAAACTACCTTTTGATAAAGGGTAGTGTCTCGAATCTAAGTCTTACTGTCTTACTCCGTATAGGCTAGAACGCCGAGCGTACAGATGAGAGTACGAATTGTCTCGTGAAGTGAAAATCGAACCAAAATTATCTTAATGGCAACTCATTCTTCTCCCACGCTTCCAAAAGTATCTTCTTTTTTACTTCTGTCTCTAAACCTTGGATGAACTTTTCGAGCCGCAGATCATAGTTTTCATCTAGTTGTAGGTCCGGTGTTGTTTCTTTTTTACAAATTGCAAATTGTTCAGGGATAACAATTCCATGTAGATTACGAAAAACAAGGCGGAGATGATTCAACGTGTTGGTTCCAGCTTTCAAACCTCCAGTTGTTGTGAGGAGTGCAATTGGTGTCTTTTCAAATTCTTTAAATCCAAAATAATCAAGTAGGTTTTTAACTGCCCCTGTATAAGAACCGTGATATTCTGGTACTCCCACAACAATTCCGTCTGCTTCTATTAATTGCTGTGAAACCTCTTTTAATTGTTCTGGTAATTCCATATTTGGCTCATAAACAGGTAACTGTAGTTCCCTAACGTCAATAAAGGTTATCGTTGCCCCTGTTTTCTGTAAACGTTCACTAATTATATTTAATAATTTTTTTGTAAAAGAATTCTTATTCATACTCCCGTTAATAATGGCAATAGATCTATTTTTCATGTGAAGTCCTCCTATTTCTTATTATGAACAAGAAGATGATAACGTGAATTCTTTCTAAATGCTCTATAGTATTATTATAACAAACGGTTTTACCCGGTGCGAAAATACTGCTTTCATAACAGGACTGAAAGAACGGACAATGAGTGTTTGGGAGGGGGCGCCTTGCGCTTTTGTTAATAAACTTAGCTTATTGACAAGTCCATATACTCCTATCTTACCAGTGAAAAAAAATATAAGCGGAGAATTTCCGTTTAAAATCAAAATTCACCTAATTTCGTGGCAAATAAGTGGAGTTTTTCCGACTATGCAAAGAAAATCCCCCCTATTTAAATAGATTTGAGTCAATAAGCGGAATTTCTCCGTTTATTCAGACTATTTTTCATGCTATTTTTTAAATAAGGGAAAATTCTCCGTTTATTTATTCCATTGAGCATTTCTCCTCGTTTCTTTCATTACATTGCTTGAAAGGGAAAGTATAAAATTTTTAGACTTTGAAAAATGTCTAGCTCCAGGCGCCATCGTCCGTGTCAAATAACCTGCCCGATTAAAAGAAAAAGCACTTTTTATGTCTAGCTACATCCGCCATCTGCTGTGAAAAATAAACTTCCAGTTAGAAAAGTAGAAAGCACTTTTCAACTGAAAGAAAATTCTTCGCAGATATGCAAGTGGATTAAGCTTTTCGTTCGTCCAGAACATTTGCATTTCGCCGGGAGACAGGATGTCGACATGACGCCGTGCACAGGACGTGGGCTGTTCTTAGGTGGAATTGGCGCGCCTTGCGCTTTACTAATAAAAAGGTTTTTTTTCGTAAATAAAGAATAGTAACAAAGAGGTGATAAAAATGGCTACATTTGATGATTTTATGAAGCTAGATATGAGAGTTGGAACAGTTCTAGATACTGCCCCGTTTCCGGAAGCACGAGTTCCTGCTATTAAACTTACAATCGATTTTGGTGAAGAGATAGGAATAAAGCATTCCAGTGCACAAATAACAAAGCGATACAATCCAGAGGTCCTTGTGGGTCGCCAAGTTGTTGCAGTGGTGAATTTTCCTCCACTACGAGTAGCAGGATATAAATCAGAGGTTCTTGTTTTGGGAGGAGTACCTGATCAGGGGGATGTAGTTTTACTTAATATTGATGAAGCGGTACCGAACGGCACAAAAATATCATAAGAAAAACTGGCTAGTTATCTAGCCAGTGCCACATTAAAACGTTTATTTGAAACAACTTCTTCTTCGATGTAAACATGGAGTAAGTACTCCCCAACCTCCGTTAATGGGTCTTCTGCATCAAGTAAGTGTAGTGTTACTTCCCTTTGGGTAAAAAAAGTATATGATTGTTCTCTTATTGTTTCCCAGTCTTCATTGGCATTTTTCCGGTAGAACAGTGTTATTTTAAAGTTTCTATTAGCTACAGGATCCTCTCCACGATAGAGAAAGTCAATGGACTCAGAGTACTTGATAAAGGTAGGTATTTCCTCTTGCTTCAGTAACTCCTGGTAAGATTGAGGCGGACCTTGCTCATTTGGATATACATAAACTCCAGAAGGAAGTGAACTGCCATCAATCCAATTTCCAATATGATAAGCCGGAACAATAAAAATGATAAGCACTGTAAAGGGAACCAGGAAAGCACTTGTTAGTGAACGACCGGATCGGTTGAAGAGAGGAACTCTTGGCTTGCCATCCTCTGCTTTGTTCCCTAAATTTCTTGTTACAAAGGTGGCATAATAGGCATTTCCTTTATATCCATAGATAATATGTAGAATCGGTATCACAAGAAAGCCCAGCATACTTATATTAGGTAAGAAAGTAAAGTATGTGATTATTGGCAAAACCGAATACAAAATGATGCTCAATGTTATGACGAAAAAATACGTTAATACATGAAAATACATGTTCCGATAAGCTAGCCAAAACGGGGTAAACAAGAAAGAAACCCAATTCCAACCAGAGAACGACATTGGTGACTTATGGGAAGTCCACTTATTTATATAGTAAGTTGAATTACTCTCTACGAAATCAATCACATCATTTTTAAATTCTTTGTCGTTTACTAAATTCTTTATATTTTTTGGTATCATTGCAATACTCCTTAAATATGCCCAAGTTATGATGAATCATCATAATCGTACCATTAATTAAATATTAGGTCGATAAAGACGGAACGAGAATGAAACAAACGTTTATTTGAAATAGGCAATGAGGAAACTACAGTTGGTAAATGTGAACAATTTAATAAAAGTAGTGAAAGAAACTTGAAACAGATACCCTACAGGAGTATAGTAGTTGTATAGATGAATAATATACATTTTATAGCAAATGATGTAGATAACAATCATTTGATTGGAGGGGTATAGATGGGTAAAGCACGTTTTGCGATTGAAGGGATGACATGTGCATCTTGTGTCAATCGTGTAGAAAAGAAAATTTCAAGAGTGGATGGCGTGGAGAGTGTGAATGTAAACTTAGCTACGCATCAAGCTCAAGTTGTTGGGAACATTGAAGATGGCAAGGTTGATGAGATTATCTCGTCCGTTGAAAAAATAGGATTTGGTGCTAAGTTGTTGGAAGATGGGAAAGAGGAAGATGTAACAGAAAAACAGCAAAAGGAATCAAAAAAATTAATCAAAGATTTTAGAACTGCTGCTATCGTTACAACTATTGTGTTAATTGGAAGTATTCCTCACATGATGCATGGCTGGGGTACGTGGGTACCAAACTGGATGTCAAATGCGTTCTTTTTACTTTTATTAACAACATATGTTCAGCTAGTACCAGGTTGGAGATTTTATCGAGCAAGCTATAAAGTTTTGAAAAACCGTTCTGCGGATATGAATGTACTAGTTGCGATGGGTACTACAACTGCTTGGGTATATAGTGGAGCTATGACGCTATTTCCAGGTTATCTTACAGGTTTAGGGTTTCCACATGAACTGTACTATGATGTTACAACCGTTATTACAACACTAATTTTATTAGGACGTTATTTTGAAGCAAAGGCCAAAGGAGAAACGTCTACTGCGATAAAAAAATTAATGGGTTTACAAGCAAAAACTGCAAGAGTTCTACGTAACGGAGAAGAAATAGAACTACCAGTGGAGAATGTGTTAGTTGGAGATGAAATCACGGTTCGTCCAGGAGAAAGAATCCCAGTGGACGGTGTGATAGTCCGAGGATCATCAAGTATCGATGAGTCGATGTTAACAGGGGAGCCAATCCCAGTAGAGAAGAAAATAGATGACCCTGTTATTGGGGCTACTATTAACAAATCAGGTAGTTTTACTTTCCGAGCGTCCAAGGTAGGAAAAGACACGACATTAGCTCAAATTATTCGTATGGTGAATGATGCCCAAGGCTCTAAAGCACCTATTCAACGGATGGTGGATGTCATTTCTGCTTACTTTGTACCTGCAGTTGTGATACTTGCAACGTTAAGCTTTCTTGTATGGTTGATTTTTGGCCCTGAACCATCTTTCATTTTTGCATTGACTACGTTTATCGCGGTACTTATTATTGCTTGTCCGTGTGCGTTAGGGTTAGCAACCCCTACTGCAATAATGGTTGGAACAGAAAAAGGGGCAGAAAACGGTGTGTTAATTAAAGATGCAGCCAGCCTAGAGCAGGCTCATCGGGTGACGACAATCGTTCTAGATAAAACAGGAACAATTACTGAAGGAAAGCCTTCTTTAACTGATATCGTAACTGCTGGTAAAGTGGAGGAAGCGGATTTATTAACATGGGTTGCATCATTAGAGAAAGCATCGGAGCATCCGTTAGGAGAATCCATCGTTAAAAGTGCGAAAGAAAAAGGATTAACTCTAGTAGATCCTGAGGACTTCCAAGCGATTAGTGGTAGAGGAATTGTTGGTTCCATTAACGGAGAAAAAGGGTTTGTAGGAAACCTTCAATGGATGAAGGACAATAATATTAATGTAGGGAAATTAGAAGCAAAGTCAGAGGAGTTAGCTAGCCAAGGAAAAACTCCAATGTTTGTGGCGAAAGAATCAGAGTTCATGGGAATCATTTCTGTAGCAGACAAACTGAAGAAAGAAGCTCCGATTGCCGTGAAAAAGTTAAAAGAGCTCGGAATTAACGTTGTGATGCTTACTGGTGATAATAAACGAACAGCAGCAGCAATTGCTGCTGAAGCTGGTATTGATCAATTTGAGGCAGAGGTTCTTCCAGAAGATAAAGCTAATTATGTAAAGAAACTACAAAGTGATGGAGAAATTGTTGCAATGGTTGGGGATGGAATTAACGATGCCCCTGCTTTAGCTCAAGCAGATGTAAGTATTGCAATAGGAACAGGTACAGACGTTGCGATGGAAACTGCTAATATTACATTGATGAAAGGTGAGATCATGAATGTTGTAACAGCTTTCCGATTATCAAAGGCAACGATGCGTATGATTTGGCAAAACTTAGGTTGGGCATTTGGATATAATATTATCTTAATCCCGGTTGCAGCTGGTATGTTATACCCGTTTTTCGGAATCCTGTTAAATCCAATGTTAGCAGGTGCTGCGATGGCATTTAGCTCTGTTTCCGTTGTATTAAATACGTTACGCTTGAAAAAATTTAAATCTCTTCCGGCTTCATAAGTAGGGGGTAACTTCATGGAAAATCGTATCTTGTTAGTTGACGACGAGACAGAAATGAGGAAACTATTATCTGTCTGTTTATCACCATATGGTTATGAATTAGATGAAGCATGTAATGGTGAAGAGGCGCTTTATAAACTAACAGACAATCATTATGCTTTAGTTTTATTAGATATTATGATGCCTGAAATGGATGGGTTTGAATTAATAGAACGTGTACGAAATCATTTGGATAACACTACTCCCGTCATCTTACTATCCGCTCTTGGAGATTCGGAGCGGGTGGTAGAGGGATTACGGTTAGGTGCGGATGATTATATTGTGAAACCCTTTGAACCTAAGATTTTGGCTGCAAGAATTGAATCTGTATTACGTAGAACACAAAAAGCAAGATCATCCAACGAAACGTTTACTGTTAAAGGGCTTGTATTTTACCCGGATCGCTTTCAAGTTTCTTATGAAAAACAGGTTCTTCCTCTAACAAAGAAGGAGTTTCAAATTTTACATCGCCTAGCCAGCAATCCAGGAAAAGTCTATAGTCGTGAGCACCTACTAGAGCTAGAGTGGGGTATGGAATACGAGGGAGATAATCGAACGGTAGACACTCATGTGAAGAATATTCGAGAAAAACTAAAGCACGCTGATTTTAATGAAGCTATTATTGAAACTGTATGGGGTGTTGGTTATAAAGCTATAGAGTGTAAATAACAGTGTATCTCATTTTTAGCATTGGAAAGTGGTAACAGATGATGAAAACAAACCTTGCGTCTAAAATTACAGCATTAGTAGTACTGATTTTATTGTTAACCATTATCATTTTGATTGGTGGAGCAAATTGGATCACAAAAACCTTCTATCAAAATCAATTAAGTGCGGAAGTAGAGGGAAGGATCTTATCTCATGCTCACTTATTAGAAAAAGAATTTGATGAACAAATGGTTGAATATATTGAGGAGATCGAGGTTCGTAGAAATAGTCAATTTCTCATTTTAGAAAATGATTTAGAAATTCTTTCTGTATCAGATCTTGTTCCTGAATCAGAAAGACACAATTATTTACGTTGGATTAATGAGCACCTTTCAAATGTGGGGGAAGTGGATCAGCCGTTTATAGATCATGTGGCTACTCATATGCCTTTTCACATCCCTCACATTTGGGCGCTTATGCCTGTTTTCCAAGACAATGAGATAATCGGTTATGTCTTTCTAGATCAAGATACAGGAGATTTAAACCAAGCAAGAATTAAACTGATTTTATTGTTTGTTATTATGGGTGCTATTACGTTTGGTATTGGGATAATACTGACGACATACTTGACGAAGAAAATTTCAAAACCGTTAAACCACATAAGTAAGTTAACACAAAATATAGCAGATGGAGATTTGGATATTGAGTTGGGTATTAAAGGAGAAGATGAGGTAGGTCGATTAGCATCAAGTATCCAATCGATGTCAAAGCAGTTAAAGGAATATCGAGATTCAAGAAGACATTTTATATCCCATATTTCTCATGATCTCCGTACCCCTATTACGTATATTAAAGGGTATTCTGCAGTAATGAAGGAAGTACCTCCTGATGATAATGAAGAATGGAAAAGAAATCTTCAGGTTATCTATCAGGAAGCGACAAGAATGGAGCACCTTGTTAGCGATTTATTTCTGTTAACCAAATTAGAGGAAGGGAAATTAAAGCTTGAATTAGAAGAAGTTCCTTTATGTTCTTGGGTTACATCATTATACGAAAGTAGAGCGATCATGTTTGATCAGAAAACGATAAATCACAAACTTAATATAGACGAAAACATAGAAGGCAAGTCTCTATTTGTTGACCCTTATCGTATGGAGCAGGCTTTAATCAATATTATAGAAAATGCAATAAGATATACTCCGAAAAATGGAAGTATCGATATACATGTAGATGAAAGAGACAACCATATTGCCATTTCTATTTTAGATTCGGGGCAAGGTATACCAAAGGCAGACCTTCCGTATATTTGGGATAGGTTTTATAAGGTAGATCGTTCTAGAAGTGGAAACGATAGTGGTACAGGATTAGGTTTAGCAATTGTAAAAGAAATTGTTGAAGCACATGGTGGGTTCGTAACAGTGAAAAGTAATGTAGGCGAGGGAACAACATTTACCATGTATCTTCCTATTCAATAATAAAAGGATGTGTCAAACAGAATGATGATTATCTGTTTTCACATCCTTTTTTGATGTTTGTACTGTATCAAATACGGATCAGCTTGGATACAACAACAATTCTATACACTTACCCATGGTGGATGAAAATACGTTATGAAGCATATTAGTACATTTCACTTTATATGGAATGAGCGAAGGTCCGCGAACTCCACTGGAAAGGAGTGGACTGTAGCGAATGGAATATCCAAACCAACAAAGTTAGAATTCCATATTAGTCTAATACACTTATTTTCAGAGTAGACTCCATAGTATCTCAGTAATCTCTAATGACAACGGCGCTATGGTCATGATGTTGCATGTTTGCGTCAATAAAGGGAGGATGCCAAATAAATAAAACAGTAACCCCTAGTAAATAGCACATGGTTATGAAATGGAAAAAAATAACTTTACTTGTTTTATCATACAAGTATCCTTTCCTCCAAAAATGAAGACTCCAAAATGCCCCTAATCCAATTAAAAGAAAGAATAATAACAAGACAATCCGGAGCTCTGGAATGGATAACATCTCTGCAGTCATTGCACCCATTAGCCCTGCCATTCCTCCTGTAAACAACCCTTCCACTATTTCTATGTTTCCATGAGGAATTCCAATATAAATTCCGACAACGGTGGATAATATCACACTGAGTATCAATGAAGTTAAAAATGATCCGTGGAAAATCCCACCGATAAATAAACCTAATGTAAATCCAACTAGCATGGAACCTCCCATGGCTAACATCATTTTCTCCATTTTCGTTCTATCCTTGTTGCTATTTTTCATGCCAATATAATAAAGAAGTAATGGGATAATAAATAATAAGCTATAGCTGAGCACGCAAAAACCTCCAACGTATGACTTAATCAAGGTGTAACTCTTCTAAAGCATATTCTATTTGGACAAGAGTTAGAAGTTTAATTTTACTCATTTATTTGTCACATGTTATGCGTTACGATCATTTACAAGGAAACCCATATTTGGTATTCTTAAAAAAGTGTATTTAATTAGGGTTTCGAAGGATTACAGGAGGCTAGTATGAAAAACACACAACTACCGTTAAAAGTACCATTTTTCTATGGTTGGGTAATTGTCTTTATCTCAGCAATGACTGTGTTTTTCTCTGGACCAGGTCAGACTTATTCTATTTCAATATTTATTGATGCGTATATAAAAGATTTTGGCTGGAGTAGTACGCTTGTATCTACAATGTATATGTTTGCTACAGTAGCTGCAGGTTTTTTATTGTTTCTCGTTGGCCGTGCTGTAGATAAATATGGTCCAAGAAAAATGGTAGTGATTGTTTCTAGTTTATTAGGTTTCGCTAGTTTATTTAATAGTTTCATAACAGGGCCTGTTATGCTCTTCCTCGGCTTTTTTATGTTACGGTTGTTTGGTCAAGGGTCTATGACGCTAATTCCAGGCACCCTAGTGCCACAATGGTTTCTCCAAATGAGAGGAAGAGCGTTAAGTTTTATGGCTATTGGTGGCTTCGCCAGTTCAGCACTTTTGCCTCCCTTAAACGCATGGATGATTGATACATTTACATGGCCAGTAGCGTGGAGAATATGGGCAGCGTTATTATTACTTTTTTTCGTACCAACAGCTTTATTTTTTGTTCGCAATAAACCTGAAGATGTGGGGCTGTTGCCTGATGGGGTTTCAGAAAATAGTGACAGTGATTCATCAAAGGAATCCGATGTGCAGGAAACAGTAAAGGAAGATAACTGGACGTTAAAAGAAGCAATGAGAACAAAGTCTTTTTGGTTTATTTTATTCTGTGTCGGTGTTCCATCGATGGTGAATACTGGCATTGTTTTTCATTTCATTAGTATTATGGGTGACCAAGGGATTTCGAGACAAACTGCAGCATTTATTTTAAGTTTGATGGCATTTATCTCCTTCCCAATTTCGTTAGTTGCGGGAGTTGTGGTGGACAAAGTAAAAGTAAATTATGTTCTTGGGTGTACGTTTATTGGTCAAATTCTCATTATGGTATTATTGGCATTCACGGTTAATGAGGGGATGGCTATTGCATTTGGAATTGCGCGAGGGTTGGTAGGCGGATTTGAAATGATCTGCTTAAACATGATCTGGCCAACCTATTTTGGCCGTAAGCATTTAGGTAGTATAAAAGGTATTGCTGTTACATTAACAGTTTTAGGGTCAGCCTTTGGCCCACTCCCGTTAGCATTAGCTTTTGACTACTTGGGTGGATTTAAAGAAATGATCTTGTTAATGATGATTTTTCCGGTAATTGCAATGTTTTTAGCTTTTTTCTCCTCTAAGCCAGACCGAGACTCTTTGAAAACAAGAGTAGAGGGAACTTCAAAGTAAAAAGTATTAGGGATCAGGTATGTTAACTGACTCCTAATACTTTTATGTGTAACTCCAGTGCCGACTTATTCGAAAGAAGTTAGTGCTGGAGTTTATTTGTAGTTATTTTTTCAATTCAACTTGTTCAATTGTACATGTTTTATCACCGATTAAGTATTTGGACTGACCTAAATAAAGTGGAATTTTCAACTCATTAAAATTAGGTAATCTGTCATCTCCAAACTTACTTTCATCTTTATGAAATTTCGTTATTTTTCCTACAATCCAATCATGATCACCGTAGGTTTGGATGTCCATAACTTCACATTCATATGCTACATATGCTACATCTAAAATTGGAGCAGAGACAGTTTCTCCCTTTTTCCAAGTAGCTTTCAGTTGTTCGAACTTATTCCCATTAGCTCCTGTTAACTTACCGGAACCTTCGATTAAGTAGGCGTGTTCTGCAGCTACAAAATTAATGGCGAATGACTTACTTTTTTCAATTAAATGATGCGTAAAACGTTCTTTTGCTACAGCAACTCCATATATAGCTGGACTGTATGAAATATAGGAATGCCATCCTGCAGCCATAATATTCTGTGTATCCCCATCGTTTGCTGTGACTAATGCAACTAACCCTGGATAACTATGCATAACTGTTTGATCAGTACTTTTTAACATAATGTAAAACCCCTTTCAAAACTTGTAGCTTCATTCCCTATATAAGTATAAAGGAAAAGTGGAGTAATGGACATGTTTGCGTGTGATAGGTTTGTGTCGATGAGGAGCTCCCCTCCAAAAATGGAAAGTGCACATATATTTGAAGAATTCGCACATAAAAGTGGGCAACCCGCACATATATTCTTGGAATTCGCACATAAAATCGACCAACCCGCACATATATTCCCCCAACCCGCACATATAAACAAAAACTAATTAGCTAACATGTTTTTTAATGACACAGATCATGGTGAAGGACGAATGGATTAAGATAAAACCATAAATGATCAAAACTGTATCCAAATTCAGTAGAAAAATGTGTTAAAGTTAAATTGGAATTACATGGTTTATTCGCATATATAGAATAAATATAGACAACTAGTTGATGTGACTTAGTGGAGGGGGATATGAAAAAGAAAAATATAGATAAATCGTTGTTAGAAATAGTTTACGAAAGTGCCATGTTTGTTTTAGCATTTATTGCAGTAGCTACTATTTGGTATCAAACACAGCATGATTCTCTTATCGTATGGGGAACGTGGGTAATCTTCTTTGTAGACTTCCTCTATCGTTTTATAAATACAAAAAGGAAATGGCAGTTTATAAGATCAAACCCATTTATGGTAATTGCCATTGTTCCTTTAGATGCCATATTTCAGTTAGCTCGTATAGCAAGGCTACTACATTTTATGAGATTGAAGGTAATAACAAAGTATTATGCAGAGCCTATTATTGAAAAGCTCGAGAAACAACGGGTTATTTTATTAGTTCCTATCAGTTTTCTCGTAATATTCATAAGTGTCGTGCCTTTGTATCTGTTAGAACCGAAACTACAAACATACTATGATGCTTTTATAGGGGGAATGGCATCCATCGTCTTTTTCGGCTATACGAAAATTTCGCCAGTGACAACAACAGGAACGGTAATTATTACGATGCTTACTATATTAGGAGTTATTATTCATGGGTTAATTATTCGATTTTTATTATTAACTTTTCTAGATTTACAGTTTGTAAAAAGTGTACGAAAGAAGTGGGGAAAACAACGGAGTCACCACGATGCATAAGCATTTGAAAAAATTAAAAGAAAGAAGCGTGTAAGAATGGAAAAAATTGGTAGGTGGACTGCTGGTATCTTCTTTATTTTGATTGGCGTTTTGTTCATTTTTCAAAGCTGGCTCAATATCTCTATCTTGAGCATGCTATCTTTTCTATGGCCAATTATCTTATTCTCATTAGGTGTGGAATTTATCTATCAATATCGTATAAAAGAGGTCGGAGAATCGCTTAAGTTTGATCGACTAGCAATGACACTTTTGGTTAGTATAGTGTTGATCAGTAGTGCACTACATTCCTTCCAAAACTCAGGGCTTGCTAATGCCATCCCTTTTTTTGGAGAGAATACTTCAATGGAGGTAAATGAAATCTATTCTGCGAAAAATATAGATAGCTTTTCCTTTGAAACAGTTAATGGAGCAATTGAACTGGAAGGTACTGATACAGATGAAATTCAAATTATTGGAACAGTTAAATCGAGACACAGAAATGAAAAAGAATTAAAAAAAGCATTTGAATCTGCTTTGGAAGTGAAGGATTCTCAGCATGAGTTTCAATATAATTTAAAGGGGAACTCGTCCTTTTTTTCCAAAACTAATAATTTCACTGTTGATTTAAAGATTTTTGTTCCAAAAGAGTTGGACAATGTAAAGATGAGGGTAACGAACGGGGCTTTACAAACTACTTCCGTTGATGGAAACGTTGAGTTAACTTCTGTAAATGGAAAAATTTCAATGGATCAAATCAGCGGTAATGTGCATGCCCGTACCACCAATGGTGCCATTAATCTTACTGATATCGGTGGTAGCGGTGAAATTACCACAACTAATGGGAAAATGAAACTGAAAAATATGAAATCCGACCTTATGGTGAAAGGAACAAATGGAGCTATTGAAATTAATAGTGAAGTGGCAGGGAATTGGGATATTCGGACAACGAACGGAAGGATTTCCATTGATATTCCTACAAATTCAGACGCTGCCATACAAGGGAAGACAACCAATGGGTCGGTTGATGGAAATGTGCAGTGGGTGAGAAGTGGTGATGGTGCAAGAAGAAATAAGGAAGGCACTGCTATGTTGAATACTGGTTCGTTTACCATAGATGTGAATAATACGAATGGATCTATACATGTGAATACTAGATAATGAAGTGAAAAAAAGCTACTCACAATAATTCGTGAGTAGCTCGTATTTATTGATAGCGAGGGGTAGTCGCGAATCAAAAAATTAATAAATTATTACTCTACACCAGCTGTCCATTCAGATACTCTATCTGCATTCGCTTCAACCCAAGCAGCAGCAGCGTCAGCAGCAGATGTACCTTCTTGAACGTTTAGCATTACTTCTTCCATATCAGCAGAAGTCCAGTTGAACCGGTCTAATACTGTATAAGCATCTAGATCATCTTCCTGTAATCCTTGACGAACCATTGTTGAAATATGTTGTGCTTCACCAAATGTTCCTTCTGGATCATCAAGATATTTTAAGTCATAAGAAGCAAATTTCCAGTGTGGATCCCAACCTGTGACAACGATTGGCTCTTCATTGTTAATAGCTTCTCCTAAAGCTGTAGCCATTGCACCACTTGATGAAGGAACTACATCCCATCCAGCTAGGTTTGCGTAATCAGTATCTACTGCAGCTTCTGCAGCAGTAACAACTCCAGATCCAGCTTCAATACCAGTAATTGTCGCTCCAAGCTCATCAGCATATGCATCTAAATCTGCAATGGAGTCAACAGTCATATAAGCTGGAACAACTAAACCAGTTTTTGCACCTTCTAAGTTTGGACCTAAATCAACAACACTATCACCATACTCAGCTATCTGCTCAGCATGCGTGGCAGGTAACCATGCAGCAACCATTCCGTCTGCTTCACCATTAGCGACTGCGCCCCACATTGGTGCGTTGTCAATAGGTGTTAATGTAACATCGTAGCCAAGATCTTCAAAAACCTTACCAATAACATGAGTAGAAGCAATTTCTGAATCCCACTCAACGTATACTAATTCAATAGACTTTCCGTCATTTCCACCACAAGCAGCTAGTAGCATTGTTAATGAAAGTACCGCAGCGAGCGATAGATTTTTCCAGTTAAGTTTAGACATAACGTAAATCTCCCCTTTATTTTGTTTGATTATTTATGGAAACTTTTCGAAAAGAAAAGATACCAACTTAATTAAAAGCTTTCTAACTCTAGTAATTTACTTCTTTGTGTTCATGCTTTGAGTAAATCGGTCAATAATAATTGCTAAAATTACGATAGATAAACCAGCAACGAATCCAGGTCCAACTTGAGACCGTTGTAATGCGGAAACAACTTCTCGACCTAGTCCAGGCGCACCAATCATGGATGCGATAACTACCATTGATAAAGCAAGCATTACTGTTTGATTAATACCAGCCATGATGGTGGTTTTCGCCATTGGTAGTTCTACTTTAAATAGTTTTTGAGTAGGAGTACTTCCGAATGCATCAGAAGCTTCTACCAATTCATTTGGAACTTGGCGAATACCTAAATTCGTAAGCCTTACTGTTGGTGGTATCGCAAAAATAAGTGATGCGAATACACCTGGTACCATACCAATTCCAAAAAACGCTACAGCAGGAATTAAGTATACAAACGCTGGCATTGTCTGCATAAAGTCAAGAACGGGTTTCATAATTGCTTCTGCTGTTTTACTCTTCGACATTAAAATACCTAATGGTACACCGATTGCTATAGATAGTAAACTACCAATTAAAACTAAGACAAATGTTTCAATTAATCGATCCCATAAACCTTGGTTGTAAATTAACCAAAGTCCAACTAGAGAAAATGCTGCAAGACCTAATTTTTTCCCGGTTATAAAAAAGGCAAGTATTGCAACAAATAGAATAACAACCATTGGTGGTATAAATTCGATAGCGTCAATACTAAAATCCATGAACATCCCAAGATACGTACGGATTGGTTGAAATATAAATGAGAATGTATCTGTTATCCAACGGATGAACCAACTCATTGCTTCGGCAATCTGTATTCTAGGAATAAAACCTAATTGAATATTAAACATCTAATTTCACCTCGCCATCTCGAGCAAGAGCACCAATAACAGCACCACGAACGATAACGCCTACCAGTTTATTATTATCAATAACGGCAACTGGTACAGGAGAATTATAAATGATGTTAAATATATCATGCATCGGTGTATCTTTTTCGACTTTAGGTATGTTGTTTTGCATTATTTCATTAAGATTTTTAATATCATTTTTTCGTGCCTCGGATGCATCATCAGCGGTAATATAACCTTTTAATACACGGTTACTATCTACCACGAAAATACTGGATAAGCCTTCTTTCTGCATTCTTTCCAGTGCAACACGTGGACCGTGTTTCTCGATATTAACTGTTTCCGGTCGTTTCATAATGTGTTGAGCTGTTAGGACCTTCGAGCGATCTACGTCTTCTACGAATCTTTCAACATATTCGTTTGCAGGATTTACCAAAATATCCTCTGGAGTACCAATTTGAACAATAGATCCATCCTTCATTAATGCAATACGATCACCAATTCTTAGTGCTTCATCTAAATCATGTGTAATAAAGATGATTGTCTTCTTCATTGTCGTCTGCAAATCTAGTAATTCATCCTGCATATCTTTACGAATAAGAGGATCGAGTGCAGAGAAAGCTTCATCCATTAATAAAACCTCAGGATCATTTGCTAATGCTCTCGCTAATCCAACACGTTGTTGCATACCACCAGATAATTGATCAGGATATTGATCTTCATATCCTTTTAAACCAACTAGATTTAATGATGTTAATGCTTTTTCTGTACGTTCCTCTTTCTCCATGTCTTGTACCTCTAGACCATATTCTACGTTCTGTAAAATAGTACGGAATGGAAAAAGTCCGAATTTTTGAAATACCATACTCATTTTCTTTCTACGGACTTCTCTCAGTTGAATAGGGTTCATTTGAGATAAGTCTTCACCATCAATCCAAATGTTCCCGGATGTTGGTTCTATCAGTCTATTTAATAATCTTACGAGAGTGGATTTACCACTACCGGACAACCCCATAATGACGAAGATCTCGCCGTCTTCTACTTCAAAAGATGCTCTATTAACCCCAACCGTCATTCCAGTTTCTTTTAAAATTTCGTCCTTTGATTTTTTCTCTTCTAACATTTGTATCGCTATTTTTGGGCGTTTGCCAAATACTTTAGTTAAATTTTCAACTTTAATACTTGCCATTTAGTACACCTGCCTCTCTAAATAATACAGCTGTGTATAAACTAAATTTAATGATAATAAGCTGTTTCTAGAAGTAACGTAATCTATTGGTTTTTTTGTCGAATGAAAGCATTTATTTTGTAGTCTACCGATAAAGGTATTTTGTAAATAATAAAACATTGATTTGAGGTATGTTGTTGCAACAGCACTTGTTCGACTTATTAACTATATCCTTTTTATCAATTATGATCAAACTGTATATATCTGATAAATTGTATATAAAGTTTGTTCAGTAAAAACTGTACAAAGTTACCTGCGATAATACTATTAAATACTTCGTTTTACGTAAGATTAGGCATACATCCATTACTTTTCAATTAGAAGTTACATTGCTACTATTAATAATAGCGAGGATTGTTTAGGAGGTTTGCGATGCGTAGCGAAAGTAAGAAGGATATGGATAAACTTGAAGAAGCACGCAATCGGTTTATTTCAGAAATAGCTAAGAATATTCACCTTTACAATATAACTCCATCTGCTGGACGTCTCTATGGAACAGTGTTTTTCTCAAAAGAACCAATGACATTAGATGAGATGAGTAAAGAGATGGGAATGAGCAAAACAAGTATGAGTACAGGTATCCGGTCATTGCTTGAGGCAAATATGGTCGAACGTGTTTGGGAAAGAGGTATCAGAAAAGATCTTTATAAAGTGGAAGATGATTGGTATAAATCCTTTTCGAACGTGTTTATTAATCGCTGGCGAAACGCTACAGAGCTAAATATGGATGCCATACAGGAAACAAAAGAAATGTTACACAATCTAATTGAACAAACAGAAGATGAAGATGTAAAAGAGTTAGCAGAGCATGATTTAGAAAAACTTGTTTATGCGGAAAACTACTATAACTGGTTAACCGATGTAATAGCGTTGTTTGAAACAGGAGAAATATTTGATATTGTTCCCAAGAATACAGAGAAACATGAATAGTTTTTCAAGCCACTACAGGAATGTTTACGTGTTTACTTGTGAGGTGTAAAACGTCAAATCACAGACGAATTCCCACGCTAAATCACACAACTTTCACAACTAGATTCGCAGTTTAATTCGCATATTACAATGGCACGAAGGTCCTTCGTGCCATTGTTTTAATATTTGCTTATTTCACTAAATGAGATTTTCTTGGGAATTTATTAGATAAACTTAGCATATCGCCAAGTCCATGTATTCCTATCCTTACCAGTGAAATAAAATAAGCGGAGAATTTCCGTTTAAAATCAAAATTCACCTAATTTCGTGGAAAATAAGTGGAGTTTTTCCGCCTATGCAAAGGAAATTCCCCTTTTTTTAATAGATTTGAGTCAATAAGCGGAATTTCTCCGTTTATTCATACTATTTTCCGTGCTATTTATTAAATAAGGGAAAATTCTCCGTTTATTTATTCCATTGAGCATGTCTCCTCATTTCTTTCATTACATTGCTTGAAAAATTTTATATATCCTTTCATTTGCTTTAATATAAATATCCAAGTCCTTCCCTTTCACATTAGAATTCACTTGGAAATTCACATCGAAATCACAATAAGGATATATTTATTTCCACCTATGTGAATAGGCCTGTTAATTACTTTGTGATTTCACATATATTTATCAATAAAAAACTGATAGAAAAAGCAAAATCACATGTAATTTTGCTTGCGAATGGCTTGTTTGCACCTCTGAAGTAAACCCGTTACAGGGGTGTATAGTGGCTTTTTTCTGTTATAATTAGCTTACATACAATCGAAAAAGGATGAGTAATGTGAGAAATAAAAATATAAAGCTAGCATTATATCTACTAATTCTTGGTTTTATAGGCGCTTCCCTGTTTTGGTTCTTGCTCCTTATAAAATAATGAGATGAAGAAGTGACATACGTTGATGAGGAATTGGAAAAGAACAAAGTCATCTTTTTAATTTCCTTGAAAATGTTTGGCACTTTTTTTAAGGAAGTTACATTCTACTGTAACGAAACTAGTAAAAGATCGACAAATACTTTAGAGAAGGAGGGAAGAGCGTGAGAGAGGAATTTGATCGTCTATACGATACCTACCACAACACACTTTTCCAGTATTTATATTACATGGTTCGAAATCGTGAAGTGGCAGAGGAACTTGTTCAAGAGGTTTATATTAAAGTCCTTCACTCCTATCAATCCTTTGAAGGGAAAAGTAGTGAGAAAACGTGGCTCTATTCTGTGGCGAAACATGTTGGGATTGATTATATTCGTAGTCAAAGCCGAAAGAAAAGAAAGTGGGAAGGGCAAAAGTTTGAATGGAGCGAAAAAGAGTTTGAGATTCCTGATCATGCTCTTTTGCCGGAAGAAGTTCTTGTACAAAAAGATGAGCTCCAACAAATATATAACGTATTAAAACAGTGTTCAGAGGATCAGCAGCAAGTAATTATTCTTAGATATATTCAAGCACTAAGCATTACTGAAACCGCCGATGTTTTAGGTTGGACGGAAAGTAAAGTGAAAACAACACAACACCGTGCCATCAAAGCACTTAAACAACACCTGAACTATATAGACAGTTACCAGGTAAAGGAGGTTGGCGAATGACACGTTGGGATGACAAAAAGGTGGAGGACCATTTGCAACAACTTCCACCAATTAAGGATAGGCAATCAAAAGAAGAATTATTCCAAGCGATTCAGAAAAAGATGGCTGATCGAGGGGATCTAGACTCTAAGCCCATCAAGATAAAAAGAAGAAAAACATGGGTTTATCCTGCGATAGCATCTGTTGCTGCTTTATTCTTAATAGTTTTGCTTCTACCATCCATGTTAAATGGAGGAGGTCAACAACATTTAACAGGAGAAGATAACAATGGCGTAGATGAAGTAAATGGAAATATGGGGATAATGACGGAAAACGATGATCAAAATAATATGAATATAGCTGGAAGCAATGAGACAGATGAAGATCAAGCAGGAATGGCCGGGATAACTGGTATTCCAGATGAAGAGGCGTTTATATCTTTACCTGTGCCACATTTATTTCATGTAAATAAATTAACGGAAACAGGCACTGGAATCTTTCCGATAGCCACCATCATTAGTAAGCAATTTGATCCAGCTGCAATTGAAAAAGCTAGTTTGGAAGAAACTCTTTATTACACTTTAACGTCAGGGGAAGTTATTTGGGCATCTTTCCCATTAGAAGAAGTCATTCAATCTGTTGAAGTAAATGAAGAAGAAACTATCGTGACCTTAGATTTTGTTAACGAGAGAAGTATTGAGAGACTCGCTTCATCAGAATCTGACTATCTATGGCAAGCGTTTGAACAGTTTTTTGGATTCTATGGATTTGAAACATTACAATTTACAGCTAACGGCGATCCTGGGGTATATTGGGGGCAAAGTGGCATTCTCGAAACAGAGTGGTCGCTTCCTAATGAAAATAGAGGATACTATCGTTTCCGTGATGAGGATGGAGCACAGTATTTAGTAAGAGCTACTGTGGCAGAAGAGCCAATCGAAGAGAACGGGGATTTACTTTCGTTTTCTGAAACGATAGAAAAGATGAGAGTTGTAAGTGAAGGCGCGTGGTATGAATCCGTTATACCAGTAAGTGTTGTAATCGAAGATGTAGTTGTTCAAGGGGAGCATGCATTCGTTACGTTAACAGATGATAGCGAGTTTTCTGATGTAGAAGAGTATCATTTGTTTATAGAAGCTCTCTTATTAACAGCATCTGATTTTTCTATAGATTACTTAACAATAGAAGGTGGGCAGTCTGACAGCATCCGAGAAACCATATATACAGAAATGATGGATGTAATCGATGTACCAACTATTTATTAAATATGTAGGTGTCTCCTTGGTATAGTAACCAAAGGAGGCACTTTTTTTATACATGAGATGCTTGAAATCCCGAATGGGTGCGAGGAAGAAAGCAACGGGAATTGAAGAGTTTGAATTCTGTCACCTCAACCCCAAAGATTTTGCTATATACCTTATATAATTTGATTAACCATGAAAGAATTGGATATAGTAATGTTAGTATTTTTTGTACTTTAAGTTTACCTACGCTAAAGGGCTAAAGTGTAAGAAAACTAAGACTTTCGCCAATAAGAACATGGCGGTAACCCAATTTTTTCTAAAAAGGGTGTTACGAATGGATACAATAACACATACAGTATTTGGATTAGCATTATACGGAGCAGTAGATAAGCGGAATTTTTCAAAACAAGAAAAAAGAGCTCTTCTCTTTACTGCAATTGTTGGAAGTCAAATCCCAGATATTGATGTAGTCTCTCAATTTTGGGATACAGAAGGTCAATATCAAATGTGGCACCGTGGTTTAACTCATTCCATCTTCGTGGCACCGGTTTTTGCTGCCCTTATTTATTTCGTTAGTAAATGGATTTGGAAAGTGAAGAGTCCTTTCTATTATTGGATAGGGTTATTAGCTGTATTTATACATAGCACATCGGATTTATTTAATGCTTGGGGAACTGGATATTTGGAACCATTTTCCTCAGTTCGGATAACATTTGGCACGATCCCAATTGTTGATCTCGTTATTTGGACGATATTACTTGCCAGTTTTATTATAAGTAGACGGAGCAAACGATATCCGAAGCACGTGGTTTTCAAATTGGCGTGGGCACTTATCGTTCTACATATTGTCATTCAGACTACACAAGGCTATCTAATATATAATGATTACAGCGATCGGTATGAACAGGTTGCCTTATCTGCAGGGTTCATTCCAACACAGTATTCTGTTATTACAAAGGAAGATGATGTTGTCTCTATTTACAATGCATCATTATGGAGACAAGATGACTTACAATATACGATAGAAAGTCAGGTAAATGCAGATTTATCTACTTTGTTTGAGTATCGACCAGAAGCAGAGACCTTATATGAGTGGTCACCTTTTGTTGTAATTGTGGAGGACGATGAAAGAATTGGTATTTACGATCCCCGTTTTTACAGAAATGGACAATCTTTCTTATTTGAATACATTAAGTGGGAAGAATTAGAGGAAATCAGTTAGTAATTGGTATGATTCGTCGAGGATTGTTTCCCGGGAAATGAGATTTTGTTGAAAAATAATGTTTTATTAGTTAAATAAATCTAGGCTTTTATTTTGAAGAGTGAGCGGAAAACTGTATCACAGATTCCTATGGGGAATTGTAAAACAAAAGGAAATAAAGAGGGTGTATCTAACCAAAGCATGCGTCAGATACACCCTCAAACTTTATAAATAGTTGGATGTCTTCAAATGAAACTTCTTCATTCTGTACTGCAAACTCTGTCGACTAATTCCTAATGATTTCGCTGATGTTGTAATATTGCCGTTATAATGAGATAAAACCTCCTCTAAATACTTCTTTTCCACATTCTCCATGACGTTTTGTAGTGGTTGGTGAATGTTGTCTTCTACTGCTATTGAATCTACATGTATTGTTGGTTCACCATAAGAAGGGAATTTCGTTCTAACATGAGTTGGTAGGTGCGAATACTCTATTTTTTCGTCAAAATGTATTAAATTCATAGCTCCTTCAATCATATGTTCTAACTCTCTTATGTTTCCTGGCCAATCGTAGTGGAAAAATAAGTCCATTACTTCCTCGCTGATAGTTGGAACTTGTAACTGGAACAATTGATTGTATTTAGATATAAAATGCTCAATAAGATAAGGAATATCATCTTTCCTTTCCCGTAACGGTGGAACCACTATGGAAACTACACTTAATCGATAGTAAAGATCCTCTCGAAGTTCATTTTTTGAAATAGCTTTTAGAGGATCCTCATTCAAAGTAGCGATTATCCGAACATCAATTGGTCGGTCTTTTGAATCCCCAATTCTCCTAATTGTTTTTTCTTGTATCGCCCGTAATAATTTCGCTTGAAGTGGAGCGCTAAGGGAGTTTATCTCATCGAGCATTAACGTGCCTCCATTTGCTTGTTCAAATAAGCCGATATTATCTGTTGCTCCAGTAAATGCTCCCTTTACGGTACCAAATAAAATGCTTTCTATTAATGTTTCCGGAAGTGCGGCACAATTTTGACTAATAAAAGGTTTTGCAGAACGAGAACTTCCGTTGTGAATACTTTGAGCAAAAAGTTCTTTCCCAGTACCAGTTTCTCCATAAATTAAAACGGAGGAAATTGTTCTAGTAGCCCTTTGTGCATTTTCTTTCACTTCAAGAAGTGGTGTACTATTTCCTATAATATGCTCAAAGGTATATCGAGCTTTTTCACGAGTAGTTTCTCTTGTAAGGCGTTCCAATTTTGTGATATCTTTTGCGATCTCCACTGCACCAATAATGCTTCCATCATGGGTCAGTGGAAAGGTATCATTAATTGTTGTGATTTCTTGTCCTTTAAAATTAAAGTATGTTTGTCTTTCATTTTTTCTTGTTTTTCCACTTCGTAAAGCTTGAAGTAGACGACTTTCCTCTTCATTAGTAAAAAGGAATATTTCCATAATATTTTTGTGTATTACGTCTGATTTCTCCATGTCTTCCATTTCAGACATTTTCTTGTTATAGATTACAGACTTGCCTTCTTGATTTACTACGTGAATCCCCACATCTATTGAATCTAATAATTGATTATAAATGGTATGTAATTGAGGTAATGTAATAAATTGCTTCATTGAAACCTCTCCCTTAATAGATACTGTAAGAAAGTAATACGTGTTGTATGCGGTTACAAATGTGAAAAGGCTATCTATTTATGAAAATATACTGTTATTTTATCATAGGTGCAAAAGATTTTTGCGGATTAGCTGCAAAATATTTTTTCATGTGCAAAAATATTTTGCTTAGTTGAGTATTGAAACTAGTGTAGGAAAAGGTTTCGGTTTTTGGCATGAATCTTGCAACTATAAATAATGTAAATAAATATATTATTTAAGTTTATAAAAGGAGATGATCAGTCCATGGTAGTACCATACAAACACGAACCATTTACTGACTTTACGGTAGAGGAGAATCGTAAAGAATTTGAAACGGCATTAAAATTAGTCCAAGGTGAACTTGGTAAAGAATATCCTCTTATCATTGGTGGAGAAAAGATTATGACAGAAGACAAAATTGTCTCTGAAAACCCAGCTAATAAGTCAGAGATTGTCGGTTATGTATCAAAGGCTGATCAGGAACTTGCAGAAAAAGCTATGCAAGCAGCTGATAAGGCATTTCAAACTTGGAAAAAGTGGGATCCATCAGCACGAGCTAACATTCTTTTCAGAGCAGCAGCTATGATCCGTGCTCGTAAGCATGAATTCTCTGCTTATTTAGTATATGAAGCAGGTAAGCCGTGGAGAGAAGCGGATGCTGACACAGCGGAAGCTATCGACTTCTTAGAATACTACGCTCGTCAAATGATTCGTTTAAAAGACGGTATAGAAATTAACTCCCGTGAAATTGAACATAATTCATTTTCTTATATTCCTTTAGGCATTGGTATAACTATATCCCCATGGAACTTTGCCTTTGCTATTATGGCTGGAACTGTTATTGCACCAGTCGTTGCAGGAAATACAGTTTTACTTAAGCCAGCTAGTACGACACCAGTCGTTGCATATAAATATATGGAAGTATTAATGGATGCAGGTCTTCCGGATGGGGTAGTGAACTATGTTCCAGGAAGTGGTTCGGTTGTAGGTGATTATCTAGTTGATCATCCGAAAACTCGTTTTATTAATTTCACAGGTTCAAAGGAAGTAGGTCTTCGAATCTATGAAAGAGCTGCGAAAGTACATGAAGGTCAAATTTGGCTTAAGCGTGTTGTTGCAGAAATGGGCGGGAAAGATACAATCGTTGTTGATAACGATGCAGACTTAGAGCTTGCTGCAGATGCAATCACTCAATCCGCATTTGGTTTCTCAGGACAAAAGTGTTCAGCTTGTTCTCGCGCTGTCATTCATGAGGATGTGTATGATGAAGTTCTTGAAAAAGTAGTAGCTCGTACAAAAGAATTAACTGTTGGACCTACGTACAATGATAACTCT
The DNA here is from genome assembly GCF_041820985.1 of Evansella sp. AB-rgal1. Lineage (NCBI taxonomy): Bacteria > Bacillati > Bacillota > Bacilli > Caryophanales > Bacillaceae > Evansella > Evansella sp. AB-rgal1. The sequence goes on from NZ_JBGUAU010000004.1 coordinate 189,185, forward strand.
AATTTTATGGGGCCAGTGAATGACCAAGCGGCATTCGATAAAGTCTTAAGTTATGTAGAAATTGGTAAAGAAGAAGGACGTCTAATGACTGGTGGAGAAGGGGATTCTTCTCAAGGATATTTCGTTCAGCCTACAGTATTTGCTGACGTTGACCCTAATGCACGTTTAATGCAGCAAGAAATCTTTGGACCTGTTGTTGCCTTTTCAAAAGCAAAAGACTTCAATCATGCTCTAGAGATTGCAAACAACACAGAGTATGGATTAACAGGAGCAGTTATTTCGAAGAACCGTGCACATTTAGAACAGGCCCGTGAAGAATTCCATGTAGGAAATCTTTACTTTAACCGTGGATGTACAGCGGCAATTGTTGGGTATCAACCTTTTGGTGGATTTAATATGTCTGGTACAGATTCAAAAGCAGGTGGTCCAGATTATTTACTTCACTTCCTACAAGCGAAAACCGTAAGTGATATGTTTAAGCCTTCTATATAAGTCACTTTAATCTAGCGATGAGATTTAACTACGTGTATTAATAAGCTAAAATCCGCCACATTCTTTCTCATAAGGTGGGGCGGGTTTTAGCCAATATCAATACAATGATAGAAAGGGGATTTCACATGAGCGGTACAAAGGAAATAATCAGTCAAACAGAAAAATATGGTGCAAAGAATTATCATCCCCTACCTATTGTTATATCAAAGGCAGAAGGAGTTTGGGTGGAGGACCCTGAAGGCAATCGATACATTGATATGTTAAGCGCATATTCAGCGGTAAATCAAGGTCATCGTCATCCGAAAATAATTCAGGCACTTAAAGATCAAGCTGATCGAATTACGCTGACTTCTCGAGCTTTTCATAATGACCAACTAGGTGGGTTTTATGAAAGCGTTTCAAAATTAACTGGTAAAAATATGGTTCTTCCTATGAATACAGGTGCAGAAGCAGTGGAGACTGCAGTAAAAGCCGTAAGACGATGGGCGTATCGTGTAAAAGGTGTGCCAAAAGATCAGGCAGAAATTATTGTTTGTGAAGACAATTTTCATGGTCGGACTATGACTGCTGTTTCCTTATCTTCTAATGATGATTATAAAAATGATTTTGGTCCAATGTTACCTGGGATTAAGGTGATTCCGTTTGGCGATTTACATGCCTTAAAATCTGCAATTACCCCAAACACAGCTGCATTTCTTTTTGAACCCATTCAAGGAGAAGCGGGAATTAATATTCCTCCTACAGGATTTTTACAGGCTGCTTATGATGTATGTAAAGAAAATAACGTTCTATATGTTGCCGACGAAATTCAAGCAGGACTCGCACGCACTGGAAAATTATTTGCTTGTGATTGGGAAGATGTGACTCCAGATATGTTTATTCTCGGAAAAGCACTTGGTGGGGGTGTCATGCCAATATCGGTTGTTGCTGCAAATGATGATATTTTAGGTGTATTTGAACCTGGTTCACACGGATCTACATTTGGAGGAAACCCCCTTGCTTGTGCTGTATCAGTTGCAGCCCTTGCAGTCATTGAAGAAGAAGGGTTAGTTGAACGCTCTCGCTCTTTAGGAGATTATTTTATGAGCGAATTAAAGAGCATTAAAAACGATAAGATTAAAGAAGTTCGAGGGAGGGGCTTATTCATAGGTGTAGAAATGCGTGAACCAGCTCGCTCTTATTGTGAAAAGTTGAAACAGGAAGGGTTACTATGCAAAGAGACACATGAGAATGTGATTAGGTTTGCACCACCACTAGTTATATCAAAAGAAGACTTAGACTGGGCAATTGCAAAAGTGAAAAAAGTATTATCGAACTAAATGGTGGAATCCTCAAGAAAATATCCTAGTACTAGAAGACATCTCGCCAAAAGAGGAGACCTCGTGATAAACGAGTCTTCTCCTTTTTAACATAATGACCAAAAGAATAGCTATTACGGGGAAAAATAGGACGAAGGAGTGAAGAAGATGATAACAAGAAATTTTTTCCTGTTCTTATCTAATAATAAATTTATGAAAAGTAAGGCGATGAAGTGGGGTCCGAAGTTTGGAGCGAAGCATGTTATTGCTGGTGAAACAATGAAAGAAGCAATGGAAACGGTTCAAAAATTAAATGAAGACGGTCTTCTATGTACTGTGGACCATCTTGGGGAGTTCGTATATACCAAAGAAGAAGCAACTCAGGCTGCGGATCATTGTATTCGTGCATTAGAGGCAATTGCTAATACAGGAGTAAATTGTAATCTTTCAGTAAAATTAACATCTTTAGGACTAGATGTAGATAGAAATCTCTGCCGTGATAATATGGTTCGAATTTTAACAAAAGCGAAGGAATGTAATAATTTTGTTCGCATTGATATGGAAGATTACTCTCATTTAGATGCAACGCTAGATTTATTGAATGAATTAATGCAATCTTTCGATAATGTGGGAACGGCTATCCAATCCTATTTACATCGTGCAGAAGCGGATCTCAGAAGGTTAAAAGGTGTGAATTTACGCTTAATTAAGGGAGCATATAAAGAGTCTCCTGAGGTAGCTTTTCAAAAGCAAGAGGAAGTAGACGGAAATTATTTAAATATTATTAAAGTGCATTTATTGAATGGCAGCTATGCGGCAGTTGCAACACATGATCATCGGGTTATTGAAGAGGTTAAGAAATTTGCAAAAGAAAATGGAATTACAAAGGATCAATTCGAGTTTCAAATGCTGTATGGTTTTAGAACAGAGCTTCAGAAAGAGATTGCAGAGCAAGGGTATAAAATGCGTATCTATGTACCGTTCGGAGAAGATTGGTACGGCTTTTATATGAGACGACTAGCAGAACGCCCTCAAAATATTCGATTTGCATTACAAGGGTTGTTTTCAAAATAACCTAGATTCATATAATAAAGGGGGATCATCATGAAAAAGAAAATATCATTAATTGGAGTACCCATGGACCTTGGTCAAACACGTCGTGGTGTAGACATGGGACCAAGTGCCATGAGATATGCTGGACTTGTTCAACGACTAGAAAAATTAGGATACGAAGTAGAAGATCGTGGGGATATTGAAATAGGACGTCCTCCTAAGTTTGATATAAAAAATGAATCAAATTTGAAAGATTTAGAGGAAGTAGTAAAAGCTAATCAACTTTTAGCTGATAAGGTTTCTATTGTTATAAATGAAGGACACTTTCCTCTAGTATTGGGTGGAGATCATAGTATTGCTATAGGTTCATTAGCGGGAGTCGCAAACAAATATACTAATCTTGGTGTCATTTGGTATGATGCCCACGGTGATTTAAACACAGGTGAATCCTCTCCTTCTGGGAATATTCATGGAATGCCACTTGCTGTAAGCTTAGGAATAGGGCATCCTAGTTTGACGAAAATAGGTGGCTATGCTCCAAAAATAAAACCAGAAAATATTGTTCTTATCGGGGCTCGTTCCTTAGATGAAGGGGAAAAAGAGCTTATCCGAGAAATGGGAATAAAAGTGTACACAATGCATGAAATTGATCGATTAGGAATGACTAATGTGATGGAAGAAGCGATAGCTCATGTTAGTAAAAATACCGATGGAATCCATCTAAGCCTTGATTTAGATGCATTAGATCCACACGATGCTCCAGGAGTAGGTACACCAGTTATAGGAGGTACGACATATCGAGAAACACATTTGGCTATGGAGATGCTGGCAGAAAGAAAAATTATTACCTCTGCTGAATTTGTGGAAGTCAATCCTATTTTAGATATGAAAAATCAGACCGCAGAAGCTGCTGTTGGTTTGGTTGGCTCGTTATTTGGGGAAAAGTTATTATAATGAATAAAGTGGCTAGGTCATAATGAAAAGTGGAGAATGAGGAGACGAACGGTGTGTAAGCTTAGCGGAGGAAATATACGAAGACTTCGGCGGGATCAAAAGGCAAGGGTGAACCCCAGGAGTGCTTTAGCACTCGACGGCTCACCAGCCGCCCGCGAAAGCGGAGTATATTTCCGTAGCGAATACTATTTACAAGTATCATTTTGATCGGATTCCTTAGTACCGAAAACACTTTTGACCCAGCCAATTTGCCATTTAAATTAAGTAATGAATTAAGCTAGTTGCAATTCCAAAATAGATCAATAAAGAGAAAATGTCATTAAGGGTTGTAATAAGTGGCCCAGAAGCAACAGCAGGGTCAATTCCTATACGGTATAAAATCAATGGAATAATTGTTCCAGCCATTGTACCGATGATTAACGTTGCTAGTAAGGATACACCAACTACCATTCCTAACATGATATCTTGCCAAAACGTTGCAACTAAGAAAACAAGGAAACCACATACAAGACCAATAATAATACCTACCTTAAACTCACGCCAAACCAATTTAATTATTGTCCTTTTTTCTAGTGTGTTTGTTACTAAGCCTCTAACTACAACCGCAAGTGATTGTGTACCGGTATTCCCGGTCATACCAGCGATCATCGGCATAAAGAATATAAGGGCGACAACTTGGTCCAATGTTGCTTCGAATCCGTCTAGAATACTACCAGATATTAATCCAATGAAAAGTAGTAATACTAACCATGGTAGTCGCCTGAAAGAGGCTGTTGATGCCTTTGTATTAAAATCAATGGATTTACCTGTTGCAGAAAGTTTTTCAATATCTTCATTTGCCTCTTCAATGAAAACATCGATAATATCGTCTACTGTAACAATTCCTTTCAATATATCTTTTTCGTCTATTACAGGAACAGCTAAGAAATCGTAACGTTGAATTAACTGTGCTACTTCTTCTTGGTCCATATCAATTGGAACGGAAATGACACGGTGGAACATAATATCTCTAATTTTTTCATTTAAATCCGCTAATAGAAGATCTCGATAAGAAACTACTCCAACTAGCTTTTTATTTTCATCAATAACGTATAAATAGTAAATGTTTCTCGTTAATTCAGCAAAGCTCTTGAATTTATCTACAGCTTCCCGGACTGTATAATAATCCCGGATCCAGACAAATTCGTTTGTCATTATACCACCAGCAGTTTCAGGAGGATAGCTCATAAGCTGCTGAACGGATTTTGATTCGTCTTTATGCATTGCGGAAAAATATTCTTCTAGTTTTTCCTCAGAAATTTCACTAAGCATGTCTGCTAAATCGTCATTATCCATGATATCCATGACTTTTGAAGACTTCTCAATACCAAGTTTTTGTAAAACCTGCATCTGCAATTCTTGGTCAAGTTCCATCATTAAGTCTGCTATTTGCTTTGAATATAAATAGGACAAAAATTTAAAATGATGTTTTTCCGGTAGGTCGCGATAGAGTTCTGCTAGGTCATATGGATGAAGTTCATCCATGACATTTTGGAAGGAGTCTCTTTTGCCTTCTCGTAAGTATTTAATGGTTAAAACGGTAAGTTGATCGCTATTCATAGACATACCTCCAACGTACACTTTTTTCCTTATGTATCATTATTCTATGTTTCCCTAGTATATGTTAACACCCTATTAACATTATGGTAAGAGGGGAAATGGTAATGGACATATTATACTTTAATTATTTTAATTATGATTGTCTATCCTGAAAATACGTGTATCAGACTAACTAGTGATACTAACTTTGTTGGTTAATATTCCATTCGCTCCAGTCCACTCCTTTCCTGTGGGGAGTTGCCGAGCCCCCTCCACGACTACGTCGCTACGGGGTCTCGCCTCTACTCTACTTCCCACTGGAGTTCGTGGACTTCCGCTCATTGCATATAAGGTTTGTAGTACTAAAAGTACTCACAGCGTATTTTCATCCCCCATGGTGCGAATTATTTATTGGCTTGATTGTCTATCCTGAAAATACGTGTATCAGACTATCTAGTGATACTAACTTTGTTTGATGATATACCATTCGCTCCAGCCTGCTCGCTTTCCTGTGGGAGTTGCCGAGCTTCTCTTACAAAAGAAGTGTTATCCGTGTCAATAGCTTGGGTGTTTTCTCTTTAACCTATTCAAATGTTTATTCCCCATTTATTGTTTTTAAAAACGCAAAAAAGAGGTGAGTAAAAAGGATATATCCTTCTCACCCAACCTCTTATTAGTATGTGGTTATTTTATTAAGTTATTAAAAGTTGGTGATCCTGGTGGTGCATCTACTATCATTTCGTATATTGGAATCGTGTAAGCAAAGATAATTAATACCACCGCAATTCCGATCCACAACTTCCAGTTTTCCAAAAACTTTGGTGATTGTTGTGTATCTATAGGATCTGGTGTCATTGGGAATTCTGTTTCTCCTTTTGGTGCTAAGAAAGCTAAATAGATATAGTTGTAGAACGCTAATACTCCGGCAGCAGTTAACATAACTGCCCCTACTCCAACGGTAATATGACTAGTGAAAATCCCTTCGAACCATTGTAAAGCTTGAGGGTGATCACTATACGTAGCATAAGCTGTTCTACGTGGAGCACCTAAAAGTCCAAGTAAGTGCATAGCACCTGACATAAAGAACATTCCAATCGCCCACAGCCACGTTTGAACAATTCCACATCTGTTGGCGTGCCTTGTAAAACGTCGTCCTGTTAAAACTGGAATTAACCAATAGGACATCCCTAAGAAAGTTAGTACTACGGTTGACCCAACAGTTAAGTGAAAGTGACCTACAACCCATAAAGTATTATGAATCACTGCGTTTAATTGAAAACTAGCATTAATTAATCCACCAGCTCCAGCTGGAATAAAGATGATCATACCCATGAAAGGAGCAAAGAATCTAGCATCTCCCCAAGGTAGCTTCTTAATCCAATTGAAAACCCCTTTTCCACCTTGAGCACGACCAGTTTGCTCAAACGTAGCAAAGATAGAAAATGCGGTTAATAATGATGGTACCACTACTACAAACGTTAAAATAGTTTGCATGTACTTCCAAAATTCACTTATACCAGATTCCATTAATTGATGGTGGAATCCAACAGGGATAGAAAATAATAAGAACAATACAAATGCTAATCTTGCAAGAGAACCGCTAAATAAACGACCTCCTATTATTTTAGGTATGATTAAATACCAAACCATATAGGCTGGCATAATCCAGAAATAAACCAACGGATGTCCAAAATACCAAAACAAGGTTCTACTCAATACAACATTAATTTCGTTCGTTAATCCCAATGCCCAAGGTAGCATTTGTACAAGTACCGTTACTGCTACACCGATGGAAGCTACAATCCAAAGTAAAATTGTTGCAGTGGTCATAAATCCAAATAATGGTGTAGGTTGACCAGGGTTTGCTTTTTTCCATTTGAAGAAATGAGCTAATAATACTGCCCCCTCAATCCAGGTGCCTACAACGAATAAAGCTAAACCGATATAGAAAATCCAATGTGCTTGAAGTGGCGCATAAAATGTATATAATACAGAAGCTTCGTTTGTTAGTATCATAGCTGCTGCAAGCAGGGTACCTAATGTTAAAACAGAAAAACCTACCCAGCCTAGTTTTCGAAGACCGTCAGAAAACGCTCCATGAGTTCTACTCATACCTGCAAATAGAAAACCAAAAATGATAAAAGTAGTAAATACGAGTGCTAATAAAACTCCGTGAAGAGTTAGAATTTGATAGTATGTTACCCAAGAAGGTAGTTGCATCATTCCACCACGAGCTAATCCTTGAATTAATCCACCAAACACTCCTAATATGAAAGCAACAAATGCAATGGAAACATGGATCATACTTAGAGGTTTAATTTTTGGATCGACTCCCATTTCGAATTCTTCCTGATAGTCTTTTAATGCTAAATTTGATTGTCTCATTTAGGAGTCACCTCAATTCTCATCTGCATCATGTGGTGCATTGTGCCGCAATATTCATTACATAAAACTAAATACTCACCAGGTTCATTGAATGTGTGAGTTGCCATGTTTACATGTCCTGGTGTAACCATGAAGTTTACATTTGTTTCTGGAATAGTAAAGCTGTGAACTACATCTTTACTAGTTACTTGAAAAATCACTGTTGATCCTTCTGGAACTTCTACAACAGAAGGTTCGTATCCAAAAGCTTGAGCAATAATTGTTGCTTGATATGTTGTTTCGTTTATTTGTGTAACACCAGGGTTTGAAAAAACCGGATCCTGTGCTAAGTTTTGTGAATCAACTTTTCCCATGTGACTTGGTGGCTGATGTCCGAAGGCGAACGCGGAAACACCAAGTACTAGTAAGAACAATACAAGTGAACCCACCCCGAAAATTAACCATATTTTTTCATACTTGTGTAAATGCATTGCTATTCCCCCTATGAATTAAATACGTCCAACAAATATAAAAAAGACAATAAACCATGTAATTAAAATAAAGGAACCTATAGACATTACGAAAATGAATGTCCCTTTTAACGAAGAATTCTCTTCTTGTGTAGACAGATTACTTTGTTTTTTGCTAAGAATACTTTTGCTCATATTGTGTTCCCCCCTCTGAACATTGTTCAATTAAATAAGAACCCCACGGAATAATCATAAGGGAAGTTTCCGGTGTGATGAGAGTCATTTTGTGAAGAATTCGTGAAAATTTGTAAAAAACTTACATTTACACTATGCCTGTGTTGTTAACAAAAATTGGTTTACCTATATAGATAAGAAAATACACTCCAAAGGGTAGTATTTTTGGGGTGGTAATGATATGGAGGAGATACTAGAAAAGGGATAACACTATATTTGAACAGAAAAGTATGAAAATTATGTTAACAAAAGGGAACATACATTGACGTAAAAAAATCAGATGTGTTATACTTTTTTAGTAATGAAAATCATTCTCAATTAATTTTAAATTATTATTAAATGATAAAGATTATAATTAATTATCGGACCACCAACCGACATCATTGGGAGGTAAAGTAATGAGTTTTATTGAATTGAACAATTTAACTAAATATTACAGTGGTACAACTGAACCCGCAGTTCGTACTATAAATCTCTCGATACATAAAGGGGAGATTATTAGTTTATTAGGACCAAGTGGTTGTGGGAAGACTACTACGCTAAGAATGATAGCAGGATTTGAGCATCCAAGCGAAGGTTCTATTGTAATTGATGGAAATCAAGTATTTAGTAGCAATAATTCTGTTCCTCCTGAAAAGAGAGGGATTGGAATGGTCTTTCAGGATTATGCGCTATTTCCACATATGACTATTGAAAAAAATGTAATGTTTGGACTTAATAAATGGAATGCGCGAGAAAAGAAAAAACGCGCAAAAGAAGTACTTGAATTAGTAGGGTTAGAAGACTATGGAAAACGTTATCCTACACAATTATCAGGAGGTCAACAACAACGAGTTGCTTTAGCTCGTGCGTTAGCGCCAAAACCAAATGTAGTTTTGATGGATGAACCATTCAGTAACCTAGATGCAGGCTTACGTGAAAAAATGCGTTATGATGTTACAAACATCTTAAGAAAAGCAGAAACTACTGCAATTATTGTTACACATGATCAAAAGGACGCATTTGCTGTATCGGATCGAGTTGTTGTAATGAAAAACGGAGTTATTCAACAAATTGCAGCTCCGAAAGAAATGTATCGTTGCCCTAAAAACTGTTTCGTAGCACAGTTCGTTGGTAAAACAAATTTACTTACTGGTGTTATGGATGATGACTTACGACATATTCATACACATATTGGAAAAGTGTCTTTACCTGAACAGTGGAAAGAGCAGTTAGAAAATGTGAAGCTATCCATTCGTCCAGAAGGGTGTCAACTGGCTGAAGAAGGTGCTTACTGTGGTGAAGTGGAGCGAGTAACGTATGGTGGAGAATATCAAGAGTTATACGTGCGTCTTCACAATGAGCCAACCCTATCAAAAGAACCAATGCTAATTTATGCTCCAAATGAGCAAGATGTAGAAGTTGGTACAATTGTATCCTTTGATATTAAGCCGGAGCTAATAGCTCTTGTTGAATAGAAAAATAATAAAGAAATGTTAGCGACTAGTTCTTAAACTAGTCGCTTTTTTGATGCTCTTTTTTACTAGTGATTTGTATCACAACGATTGAGAAACAAGTGTGATAACATTTAATTGAAAGTAATTATCAATTAGTGTTAATGACGATAGAAGGTAGTAGTATACTGTTTTAAATTATGTATCAAATATACAAAAAATGGTATTGGTCAAAATGCTAGAAAAGGAGAATGGATCATGAGTGAAATTATTAATAACCGGGAACAAGGTAATGAACTGGATAACAATGCCCGAAAAGAGATGTTAAAGGAGATTATTAAAGATTTACACAACGGTAAGTCCGTTGAAGATGTGAAAGCAAGGTTTAACGAGGCTGTAGGGTCTGTATCGGTTAAGGAAATATCAGATATGGAACATTCACTAATGGAAGAAGAGGGTATATCAGTAGAAGAAGTTCAACGTCTTTGTTCGGTGCATGCGGATGTTTTTAAAGGATCTATTGAAGAAATCCATAATCAGGGAGAACCTGAACAGCAACTGGGCCATCCTGTTCACACATTTAAATTAGAAAACAAAGCAATTAACCAACATGTTAATTTCAAGTTGGAACTTCATACTGATCGTTTTGAAAAAGAAGTAAACGAAGAAAATAAGAGAAAGCTAATTGAAGATTTATCAGAACTGTTGGACATTGACAAACATTATAGCCGAAAGGAAAATTTGCTATTTCCATTTTTAGAAAAATACGGTATCTTTGGACCTACAAAAGTGATGTGGGGAGTAGATGATCGAATTAGAGCAGCTATCAAAAAAACAAGGATGGATTTAGTTCACGGGGAATTTCAACAAGAAGAAGTTGTGGATTCATTACGCTATATCATTCATGAAGTAAGTGAAATGATATATAAAGAAGAAAACATTCTTTTCCCAATGGCTTTGCAAACACTAACGGAAGACGAATGGATAAAAATTGCTCACGAAAGTGATGTGATTGGGTATTGTTTTGCAGAACCAGCAGGAAATTGGATGCCAGAACGTGCGGAATTAGAAAATGGGCAAACATTAACTGGTGGGTATATTAAACTAGAAACTGGTGTTCTAACTGTCGATCAATTGGAAAATATGATGAATCATCTACCAGTAGATATTACGTATATAGATAAAGACGACTTTGTTCGATATTTCTCTCATGGAAAAGAACGGATTTTTCATCGAACAAAATCAGTGATTGGACGAACGGTACAAAACTGCCACCCACCACAAAGCTCCCATATTGTTAATCAATTGTTAGATGATTTTAAATCAGGAAAGAAAGATACAGAAGACTTCTGGATAAAATTTAAAGATAAGTATGTTCTTATTCGTTACTTTGCAGTGAAGGATGCAGAAGGAAACTATGCTGGAACCTTGGAGTTTACACAAAATATTGGCCCAATTCAAGAAATTACAGGGGAAAAAAGGTTGATGTCTTAAAAAGTAGACGTGTCACACAAAGATGGTGTACCAAGAGTCGTTGCTTTTGGTAGCACCATTTTCTTTTGGAAGATAAGAAACTATCATAACTTGGAATTTGGGAGGTGTCTGTAGTAGGCGCTACCAGGGTAACGCCTACTAAAATCACTAGTTGGTAGAAGTTACTCCAATGTCTAAGCCTGTGCAACCCCGTTTTTTACCAAAATGAAAAATCGCTCCATTTGTATGTTCCACCAAAAGGAGCAATTTCTTTATGAGGTTTTGAATATATTTTATTGATTCATCATTCTCTAAATAAAAAACTGAAAAATAAATAAAAACACGAGAAGTATCCCACCCACAAGGAATATCGCCTTCATTCGCTTTTTATTTCGAGCATGATTTTGCCAGCGATTAGGATTAAAGCCAACTTCTTTAGGATCGGGAGCAGATCGGTATTGCCCATAGCTTGTGACGTTCCGTAAAATGATAGGAGCAAGCGCTGCCCCACTAATTAGACCAAACAAGTGGGCCATTTCATTAATCCCAGAACGAGTAAAAGTCATAACAAGTCCGATTATTAAGATAATGATGATTAGCTGAGAATTGGCTCGATCTATTAAGTCTTTTCTAACTAAAACCATATAAAGGTAAATACCAAATAGGCCGTATATAGCTCCGGATGCCCCTAAATGAAAATAATATAGATGTTCCATATAATAGGTTGCGATGTTTGCAATAATTCCCGTTGCGAAGTAAGCAAAAATAAATTTACCTTTCCCTAAAAGATTTTCTAAAGCAGGGCCAAATAATACTAATGAAAAGGAATTAAAGAGCATGTGAGTAAGGCTACCGTGCAAAAAAATAGGTGTAACTAAGCGCCAATATTCTCCCATAGCAATATAAAGATTACTTCCAATTCCATATCCACGAATGAAACTCCCACCTAATACCGGAAATAATGCTACCCAAATATAGAGAATGATGTTAATTGCTATTAATGTTGTAACTACTTTATACGAGCGAGTGAAGCTCCCAAACGTTTCGTTTCTAACAAACATAGACAAATACTCCTTTATAGAAGATTTCAATATTTCATTAACCATATACAGAATTGTTCTTATTTTATCATATGTCCATATTTCAAGCCTATTAATCTAAATTATTTTATTTTTATCTATTTTTAGCACGGGGTTTTCAAGTAAACTCCCATACAAGTAAATTTATGCACCATATCCGGTGAATAATACGTTGTGAAGTATCTTAGTACTCTTCACAGGAAAGGAGTGGACGAATGGAATACAACCCAACAAAGTTAGTACTTCAAGATAATCGGAGACACGTATTTTCAGGTTAGACTTCCTATAACTCGATCAATATAAGTAGCTTGTATGTCATGGAAAAAATTATAGTGCCACCTTATAGTAGATAGGAAATGGACATGCTTTTTGATAAAATGTACGAAAGGGTATATGGAGGGTATAAAGATGATTAGTGGAATCGGTCTGGATTTAGTAGAACTACCTAGAATTCGAGCTTTATATGAACGATCTCCTTCTTTTGCCAAGAGAATCCTCACAGAAGAAGAACTAGCTGTCTTTGAGACCTTGAAAAATAATAGAAAGATGGAGTATTTAGCGGGAAGATTTTCTGCAAAAGAAGCTTTTTCGAAAGCGATGGGAACAGGAATAGGAAAAACGGTATCCTTTCAAGATATACAAGTTCTTAATGATGAATCAGGAAAACCATTTTTTGTTACAAATATGATACATAATAAAATTCATCTATCTATTACTCATACAGAGCATTATGCCGCGGCTCAAGTCATCATAGAATCATAAAAAATTCAATTATTTTGTGGCTTGTCATGGCTAGTCTGCATAATGTCATGGACAGACTCATATAGTGTTAGTGCGGATGGGAGGGAATCTTTAATGTACGTGGTAACGGGTGATGAAATGCACCAAATTGACCGCTATACCATGAATGAAATTGGTTTGACTGAAGTAGCCCTAATGGAAAGTGCGGGGCAAGCCTTCTGTCGTCAGTTGGAGCCTACATTAAAAAAACAGGATAAAATCATTATATTAATTGGGTCTGGAAATAATGGGGGAGACGGTTTTGTTATTGGTCGTATTTTAAAAGAAGACTACAATGTGGACGTGTGGGTAATTCCGCCGGAACACAAAATCCGTGGTGCTGCACTAGCTCATATGAAAATTTATGAAAAGTCAGGCTATGATTGGTTTTCATATGCTAAACAGAGAGAGGAAACCATTGAGCTCAACTTAAATAACTATACTATTGTTATCGATTCTCTTTTAGGAACAGGAGTACAAGGTACACCGCGTTCCCCGTATCGAGAACTGATTACAAAAATGAATGAGACAAATGGAACAATTATTTCTGTTGATATTCCAAGTGGAATTCCAGCTCATGAAGGGGAAGTAAGGCCAATAGGTGTAAAGGCCCATGAGACATATACGTTTCAATCTGCAAAGATGAGTGCCTTTTGTTTTCCCACAGCGAATTACTACGGAAAAATATCTGTACTACCTATTGGAATACCGAACAAAGCTTTTACGCAAGTGAATGCTGCACGAAAAGTCATCTCAGAGGATACAGTGAAAAACACACTTGCAAAGCGGATGCCAGACGCCCATAAAGGATCGGTTGGAAAAGGACTAATCATAGGTGGAGCCAAGGAGATGGTGGGAGCTCCTGTATTAACAACCGAAGCAAGTCTCCGTTCTGGTGTAGGTTTAGTAACGTTGGCTGTTCCAGATGTCATTCATCCCATTGTTTCACAAAAAGTAACAGAAGCATTATTTTTGCCATTAGCAACGAAAAATGGACAAATATGTGCAAATGAATTTATAAGTAACATTTCTTTAAATAGGTTTGATTGTATTGCAATCGGCCCAGGCCTTGGCAGAAAAGAACGTTATAAATTTTATCCGATTTTCAGTAGTTTTCATGGCCCTATTATTATTGACGCAGATGGATTGTACCACCTTTCTAAGGAGTTAAGGGAATGGCGTAACGGTCGCCCTGAAGGTCCGACAATCATTACACCACACCCTGGGGAAATGGCTATGCTAACTGGTCTGTCCATACAGGAAGTGGAAAAACAAAGATTCAAAGTTTCAAAGGAATTTGCTATGAAGTTCCAAATGTATGTAGTTTTAAAAGGACCTTATACCATTGTTACGACTCCGAGTGGAGAACAGTGGGTTAACACAACAGGAAATGCCTCGTTAGCAAAAGGAGGCTCTGGTGATGTTTTAACAGGGATGATTGTAGCTTTCTTACTTCAGCACCATGATACTGTATCAGCTATAACGAATGCGGTTTACATTCATGGAAAAGCTGCAGATGAGTTGGTGAAAACATATGATATTTTTAGTGTGACTGCCACTGATCTCATTAATGAATTGCCTGTGGTAATTCGGTCAATTCGTTACCGGTAAATGATATCCCTCCTTTGTCGTCGAAATGACACAGAGGGGTTGAGTATATGAAAAGAGTTATTTCCTTACTAGTGGTATTTACAGCAGTGTTACTGCTTCTAGCTGCTTGTGGAGAGAAGAGTCAAGAGGATGTTATGAATGATCTTGATAAAACACTTGATGACTTAACTGGGTATAAGGCAGAAGCTGAAATGTCGATTCAAACTGGGGAAGAGCCACAAGTATATCAAGTTGAAGTTTGGTATAAGCATCCTTCCTATTATCGAGTGTCTTTAAGTAACGAAGGGGATGAACCGAGTCAGATCATTCTCCGAAATGATGAAGGTGTGTTTGTCTTAACACCAGCATTAAACAAGAGTTTCCGTTTTCAAAGTGATTGGCCAGAAAATAATAGCCAAGTATATCTCTATGAATCTTTACTGGGTGACATATTGCTAGATCCAGAACGATCTTTCTCGGCAACTGATGATCACTATGTTTTCCAAACGAATACGAACTATACAAACAAAAATTTAAATCAACAAGAAATTATGCTGAACAAGAAAGACCTATCTCCGGCTTCAGTAAAAATTATGGATGTTGATTTAGAAGTACTTGTTCAATTAGAGTTCTCCACCTTTGAGTTAAATCCTGAATTTAATGATGGTGACTTTGATATGGACCGAAACATGACTTACGCACAGTGGGGCATGGAAGTACCTACATTAGGAGATGGACAGACGGAAGAGGAAGAGGATGGATCTTTCACGGTGCTTTATCCAATGTACACTCCTCAAGGAACAGGGTATCCTGAAATTGAGGAAGTGGAAACTGCTAATGGAAAGAGAGTGATTATTTCCTACGAAGGAGATGAGCCTTTCCGACTTGTGCAACAAAAAAACCAAGTAATGGAAGCAAGTACGCCTGTTAGTATTTCAGAAGGAAAGCCTGTAGATTTAGGGTTCACGCAAGGTGCATTAAAAGTAGATGGTGAAACTACCTCCATATCTTGGTCTTACCAAGGCACTGACTTCTTCTTATCATCTCAGCATTTGGATGAAGAAAATATGGTGGCAGTAGCAAGAAGTGTATATGGAACAGAAGAAAAATAAGAAAAAGGGTCAGACCACGTTAATATAGTGGATCTGGCCTTTCTTTATAGCTTAGAGTATAACTTTCTTGACTTAGAAAGTTGTCTAGGTCCAGACACCATCATCTCGAGTCAAATAACTTGCCTGATTAAAAGTGAAAAGCTATTTCAACTGAAAGAACATTTTCTTCGCATATGGCAAGCGGAGTAAGCTTTTCGTTTGTCCAGAACATTTGCATTTCGTCGGGAGACAGGATATCGACATTACGATGTTACACACAGACCACAGGACGTGAGCAGTTCTTAGGCAGAATTGGGGAGCCCTGCGCTTTTCTTATGTTCCCTAACATTGACATAGTTATCTTAGGAGCTAATAATAGTAAATATGAAAATTTGGATTTAGGAGTGTGCAACATGGTTATGGAAGACACTTTTTATCGAGATACGTGGGCAGAAATAAACATAGATGCAATTCAAAACAATGTAAGGAATTTAAAAAGAATACTTCCACCCAATGTTCACATCATGGCGATAGTAAAAGCAAATGGGTATGGGCATGGCGCAGTGGATGTTGCTAAAGCAGCAATTGAGTCTGGTGCTGCATACTTAGGAGTGGCAATCTTAGATGAGGCTATCGCTTTAAGAAATGCGGGTTTTACGGAGCCAATTTTAGTACTAGGATACACTCGTCCTGAAGATGTGAAGATTGCAATAGAAAAAGATATAACTGTTACAATTTTCCAAAGTGAGTGGGTAGACAAAGCAGCAGCGTGTTTAAGTGAAGCAAATCCTGATTTTGTTCGATGTCATGTGAAAATAGATACTGGGATGGGAAGAATCGGTATAAGATCCAAGGAAGAAGGAAATGCTTTGATTAAAAGCTTGAAAAATAATCCTAATTTCCATGTTGATGGTATTTTTACACACTACGCTACTGCTGACGAGTTGGATACGACATATTTAGAACGACAACAGCTTCAATTTCAAATCATGATAGATTGGTTTGAGGAACAAATAGGAAGAGAAATTTCTATAAAGCACTGCGGTAATAGTGCAACTGCATTACGGTTTGGAGATAAGTGTTATAACATGGTTCGATTCGGAATATCTATGTATGGATTATCTCCTTCCGAAGAAATGAAAAATGTTGTTCCGTTTGAACTTTCCGAAGCATTTTCTTTGCATAGTAAAATTACCCATGTAAAACGAGTGCTGGAGGGTTCGGGGATTAGTTATGGTGCAACATACCGCACCGGAGGAAATGAATGGATAGGAACAGTGCCAATTGGGTATGCTGATGGATGGATTCGAGCAAATAGTGTAGGAGATGCCCTTGTAAATGGAGAAAGAGTACCAATTGTTGGAAGAATATGTATGGATCAGATGATGATTTCATTACCTAAGCCAGTATCCATTGGAACGAAGGTAACACTTATAGGTAGTCAAGGTAAAGAATCTATTTCAGTTGATGAAATAGCAAGACGTTTACAAACAATAAATTATGAGATTCCATGTGTGATAAGTTATCGTGTACCAAGAGTGATCATAAAGGCTGAAAATCCAATAAAGGTCCATAATAAAGTTTTTTAAAGAAAAAAGAGGTTTTCTAAGTATTTTTAGCGAAAATAGACTAGCAATGTAGAAAAGTAACTTTGCATTGGGCTATGTTAGATGATATGATTAGATAGGACAAAAAATTGGTGGATGCTGCGCTGGAGGTGTTTTGTGTGTCTGAAGAGAGCACAAAAAAGGTGATGTTAAACTTAAAAGAGCAGAAGAAACAACAAATTCGTGAAACGATGCAACAAGGCTACTTAGAAATGGCAAAAATTAATTTAAACATTGCGACGGAAGCCTTTCTTGCCGAGGAGGAAGCCGAACACACATTGGATCGCTTAGTTAGTGGGGTGTAAGGGATTGATAGTAAAACGTGGTGATGTTTACTTTGCAGACCTTTCACCCGTTGTTGGATCTGAGCAAGGTGGAATCAGACCAGTGTTAATTATCCAAAACGATATCGGTAATCGTTTCAGCCCTACTGTGATTGTGGCAGCGATTACAGCTCAAATCCAGAAAGCAAAGTTACCAACGCATGTGGAGATCAATGCGAAACGCTATGGATTTGATCGTGATTCGGTCATATTGCTAGAGCAAGTAAGAACAATTGATAAACAAAGATTAACAGACAAAATTACACATTTAGACGATGATATGATGGGGAAAGTGAATGAGGCCTTAAAAATCAGTTTAGGTCTAATTGACTTTTGACATCATTCTAAGCGTGTATAATTTTATTTAAACTGTATCAGTAAAGGGAAAGTTGCTTATTCTAAAGCAACTTTTTTTATGCGTTCATTACATAAAGAATGATTACAAATTTTTTTGTAATTTCCCTTAATTGTCCTAAGATAGAGGTTCAAATCAACCTGATTCATTGCATTCATGTACAATCAGTGGAATAATAGTAGTAACATTTTAAAAAGTGAGGGAAGCTTGAATGGACTCAAAAATTAGGGAAGTTATACTACAAAACAAAGAAGAAATTATTACACAATGGTTAAAAGAAATCCCCAAATTTAGAATGGAAGATTCCTTACAAAATATTACTGATACAATGTATGCTAACACGAACCGAGAGTTTGTAGATAAGTTATTATCTACTGTACAAAATAGTGATGGTGATGAACACGAATATGGCAGTTTAACACTTTTTACAGAACGCCTTATTCAATTAGGTTGGCCATTAAATTACATTACAAGAGGATTGCAAGAGTTTCGAAAAATAACTGTTCTAACTCTAGCAAAAAATGATACTGACTATTATCAAAGTGTTGAACTACTACAGCAAATTGAGAATTGGATTGATGAAATTGTTAACCTACTAGTTAACGAGTATTCAGGTTCTTGGGAAAACACAGTATTTTTACAGAAAATGGCATTAAAAGAACTTTCAGCGCCTCTTATACCAGTAGTAGATAGCATAAGTGTTATGCCTTTAATTGGTACTATCGATACAGAGCGTGCAAAACATATAATGGAAAATTTATTGCAAGGAGTTATTGAACATCGGTCCGAGGTTGTATTAATCGATATTACTGGTGTTCCAGTAGTTGATACGATGGTCGCCCATCATATTATTCAAGCTTCTGAAGCGGTTCGTTTAGTAGGGGCAACTTGTATTCTTGTAGGAATTAGACCAGAAATAGCGCAAACAATTGTTAACTTAGGGATTGATTTGAGCAAATTCCCTACAAAGAGTACGTTAAAGAAGGGGATTGAATCAGCTTTAGAAATGACGAAACGAAGAATCGTTGAATTGGAAGATTAGAGAGAGGGGGATTTATATTGCGTATTCCGATTTTAAAACTTCGAGATTATTTATTAATTTCAGTACAAGTAGAACTAGATGATCAAACAGCTCTTCAGTTTCAAGAAGATGTATTAAGTAAGATTCATGAAGAAGGATCTCGCGGAGTAGTAATTGATTTGACCTCTGTAGAAATGATCGATTCATTTATTGCAAAAGTATTAGGGGACGTTGTAGACATGTCCAATCTTATGGGGGCTAAAGTTGTACTAACGGGGATCCAACCAGCTGTTGCTATTACACTCATTGATATGGGGATTACGTTAGATGATGTACCAACTGCATTGGACCTTGAACAAGGGTTGGATAGACTCCAACTCGAATTGGAGGGTTGAACATGCAAGTCCAGACCCATGTTGATATAAATAGTGAGTGGGGAATAGTAGCGGCTCGTCAAGCCGGAAGAAAGCTTGCACGAGAGGTAGGTTTTGGTTCCGTTGACCAAGCGAGAATTACAACTGCCATATCAGAGCTTGCCAGAAATATTTATCTATATGCAAAAAAAGGACAGATCCATATTGAAGAGGTACACCGTTCTGGGAAAAAAGGGGTAAAGATTGCTGCAATTGATAATGGTCCTGGTATTAAAGATATTAGAAAAGTAATGGAAGATGGATATACAACCTCTGGAGGTTTGGGGGCTGGACTACCTGGTGTTAAACGATTGATGGATGAATTTGCAATTGATTCAGTATTAAATGAAGGAACAACTATTACCGCAATTAAATGGCTTCGATAGGAGGTGCCATATTTATTGGAGAAAACTAAACTATCTTTGTATCAATACTATCGTGAAATGTTAAAGAACTATATAAAGGACAAGAGTGAGCTTACCCTTTATTCAGCGCAGCAGTTTAGTAAAGAGATGATAGAAAAAGATATGTCACCTGAAGAAATGGTAAGTCTTCATTTGTCTGTATTAAAAGAACTAATTAAGGACCTCCCTCAAGAAGTGATAGATTCCTATGATTTACTTTTGGAGATAATGATTGGTTATGGATTAGCACATAGAGAACATTTGAGTTTGCGAGATCGTCAACGTCAACTAGATTCTGAGCTTACCGTAGCTGCAAGGATGCAAAAGTCTTTATTACCAAGTAAACCCATTACAGTCGATGAGTTAGACTTTGGGATTGTAAGTGTTCCGGCAGGAAAAATGAGCGGGGATTATTATCACTATATGGAAGATGATAATGGGAATATTGGAGTAGCTGTAGCAGATGTCATCGGTAAAGGTGTTCCTGCAGCAATGAGCATGTCCATGATAAAGTATGCGATGGACAGTCTGCCTGAACAACGATTACAGCCAGCAGGTCTCTTAGAGAATTTAAATCGAGTTGTGGAAAGAAATATTGATAGTGATATGTTTATAACGATGGTATATGGAACGTATGACCCTAAACTACATCATTTTTACTATTCCAGTGCAGGTCACGAACCTGGATTCGTTTATCGTGCTTCTCAAAACAAATTTGAGAATATGGATACAAAAGGACTTGTACTAGGTGTATCTTCAAAAGTGAACTATAAAGAGTACGTATTAGAGTTGAACCCAGGAGATTTTATTGTGCTTCTATCAGATGGGGTTACAGAATCGAGAATCGATGGAGAATTTATTGAAAGATACCAAATAACACAGCTTATAAAAAAATATATTCACTTACCGGCTCAAGCAATGGTGGAGCAAGTATATCGAGAGCTTGAGAAAATACAAGATTTTAAATTAAAAGATGATTTTACACTACTAATACTAAGAAGAAATGTTTAGTTTTCTATCAAAAGGGGTATTGAAAAAAAGTGTATCGAATCGTCAGGAGGGAAGATGATGAATTTACAAGTTGATGTGCAGGGGAATGGAAAAAAGAGTGTCGTTAAACTTAGTGGTGAAGTAGATGTATATACTGCTTCTGTTCTAAAAGAAAAACTAAATCCTATTGCTCAGGAAGCGGAACAGTTGATTATAATAGATTTATCAGATGTTCATTATATTGATAGTACAGGCCTAGGGATATTTATTGGTGCATTGAAAACAGCAGATAAATCAAATAGTAGTCTTAAAATAATTGGTGCAAATAGTCGAGTGAAACGCCTTTTTGAGATTACTGGGTTAAATGAAGTGATAGATATTAACGAAGATCAGAGGGAGGAAGTTTAGGTATGACACAAACATCCGATTTCATTGAATTAAAAATGCCAGCTAAACCGGAATATGTTGGTGTCGTTCGATTAACAGTCTCTGGAATTGCGAATAGATTGGGGTATTCGTATGACGATATAGAAGATATTAAAATAGCAGTAGCGGAAGCTTGTACGAATGTTGTGAATCATGCTTATAACGATACAGACAAAGAAGAAGCTCTTATGTTTATTGGGTGTAATGTTTTTTCTGATAGGCTAGAAGTTATGGTGGCTGATCGTGGTGGCGATATAGATGTAAACTCATTTATAAATGGAAAAGGACCAGTTGATGCAACGAAACCAATTGAGGAATTGAAGGAGGGAGGTCTCGGACTGTTTTTAATTGAGACATTGATGGACAAGGTTGAAATCAATAGTAATTCAGGTGTTATGATCGTAATGACGAAGTTCCTTCAAAGAGATGGGGTGGAACAAGATGACAACGGAATCTCAAAGGAAACTCCCAAACAGTAAGGATCGAATTTTGCAAATGATAGAAAAATTTCAAAAGACTGGGGATGAAGAGGTTCAAACAAAATTGGTTCTGGAATTTGAGAATCTTGTTCAGGCTCTTGCGCGTAAATTTTCAAAAGGGCAGCGGCATGACGAAGATTTAATTCAAGTTGGAATGATAGGCTTATTAGCGGCTTTTCGACGATTTGACCCGGAATTCGGCAGGAGTTTTGAGTCTTTTGCTGTTCCTACCATTGTTGGTGAAATAAAAAGATTTATTCGTGATAAAACATGGAGTGTCCATGTTCCGCGTCGAATTAAAGAATTAGGGCCGAAAATTAAAAATGCAGTGGAAGAGTTAACTACAGAGCTTCAAAGGTCCCCACGAGTAGAAGAAATAGCAAATCATATAGGAGTTACAGAAGAGGAAATTCTTGAAACAATGGAAATGGGCAAAAGCTACCAAGCGCTCTCAGTTGATAGGTCCATAGAAGCAGATGATGAAGGAAGTGCTGTTACTTTATTAGATCTTGTTGGGTCTACGGAGGAAGGGTACGAAAAGACAAATCAACAACTTTTATTAGGTAAAGCGTTCGGGGTTTTAACAGATAGGGAAAAGGAAATCCTGAATTTAACATACTTTGAAAATTTGAGTCAAAAAGAAACAGGAGATAAATTAGGGATTTCTCAAATGCATGTATCTCGTTTACAACGAAGAGCTTTACAAAAGCTAAGAGAATCAATAAAAGTAGAATCGACGGAGTGTCTTTAATGATAGAAAACCACCATTTGAATGGGGCAATAGTAAGTACGTACCAAACAGCTAAAAAAGGGAATTGGTGTTCAGGTGATTCTGTTTTTACTGTCAGCACGGAGGAATATGTGTTAATAGCAGTTGCTGATGGTTTAGGAAGTGGCGAGGAAGCGCTAGAAGCATCTTCCGCAGCTATCGAAGAAATAAAAAGCCATCATCATCTAGATGTATCAACAATTATGAAAATGTGCAATCAAGTATTAACGTCAAAAAGAGGGACGGTACTAGGGGTGCTTAAGATTTATTTAGCCGAAAAGGAAATGGAGTATTGCAATGTAGGGAATATTGGTTGTATTTTTTATACTCCGTCTGGGAAGCTAGACCGCCCCATCCCATCAAGAGGATATTTATCAGGAAAAAAACAAGTATTTCGCATACAAAGAACGAGTTTTGAAAAGGGAATGACTTTTCTTTTATATTCTGACGGGTTAAAGTTTAGTCCATCCTTT
Source organism: Evansella sp. AB-rgal1 (assembly GCF_041820985.1). NCBI lineage: Bacteria > Bacillati > Bacillota > Bacilli > Caryophanales > Bacillaceae > Evansella > Evansella sp. AB-rgal1. The sequence goes on from NZ_JBGUAU010000004.1 coordinate 212,334, forward strand.
CATACCCATTTTGTTGAACTGAGTTCTCCGGAAGTAGCTATATCGCAGCTGACGGATGAAATGCAAGATACAAATGATGATACAACGATCGTGATTGGGAAAATTATATAAGGAACATTTAAAGCGAAGTAGTGGAGTCTCCTTACTTTGCTTTTTTATGTTATTAGGTGTGTTCACGACTACGATGTAAATAGAGTAGAGGTCGCAGCTCCCCACAGGTGAAATTTAGCACCGTGATGGGTGAAAACACCATATGAAGCATATTAGTACATTTAACTTTATATAAAGGGAACAGAAGCAATTGGAATAAATTCAACAAAGGTACCATTACTAGATAGTCAGATGTACGTATTTCAGGGGAGTTCCAATGATTAATATATGTTGGTTTAACATTGGTTATTAATTAGAGTATAATCGTAGAGGAAAAGAGCTAGTGTTTAGAAGAATATGGGAGGTCTGTTTTTAATGGATTGGACAGAACAACAAAGGTCAATTCTCTCACTTGTAACAAAACAAGTACAAATTAAAGAAGAGAAAGTAAAAAGCGTTATCTCATTATCAGAAGAAGGGAATACAGTTCCTTTCATTGCTCGTTACCGAAAAGAGTTTACAGGTGGTCTAGATGAAGAACAGATTAGAAGCATACTAGAAGCATGGACATATACCACAAACCTTGCAAATAGAAAAGAAGAAGTTATTAGAATCATTGAAGAGCAAGGAAAACTTACTCCTGATTTAAAAGAGAGTATAGAAAAGTCAACGAAACTTACCGAAGTAGAAGACTTGTATCGGCCATATAAGCAAAAACGTCGTACAAAAGCGACTGTAGCGAAAGAAAAAGGATTAGAGCCACTGGCACAGTGGATTTTTTCCCTACCTACATCAGGCTCAGTGGAACAAGAAGCTTCTATATATGTAAGTGAAGAACATGAAATACATACAGCAGAAGACGCAATTCAAGGTGCAAAGGATATTATAAGTGAATATTTATCAGATGATGCGGATATTCGTAAACAAGTTCGTCATATGACTTTTACAGAAGGAAAAATGTCTTCTGAGAAGAAAAGTAAGGCAGAAGATGAGAAAGCAATATTCGAAATGTATTATGAATACTCGGAAGAAGTAAAGAAAATTGTTCCTCATCGAGTGTTAGCATTAAATCGTGGAGAAAAAGAGGATGTTTTAAAGGTAGCGATAATACCTCCACGAGATCGAATTATAACTTGGTTAGAAAAGTTTGTGATAAAAGGAAAGCAGACAATTGCTAAAAAGGAAATATTAGAAGCAATAGAAGATGGATACAAGCGGTTAATTGAACCATCGATCGAAAGGGAAATACGGAATGAAGTAACAGAAAAAGCAGAAGAGCAAGCAATTCATATTTTTTCCGAAAACTTACGTAACTTATTACTTCAACCACCATTGAAAGATCGGATTATTCTTGGGCTAGACCCTGCATATCGAACTGGTTGTAAGCTTGCCGTTGTAAATGAGACTGGGAAAGTGTTAGCGATTGATGTCATCTATCCAACACCACCTCGTAACCAAGTAGAAGAAGCGAAGAAAAAAGTAAAGCAATATATAGAGCAATTTGATATCGAGATGGTCGCTATTGGGAATGGAACAGCATCTAGAGAATCAGAACAATTTATATCGGAAGTATTGAAAGAAGTAGACCGTAAAATGTTCTACTTAATTGTTAATGAAGCAGGGGCTAGTGTTTATTCTGCATCAAAGCTGGCCAAAGAAGAATTTCCAGATCTACAGGTAGAGGAAAGAAGTGCTGTTTCAATTGCTAGGAGAATCCAAGATCCATTAGCGGAACTAGTGAAGATTGATCCGAAATCTGTTGGGGTTGGACAATATCAGCACGATGTAACCCAGTCAAAGTTAAATGACTCGTTAACCTTTGTCGTGGAAACAGTTGTTAACAAAGTAGGGGTAAATGTGAATACTGCTTCGTCTTCTCTATTACAATATGTGTCCGGGCTTTCAAAAGCTGTTGCGAATAACATTGTGAAGCATCGAGAAGAGGAAGGGAAATATAAAAATCGTAGCCAATTGAAGAAAGTTCCAAGATTAGGTGCGAAAACGTACGAACAATGTATCGGATTTCTTCGGATAATTGATGGAAACCAAGCGTTAGATCGTACAAGCATTCATCCGGAAAGCTATCCTGTTACAAAGAAAATTATGGAGCACTTGTCCATTACTACAGAAGATTTAGGTACAGAAATAGTAAAAGAAAAAATTGATTCTGTGAATGTGGAGGAGTTAGCTTCTATGTTTGATGTAGGAGTTCCAACACTGAAGGATATATTAGATGCCTTATCAAGACCGGGGAGAGACCCACGTGATGACGTTCCTAAACCTATGTTAAAAACAGATGTCTTATCCATGGATGATCTTTCAGCGGGTATGGAACTCCAAGGTACGGTTCGGAATGTTGTTGATTTTGGGGCATTCATTGACATTGGTGTGAAACAAGATGGACTAGTTCATATATCTAAATTAGCTAATAAATTTGTGAAACATCCTATGGAAGTTGTGTCAGTAGGGGATGTTGTTACGGTTTGGGTAGATGAAGTAGATTCAAAAAAAGGGCGAGTTGCTTTAACGATGTTAAAGCCAGCCAATCAAACTGTTTCTTCATAATAAGAAACGTTTGCTAGTTATACTATAATGGAGGATAGGAAAGGTAACCTTTAACCTTATCACTATCCTCCATTTGTGTGTAACTTAAGTATCTATATTAAAAATACATATATTTACGTATTAAATCTTTGTTCTTTTTCGGAAGGTGCAGGTAGCGTTTCCTTATAATAAAACCAGCATTGATTTAATATGCGAACTTGCTCTAAATCTTTTCTTTGATAGGCTTCCTGCAGTTGTCGCTGAAGCCAAGATGGCATACAATTGTCCCCCTTTCCTTTTGTTGAAAATCGATGGTAGTAATACTATATGACGGACTGCTTGTCATTGTTATCCCAAAATTGTGCACAAAAGTTTTAAGTATAAATCAATATTTATTGTATTATCTTTTCCTATTTTTTTTTGTGATATTATGAAGTAAGAAAAGTGGTGAGGTGTAATTAATGAATGATTTTGAATTACAAAAGCTTGTAGAATTTATATCTGTTAATGATTTTGGAAAGCCGTTTAAGCATAAAGCCTACTTCAATCCTAGATTACGGACTACTGGTGGTAGATACTCCTTAACAACTCATAATATTGATATCAATCCTAAACAATTTGAGTATCATGGCCAAGGAGAGTTAGAAAAAATTATTAAACATGAGTTATGTCATTACCACCTTCATTTAGAAAAGAAGGGTTACATGCACAAGGATGATGATTTCAAATTGTTATTAAAGCAGGTGGGGGGAACTAGGTTTTGTAAAACGTTACCGAATACTCGGTCAAGTAGTTCGAAGGTACATATATATGAATGTAGGAAGTGTGGTGTCCAATTTAAAAGGAGAAGACAATTTGACACAAGTAAATATGTATGTGGAAAATGTAAAGGTAGGATAAAAAAGGTAGTTACAAATTTAGTGAGATAATATTGACGGTAATAAATTGATATGGTATATTATAAAAGTCGCTAATGAGACAAGAAGGTAATTATAAAAGATATTGACATGTCTTTTTAATTTGTTTAAAATGTAAAAAGTCCATTTGAAATATTACTATTCCACAGTAGCTCAGTTGGTAGAGCAATCGGCTGTTAACCGATCGGTCGTAGGTTCGAGTCCTACCTGTGGAGCCATTTTTTTTTGGAGAAGTACTCAAGTGGCTGAAGAGGCGCCCCTGCTAAGGGTGTAGGTCGTGTAAGCGGCGCGAGGGTTCAAATCCCTCCTTCTCCGCCATCGAAATATTCCGTAAATTAAGGCCCGTTGGTCAAGCGGTTAAGACACCGCCCTTTCACGGCGGTAACACGGGTTCGAATCCCGTACGGGTCACCACTTATATATCTTTTCCTTTTGTATAAAGACTATCTAAGGTAAAATTATGTTTAGTCGGAAGATATATAAGCGCTATCATTTAACTATTCCCTTATTGTCTACTTGATTGTAGCTAATAATTCTTTTATTAACGGAGGATTAGCTCAGCTGGGAGAGCACCTGCCTTACAAGCAGGGGGTCGGCGGTTCGAGCCCGTCATCCTCCACCATTAATTATTATCATTATTTTTTCAATTATAAAGTGGTCCCGTGGTGTAGCGGTTAACATGCCTGCCTGTCACGCAGGAGATCGCGGGTTCGATTCCCGTCGGGACCGCCATATCATGTGCGGGTGTGGCGGAATTGGCAGACGCGCTAGACTTAGGATCTAGTGCCTTCGGGCGTGGGGGTTCGACTCCCTTCACCCGCACCAACGTAATAATGTATTTTTTGTTGCAGAGTATTGACTTTTTATTGAGAAACGATTATGATGATATACCTGTCTTCCTATTCGATCTCAGACTATGAAAATATATTTTGCGGTCGTGGCGGAACGGCAGACGCGCTAGGTTGAGGGCCTAGTGGGGGTTAACCCCGTGGAGGTTCAAATCCTCTCGACCGCACCAATTATGTTTATTGAAAAACGTTGTAATTGTACTTGCACATTTAAGAGTAGAGGAAAATATAAATATTATTGTTCTAAGAGGCGCCCGTAGCTCATTTGGATAGACTGGTTGACTTACGGATCATAAGGTTAGGAATTCGATTCCTCTAAGGCTGCCCAATAATGAGAGCATATATCGGGAAGTGGCTCAGCTTGGTAGAGCACCTGGTTTGGGACCAGGGGGTCGCAGGTTCAAATCCTGTCTTCCCGACCATTTAAATGAATCAACTTTCTAATAGTTGATTTGATGACACAAATTTAGTCGAAGGAAAGACTTTTATGTAAGGAAATTAGAAAATACAGCTTTATACTTAATAATAAGAGTAATCTATCATATGCGGGTGTAGTTTAGTGGTAAAACCTCAGCCTTCCAAGCTGATGTCGTGAGTTCGATTCTCATCACCCGCTCCAAAATTTCCTCTTGCATCATGTAATTATAAATGGTATAGTTACAAATGTTGCTTGAGGGCCTGTAGCTCAGCTGGTTAGAGCGCACGCCTGATAAGCGTGAGGTCGGTGGTTCGAGTCCACTCAGGCCCACCAAATAATA